>JAWOAS010000164.1:0-3797 GCA_046498405.1 Egibacteraceae bacterium
ATGCGGAGGATGCACGGACGATGGGCGCGACGGAGAGGCGGACCGCGGCGGTGATCGACGACCGCGACCCCAGCGCGCTGCTCGACGACGTCTCCCTGCGACTCGTCGTCGAGAGCTTCCCCGGAGGCGGCATCGCGCTCTTCGACGACGAGATGCGCTTCGTCATCGCCGGCGGCCGCGGGGTCGACCTCGTCGGCCTCGATCCGGACCGGCTGCGCGGCAAGACCCCGTCGGCGTCGATGCCGCCGGAGACCGCCGCCGCGCTCGAGCCCCGCTTCGCCGCCGCGCTCGAGGGCCGGTCCTCGACCTTCGACCTCGCCTTCGGCGAGCTCGTGCTCAAGATCCGCGTCGCCCCGCTCGAGGCCGACGGCGCGATCCTCGGCGGCCTCGTCTCCGCCCTCGACGTCACCGCCTCGCGCGCGAAGAGCGCGCAGCTCCACGCCACCGAGGAGCAGTATCGCGCGCTGGCCGAGGCCTCCCCCGACCTCATCGGCCGCTACGGGCGCGACGAGCGCCTCGCCTACGTCAACGCCGCGATCGAGCAGGCCAACGGCGTCGACCGCCGCGACATCATCGGGCGCAGGATCACCGAGCTCGGCGACCCGCCGGAGCTCGTCGCGCTGTGGCAGGGCGCCCTGCGCCGCACGATCGCCACCGGCGAGCCGCAGGTCGTGCGCTACCCCTTCCCGACGCCCGACGGCCCGCGCTGGCACGAGTCGCGGCACATCCCGGAGTTCGGGCCCGACGGCGAGGTCACCCACGTGACCTTCGCCGCGCGCGACATCCACGAGCTCAAGACGAGCCGGGACGCGATCACCGCACGCCTGGCCCAGCAGGAGGCCGTGGGCGAGCTCGCCAACGGCGCGCTGGCCGCCACCGACCTCGACGCCCTCCTCGCCGAGGTGACGCGGACCGTCTCGGCGGTCCTCGCCGTCCCGCTCGTCGAGGTCCTCGAGCGCCAGCCCGACGACGCGGGCTTCCTGCTGCGCGCCGGGTTGGGGTGGAGCGCCGGCGCGGTCGGGCAGGTCAGGGCCGCCGGCGACAGCCACGCGACGTACGCTCTCGAGACGGGCGCGCCGGTGCGCGTGGCCGACCACCCCGCCGAGCGGCGCTTCTCCCTCGACGAGGCCCTCGCCGCGCACGACGTCCGCTCCGGGCTGGCCACGCCGGTGCGCACCCCCCACGGGACCTTCGGGATCCTCGGCGCGCACACCCGCGAGCGCCGTGGCTTCACCGACGACGAGGTCCTCTTCCTCGAGTCGGTGGCGAGCATCCTCGGCAGCGGCATCGGTCGGCTCGCCGTCGAGGCGGAGCTGCGCGAGCAGGCGGTGCGCGACCCGCTCACCGGGCTCGCCAATCGCACGCTCCTGCTCGAGCGCACCCGCACCGCCCTCGACCGGCTGCCGCGCACCGGCGGCACTGTCGGGCTGATGTTCGTCGACCTCGACGGCTTCAAGGACGTCAACGACGCGCGGGGCCATGAGGTCGGCGACGCGATCCTCCGGGAGGTCGGCGCCCGCCTCGAGCGCGTCGTCCGTCCCGCCGACACCGTTGCGCGCTTTGGCGGTGACGAGTTCGTCGTGCTCTGCGAGGACCTCGACGACCCGCAGGAGGCGACCGTCATCGCCACGCGCATGCTCGACGCGCTCACCTTCCCCCACCGTCTCGGCGACGACCCGCTCGTCCTCGCCGCGAGCGTCGGCGCGGCCACCGCGACGGGGGCGGGGGCGACCGACGCGCTCCTACGCGCTGCCGACGACGCGATGTACCGCGCGAAGCGCCGCGGCGGCGCGCGCGTCAAGGTCGCCGAGACCCCGCTGCGCTGAGGGCGCTCAGGCGACGACGACCGCCTCGCCGACCGCGAGCGCCAGCGGCCCGTCGAGGCGCTCGCCGGCACGGTCGAGCCCGCTCGACAGCAGCACCGCGCCCGCGCCGAGGTCGACGGCCGCCGGTCGCTGGCCGGTGTTGAGCGCGACGGTGACGCGGTCGGCGCCGGCGCGACGGGTGTAGACGAGGACGCCGCCGTCGGCGCGCAGGCCCTCGAGGTCGCCGGTGGCCAGGGCAGGGTGGCGCCGACGCAGCGTGAGCAGCGCCCGGGTCAGCGCGAGCGGCGAGGCGGGGTCGGCCTCCTGGGCGGCGACGTGGGCCCGGGCGCGGTCCTCGCCGATCGGCAGCCACGGCGCGACGTCGGGTGGGCAGAACCCCGCGCCGGGCCCGCCGGTCCAGGGCATCGGGGTGCGGGAGCGGTCGCGGCCGAGGCCCTTGCCGGGGTTGGCGAGCTCCCAGGGGTCCTGCGCGGCCTCGGCGGGCACGTCGACGTCGGGCAGGGCGAGCTCGTCGCCGTAGTAGAGCACGGGCGTGCCGCGCACGGTCAGGAGGAAGACGAGGCCGGCGCGGGCGTGGGCCCGGCCGATGCGCGAGGGGAAGCGGGGCTTGTCGTGGTTGGACAGCACCCACGTCGGCCAGGCCCGCGGGGGCAGCAGGCCCTCGACGCTGCCGACGAGGTCGGCGAGCGCCTCGGCCTTCCAGGGCAGGCCGACGATCGTGTGGAAGTTCAGCGGCAGGTGGAGCTCGTCACCGTCGCCGTAGAAGGCCATGAGCTCGGGTGGGTCGAGGTTGACCTCGCCGATGAGGACGCGGTCGGGGTAGGCGTCGACGACGCGGCGCAGCCCCCGCAGGACGTCGTGGAGCTCGGGCCAGTTGCGGGTGTGGCGCTCGAGCAGGCGCGCCGAGGCGGCCATCCCCTCGTGCCAGTCGGGGTTGGGCGGGTTGTCGCGGAGCCTCGGGTCCTTGGCGATGCGGTGGGCGACGTCGACGCGGAAGCCGTCGACGCCGCGGTCGAGCCAGAAGCGCAGGACGTCGGCCATCGCCTCGCGCACCCCGGGGTGGCGCCAGTTGAGGTCGGGCTGCTCGGGCAGGAACGAGTGGAGGTAGTACTGCCCCGTGGCCTCGTCGTAGGTCCAGGCCGGGCCGACGTCGAAGCGCGAGAGCCAGTTGTTCGGGGGTCCGCCGTCGGCGGCGGGGTCGGCCCAGACGTACCAGTCGCGCTTGGGGTCGCGCCGCGAGGCGCGGGAGGCGAGGAACCAGGGATGCCGGTCGCTCGTGTGGTTGGGCACGAAGTCGAGGATGACCCGCAGCCCGCGTGCGTGGGCGGCGGCGATGAGCGCCTCGGCGTCGGCGAGGTCGCCGAAGAGCGGGTCGACGTCGCAGTGGTCGGCGACGTCGTAGCCGAAGTCGGCCATCGGCGAGGGGTAGATCGGCGAGAGCCACACCGCGTCGACGCCGAGGCGGGTGAGGTGGTCGAGCCGGCTCGTGATCCCCGCGAGGTCACCGACCCCATCGCCGTTGCCGTCGGCGAACGAGCGCGGGTAGACCTGGTAGAGGACCGCCCGCTGCCACCACGGCGTGGAGGTCATCGCCGGGCCCCTAGCCGCGCACGAGCGGGGCGTAGGCGAGCAGCATGCGCTTGGTCCCCGACTCCTCGAAGCGCACGACGGCCTCCTCCTTGCCGGGGGCGCCGGTGATCTCGACGACGACGCCGGCACCGAACTGCGGGTGGAGGATGCGGTCGCCGGCGGCGATGTCCCCGCCGTCGTCCTCCCGGGGCCCCGCGCCGAGCCGCGCACCGCCCCGCCGGCGACCGCCGGCGCCCGCGCCGCCCGGCCCCGCGCCCGCGCCGCCCGGCCCCGCGCCCCCGCCACGGCGGGCGGCGCCGGCGGCCTCGCGGACCTCGACGAGCTCGGCGGGCACCTCCTTGAGGAAGCGCGAGGTCGGTGGCGGCCAGCGCGCCGTTGGCG
>JAWOAS010000173.1:0-6898 GCA_046498405.1 Egibacteraceae bacterium
CTGAGCCAGCTCGCGCTGCGCTGGTGCCTGCGCCAGCCGGGGGTGTCGAGCGTCATCGTCGGCGCGACGAGGACCGCCCACGTCGACGACAACGTCGCCGCCGCCGAGCTCGACATCGACCCCGCGGCCCTCGAGCGCTTCGACGCGCTGCTCGCCCCGGTCGCGGCCTCCTGAGCGACGACGGGGGGCGCGGTGGCCGGCCAGCCCGACGAGGCCGCACCGCCGCCGCGCGCCAAGCCGCCGTGGCCGGCGGCGGGCCTGCGCTTCGCCGTCGTCGGCGGCCTCGGCGTCCTCGTCAACCTCGCGGTCCTCGAGGTCGTCCACGGCGGCCTCGGCGTCGCCTTCGTCCTGTCCTCGGCGCTGGCCACCGAGGCGGCGATCGTGGCGAACTACCTCGGCAACGAGCTGTGGACCTTCCACCTGCGGCGCCTGTCGCGCCGCCGCTTCGCCCAGTTCAACCTCGTCGCCCTCGCGGGCCTGCTCGTCACCGTCGCGGTGGCCACCGGTGCCGAGCGCCTCGTCGACTACCGGGTCGCCCAGCTCGCCGGCATCGCCTGCGGTGCCCTCGTGAACTTCTCGGTGAACTTCCGCTGGACCTGGCGCTGAGCGGTCGGGTCCCCGGCCGCGCGCCCGCGCCGGCCGTCGTCGGGCAGACGGTAGCCTGGCGCCCATGAGCCTGGCGACACGGATCGAGACCGACCTCAAGACCGCGATGAAGGCGCGCGACGCCGAGACGACGGCGACGCTGCGCCTCGTGCTCGCGGCGATGAAGAACCTCCGCGCCGAGGCGGGCCACGGCGCCGACCTGTCCGACGAGGAGATGCTCGAGCTCCTCGGACGCGAGGCCAAGCGCCGCGCCGAGGCCGCCGAGGCCTATGAGGAGGCCGGACGCGAGGACCTCGCCGGCAAGGAGCGCCGCGAGCTCGAGGTCCTGCGGTCCTACCTGCCGGCGCAGCTCGACGCCGATGAGCTCGGCGCGATCGTCGACGAGGCGATCGCCGAGACCGGGGCGTCGGGGCCCGGTGACATCGGCACGGTCATGGGCGCGGTCATGCCGCGGGTCAAGGGCAAGGCCGACGGCAAGGCCGTCAACGCCCTCGTCCGCGAGCGCCTCGGCGGCTGATCGCCGCCGCCGGCCTCAGCGGTCGCGGTCGCGCAGGTAGCGCTCGAGCTCGGCGGCGAGCTCGTCGCCGGAGACGCTCGAGTCGGGCAGCTCGGCGGTGTCGGGGAAGGCGAGGGCGTCGGCGGCGGCGTCGATGCGCTCCTCGAGCTCGCTGACATAGCTCGCGAGCTCCTCGTCGTCGGCGACGAGCTCGCCGATCTCCTCGCGCTGGGTGATCGCGTCCCGCGCGAGCTCGTCGAGGGAGACGTCGGCGTCGAGGAGGGCGACGATGGCCTCGGCCAGGGCGAGGGTACCCGCGGCGAAGCTCGCCCCCGCGAGGTAGTGCGGCACCCCCGCCCACAGCGACAGCCCCGCGAGGCCGGCCTCGGCCACGGCGTGGTGGAGCACGCCGGTGATCCCCGTCGGGCCTTCGTAGTCGCTCGTGGTCACCCCGAGGCGCTCGAGGAGCGCGGGGTCGGTGGCCGAGCCGGTCAGCGGCGTCGGACGGGTGTGCGGCACGTCGACCTGCAGCGCCCCGACGGTGACGACGAGCTCGACGCCGAGGCGCTCGGCGATGCCGAGGACCGCGCGGGAGAAGGTCCGCCAGCGCAGGTTCGGCTCGGTGCCGTCGAGCAGCACGACGTCGCGGTCGGTGCCCGGCAGGCTCGCCCAGCGCAACCGGTTCTCCGGCCACTCGAGCGCCCGCGCCCCGTCGGGGCCCTCGTGGATGAGGGGGCGGGCGACCTGGAAGTCGTAGAACTCCTCACCGTCGATCTCGGCGAAGGGCACCGCCTCGAGCTCGACGGCGAGGGCGTCGAGCGCGGCCGAGGCGCACTCCCCGGCGTCGTTCCACCCGCGGAACGCCGCGACGAGGACGGGGCGACGCAGCAGCGGGGCAGCCTGCGTATAGCGGACGACGTCCACGGCTAGGCCTCCTTCGTGCGGGCGCGTGTGGCACGGTCGAGGAAGTCGAGCAGGGCGGGGCGCACGAGCGCGTGGCGGGTGAGCTGGACGTCGTGGCGACCGGCGGGCACGACGAGCTCGTCGGCGTGCGGCCACAGCGCGCGCAGCTCGGCGTACTGCTCGGGGGTGGCCACCGGGTCCCGGTCGCCGCGCACGAGCAGCGTGGGGCAGTCGAGCCCCGCCAGGGCGGCGAGGTCGGCGGTGACGTCGAGCGCGCCCCCCGCGTCGCGCCGGCAGACCTCCCGCCAGGCCTCCGGACCCAGCGGGGCGTGCAGGCGCGCGAGGGCGCGCGTCCACGCCGGGTAGGCGGCCTCGAGGCGGTCGGGGTCGAAGCCCTCGCGCCAGCGGCGCAGCCCGGCGTGCTCGGCGGTGGCCACGCCGACGAGCCCCAGCGAGGCGAAGAGGTCGGGGCGGCGGGCCGCGAGGTGCAGGGCGGTGTGCCCGCCCATCGAGAAGCCGAGGACGTGCGCGCTGTCGTCGAGCTTGCTGAGGTAGGTCTCGAGCGCCTCGGCGAGGACGTCGCGGTCGTAGGCCACCCCCTCGGGCACCGGCGTGTGCCCGTGGCCGGGCAGGTCCGGCAGGTGCACGCGGTGCTCGGCGGCGAGGGCGTCGACCTGCCGCGACCAGTGGTAGCGCCCGGCGCCGATGCCGCCGTGCAGGCAGACGACGTCGGGCGCGCCCTCGGGACCCACGATCTCGGTGTGCATGCCCCGCGACCCTAGCGCGCGGCCGGCCAGCGGGCCCGCCACGGCGGGGTTGGCGACGCGCGGAGGGAGCGGGCATCCTCGGGGGTCTGCCCGCGCAACCCCCGAACGAGGATCGACGTCCCGTGAGCCTTGAGGTCGGCATCGTCGGGCTGCCCAACGTCGGCAAGTCCACGCTCTTCAACGCCGTGTCCGCCGTGGGGGCCGAGGCCGCGAACTACCCCTTCGCGACGATCGAGCCCAACGTCGGCGTCGTGCCCATCGCCGACCCGCGTCTCGACGAGGTCGCCCGCCTCGCCGGCTCGCGCAAGGTCACCCCGACCGCCCTCGAGCTCCACGACATCGCCGGGCTCGTCGCCGGCGCGAGCCGCGGGGAGGGTCTCGGCAACCGCTTCCTCTCCCACATCCGCGAGGTCGACGCCGTCTGCCACGTCGTGCGCTGCTTCCGCGACCCCGACGTCGTCCACGTCGACGGCGACGTCGACCCCGCACGCGACCTCGCGGTCGTGGCCACCGAGCTGCTGCTCAAGGACGCCGAGACGCTCGAGCGCGCCGCGGACCGCGCGACCCGCGCCGCGCGCACCGGCGACCGCGAGGCGAAGTCGCGCGCCGACGTCCTCGCCGAGCTGCGCGCCCACGTCGACGCGGGACGGCCGGTGCGCGCCCTGCCCGGCGCCGACGCCGACGTCGCCCGGGTGAGCGCCGAGCTCGGGCTGCTGACCGCCAAGCCGATGCTCTACGTCGCCAACGTCGGCGAGGCCGACCTGCCCGACGGCGAGGCCGACCTCGTCGGGCCGGTGCGCGAGGCCGCCGCCGGCGAGAGCGCCGAGGTCGTCGTCCTCGCCGCCGAGGCCGAGGCGCAGATCGCCGAGCTCGACGCCGACGAGCGCACCGAGTTCCTCGCCGCCCTCGACCTCGACCGCTCCGGGCTCGACCGCCTCGTGACCAGCGCCTACCGCCTGCTCGGGCTGCGCACGTTCTTCACCGCCGGGCCGACCGAGGCCCGCGCCTGGACGATCCGCGCGGGGCAGACCGCGCCACAGGCCGCCGGGCGCATCCACAGCGACATGCAACGCGGCTTCATCCGCGCCGAGGTCGTCGCCTACGACGACTACGTCGCCCTCGGCGGGGAGGCCGGGGCCCGCGACGCCGGCAGGCTGCGCGTCGAGGGTAAGGACTACGTCGTCGCCGACGGCGACGTCCTCCACATCCGCTTCAACGTCTGATGGCCGCCGACCTCGCCGGCCTGCTGCGGGCCGCCCGCCACGACGCCTCCCGGCTCGACGAGGCCCTCCGGGCGCTCGCTGCCACGCGCCTCTACGTGCCCGTCGAGCGGGGGCGGGGCCCGACCCGCACGCCGCTGACCGTCGAGCACGATCAGCGTCGTGTCGTGCCGGTCTTCACCGACGAGGACGACCTCACCCACGCCCTGCCCGACGGCCAGCCCTACATCGCCGTGGAGGCCAGCGTGCTCGGCGCCTCGTGGGACGAGGCGACGTGGGCCGCCCTGCACGTCGGTGACCTCGGCCTGTGGCTCTCACCCGGCCAGGTGCGGTCCCTGGCCGACTGAGCCCTCAGCGCGCTAGGGGTGGCGCAGCGTCCGGGATGGCCGACCCCCGACGACGCCGAAGTCCCAGGGGTAGCCCCGGTCGGGCTCGCTGACGGCGGTGAGCCGCTCGAGCTCGTCGTCGGAGAGGACGACCTCGGTCGACGCGAGGCTCGCGTCGAGCTGGTCGGCACGCGTGGCCCCGATGATCGGCACGACGTCCTCGTCACGGCGCAGCCAGGCCAGGGCGATCGAGGCGGGCGCGACGCCGTGGGCCTCGGCGAGCTCGCGCACGACGTCGAGGGTGGCCCAGCCCCGCTCCCCCATCGCGTCGATGAACTGCGCGAAGCGGCCCTTGCCCTCGGCCTCGTCGCCGCGCGCGTACTTGCCGGTGAGGAAGCCCGCAGCCAGCGGTGACCACGCGAGGACGCCGAGGCCGTTGGCGCGGGCCGCCGGCAGCGTCTCGAACTCGACCTGGCGCTCGACGAGCGAGTACTGCGGCTGCAGGCTCACGAGGCCGTCGAAGCCGCGGCGCTCCTGGACGCGGCAGGCGCGCTCGATCTGCCAGCCCGCGAAGTTCGACACCCCGACGTGGAGGACCTTGCCCTGCCGCACGAGGTCCTCGAGCGTGGCGAGGGTCTCCTCGAGCGGGGTCGTCGGGTCGAAGGCGTGGATCTGGTAGAGGTCGACGTAGTCGGTGGCGAGACGGCGCAGGCTGTCCTCGACGGCCTTGACGAGGTGACGGCGGCTCGCCGAGCGGTCGTTGGGCCCGTCGCCGGTGCCCCCGTAGGCCTTCGTCGCGATGACGACCTCGTCGCGGTAGCTGCCGATGATCTCGCCGAGGACGCGCTCGCTGGCCCCGCCGGTGTAGACGTCGGCGGTGTCGAAGAACGTGCCCCCAGCCTCGCGGAAGGCCTCGACGATCTCGTAGGACTCGTCCTTGTCGGCGGCCCCGCCGAAGGTCATCGTGCCGAGGCAGAGCTCGCTGACGACGAGTCCGCTGCGGCCCAGGTACGTCATGTCCATGGTGGCTCCCTTCGTCGGCCGACGACCCTAACGGCTCCGCACCGGTCCGCGCGGCCGCGGCGTGGCGCGGCCGGCCCACAGCGCGACCGGCCCACAGCGCGACCGGCCCACGGCGCGACCGGCCCAGGGGGGTCAGCGCGGCGGCGCGGTGCCGTGCGCCCACGCCCACGCGCGTCGCCACGACGCGACGAGGCGGTCGTCGAGGTCGAGCGCGGGATCGCGCAGGGCCCGCCGGTAGGCCTCGAGCTCGTCGCGCAGCGGCTCGGCGACCTGACGATGCAGCTCGGCGAGGCGGCCAGCGGCGGTGCGGCTGCGTCGCCGCCGGAGGCCACGCCGCAGATGGGCGCTGCACACCCCGCGGTCGGGGCGCCGGGCGGCCTGGCCGATCTCGCTGTCGGCCGCCGACTCGGCGAGCAGGTCGAGGTAGGCGTCGACACGGGGCGCGACGGCCTCGCAGACCTGGCAGCCCGCGAGCCGCGGCGGGGCGCGCCAGGCCCAGGCCGCCGCCTCGTCGTCGACACGCCCGAGCAGGTCACCGGCCAGCGTGGCCAGCGGGCCGCCGTCACCGCGTCGCTCGGTGACCTCCGCGGCGCGCTGGGCGTGTTCCGGGCAGACCCCGCCGCCCTCACGCAGCCGGATCCGGGTGTCGGGATCGGTGTTGGCCTCGCCGAGGAGCCGGCCGAGGACCCAATCGCCGGAGCGCCGCGCGATGCGGCAGGCCGGGCAGCCCGCCTCGGCGAGGTCGGCGAGCAGCTCCTCGGCGGCGGGTGGTCGCTGGCGGCCCACGGGCGGCTCCCTCTGTGACGTGCGGATGCGCCAGCGCGGCGGGCCGACCCGGTCCGGCAGACGGCGCGCCCCGGCCAGGTCGCCGCTGGCGGCTGGGGACGCTACCGCGGTCGCCAGCCGCCAGCGAGCGAGGGTCCGCGCGGTGACCGCAGCCGCGGGCCGGCAGGAGGGTGCGCGCGGTCGCCCGGCTCCGGCGAACGCGTTACACTCACTGCCGCCCCAGGGCGGTTAGCTCAGCTGGGAGAGCGCCGGCTCGACAAGCCGGAGGTCGCAGGTTCGAGACCTGCACCGCCCACCCACCTCCGCTGCGACTGGGCTGCCAGCGCCCGGCTCCCCCACCCACCGACGGTCCTCCGGCGCGGCGCCGAGGGGGCCAGGCGGTCGACGCCGCCGCTCACCCCTCGAGGGCGCTCCGGGCCACCGCGGCCGCGGCCGCGCCCTCGAGACCCTCGCCGGCGATGCGCTCGAGCGCGGCGCGGAAGCGGTCGCGCTCCGCGCTCGCGTGGCGGTAGGCCTCCCGCAGGTTGTCGCGGTCGTGCCTGAGCGACTCCACGACGACGTGCTCGAGCATGGCGGCTCCCCTCCCCCGACACTGTTGCATATGATTGCCAATGCCATCATGCCACGGTGGCGCCGGGTGGCGCGGCCCTGCCCCCGCGGTGGGGGCGCACTAGGCTCGGCCGGGCAGGGCGAGGGCCCCGGCGCTCGGCCGCGCAGGGCGAGGGCCCCGGCCGCGATGGCCCGCCACGACGAAGGAGCACGCCCCGGTGG
>JAWOAS010000210.1:0-8944 GCA_046498405.1 Egibacteraceae bacterium
GCTGCACCGCACGTACGGCATCAGCCGGATGACCGCACGCCAGGTCATCGCCCAGCTCGTCAACGAGGGGCTGCTCTACCGCGTGCAGGGCAAGGGGACGTTCGTGGCCCCGAACAAGATCTCGACGCGCTCACCGGCCTACGCCGGCATCCGCGAGCAGCTCGAGGAGCTCGGGTACGCGACGAAGACCATGCTGCTCAGCATGGAGCAGGTGCCGGCCGACCGCGCCGTCGCGAAGAAGCTCGCGCTCGACGACGGCGCGCCGGTCTTCGCGATCCGTCGGCTGCGCGCAGCCGACGGGGTGCCGATGAGCCTGCACGAGTCCTACGTGCCGGTCGCGCTCGCGCCGCGCCTCGACGAGCACGACGTCATCGACGAGCAGCTCTGCGTCGTGCTCAAGGAGCACTACGGGCTGACGATGGGTCACGTCAAGGAGACCCTCGAGATCGTCACCGCCTCGGCGGGGACCGCGGAGCAACTCGAGGTGCGCAGCGGGGCGCCCCTGCTCATGCTCAAGCACTCCATTGCCGCGCCCGACGGTCGCCTGTTCGAGTACGCGCGGATCACCTTCCGCGGCGACAAGGTGCGCCTCCACATGGAGTACGCCCTCTAGGCGGCGGAGACGGACTCGGCGGCGCGCTCTCAGGCGCCGAGGAGCCTCCGCAACGAGGCGAGGTCGTGGAACCCCTCGTCGTTGCGCGCGTCGACGCCGGCCAGCAGGGTCGCAGGCTCCCCGGGCTCGCCGAGGCTGTCGACGACCGTGGCCGCGTCGGGGAAGTGCTCGTCCCTCGTGAAGTGGCTCACCGTCACGAGGTGGGTCAGCCCCGCGCGCTGGGCCGCGGTCGCCCCGGGCCGGGAGTCCTCCACGACGATCGTGCGGGAGCGGTCGAGCCCGGCGTCGGAGAGGGCGAGCTCGTAGATGGCCGGGTGGGGCTTCTTGTGCTCGACGATGTCGCCGGCGAACACCCCGCTCATGCGCTCGACGGCCTCGTCGCCGACGACGCTGCGGGTCACCGCCTCGACGCTGCGCGCGGAGGAGGTCGAGGCCACGGCGACCCTCCAGCCCTCGTCGAGCGCGGCGTGGACGAGCCGTCGCACGCCGGGCCGCCCCGGCAGGGCGCCGGCGTCGACGAGCTCGAGGTAGACCTCGCTCTTGCGCCGGTGCAGCGCGAGCACGTGCTCCTCCAGCTCGTCACCGCTGCCGAGCCCGAGCTCGGGGTGACGCGCGACGTAGGCCCGGAGGCGTTCCTTGCCGCCGGGGATGTCGAGGAGCTCCCGGTACTCCTCGACCGACCACGTGATGTCGTAGCCGAGGTCGGCGAAGGCCCGGTTGAAGGCCACGAGGTGGCCGTCGCGCTCGGTGTCGGCGATCGTGCCGTCGCAGTCGAGCAGCAGGCCGTAGTCGGGGCTCACGACGCCGACCTCCGCATGCTCGCTGCGGCCTTGCCCTCGCAGCGGAAGAGCGCGAGGTGCTCGGCGATGACCTCGCGCACCCCGTCGAAGACGGCGTCGAGGAGCTTGATCGGCTCGTGCTTGCCGGTGCGCTCGGCCTCCTCGAGGTAGGCCGCGGCCGAGGAGGTGTAGGCGAGCTTGAGCGCGGTCGAGACGTTGATCTTCGCGACCCCGGCGTCGATGAAGGTCGCGAAGTCCTCAGGGGTCAGTCCCGTGCCACCGTGGAGCACGAGCGGCAGGTCGGTGAGGGCGCGGAGCTCACGGGCGCGGTCGAAGCGCAGCCTCGGCGCGGTCTTGTACATCCCGTGGGCGGTGCCGAGCGCGGGCGCGAGGAGGTCGCTGCCCGAGTCGTGGGCGAAGTGCACGAGACGCTCGACGTCGTAGGGCTCGATCTCCTCATCGGAGCCGACGCCGTCCTCGACGCCGGTGATGTTCTCAATCTCGCACTCCACCGAGGCTCCCCGGGCGTGCGCCTCGGCCACGACCTCCTTGGTCTCGAGCAGCGCCTGGTCGTAGCCGCGGTCGGAGGCGTCGAAGAGCACGGAGGACCAGCCGGCCTCGAGGGTCTCGGTGATGACGTCGCGATCGGGGCAGTGGTCGAGGTGCAGGGTCACCGGGACGCTGGCTGCCTCGGCGACGGTGCGTACCGTGCTCTCGAGCAGGGCCGAGCCCATGCTGCGCACGGTCTTGACCGAGGTCTGGAGGATCACCGGCGCCGACGCCTGTTCGGCGGCGGCGACGACCGCGCGCACCGAGACGTCGTCGACGACGTTGACCGCGGCCACCGCGTAGCCGTCGTCACGGGCGGCCCGTACGACCTCGAGCGTCGTGGCCAGGGGCATCTCCCTCTCCTCTCTCGGCACGCTGGGGCGTGCGCCCTCTCCTATCGTCTCAGCCCGAGCCTGGCGCGTCGACCGCGCCTGCCCGCGTGCCCTGGACCTCGACCGCCGTGGCGAGGAACGCCTCGGGGTCGAGACCGGCGCGCCCGAGGAAGATCCCCTCGGGGACCGGCATCGCGTGCGCGGCGGCCGCGCTGGCGATGTCGGTGAACGTCCCGGTGCGGGCACTGCCACCGTAGAGGACCCGTGTGTCGGCCACGTGACGCCGCGCGAGCTCGCGGATGCTCGCCACGGCCTCGACGATGTGTCCACCGGGCGCCGGCTCGGCCTGCCCGATCGCCCACGTCGGCTCGTAGGCGATGACGAGCTCGCCGTCATGGGGGAAGCGCGCCAAGCCCCGCTCGAGCTGCTCGGCCCACCGCTGCTCGGCCTGAGGCCCCCGCTCGGGCTCCCCCACGATGATGATCGGCACGAGGCCCGCCTCGGCGACCCGGGCGATCTTGCCCGGCACCGAGGCCGCCTCCTCAGCGCTCATGCGCAGGCGCTCGGGGTGGCCGACCATGACGTAGCGCACACCGAGCTCGGCGAGCAGCTCGGCGGACACCTCGCCGGTGAAGGCTCCGGGTGGATGCCCCGAGACGTCCTGGGCACCGAGGGCAACCTCGGTGGCCGCGAGCTCAGCGCCCAGCACCGGCACGAGGGGGAAGGCCGGGCACACGTAGAGGCCGGCGTCGTCGACCTCCCCCGCCTGCGCGGCCGCAGCCACCCGTTGACCCCAACGACGGGCGCTGGCGAGGTCGAAGTAGCTCTTCGAGCTACAGCCCACGAGCGTCCGAGGAAGCACCTCTCGCCTCACCGTCCCCGTCGTCGGTTCCTTGCGACATCAACATACCCTACAATGTATGTTCCTGTACAGGCGGTACGCGGGCAAGCGCTGCTCGAGCCCCCACTGACGGGCCGGAGACGGCCCGTCCGGCGGACTGGCGTGGGTGGGTCATGCTCGTCCGCCCCAATGCGAAGGAGCGGTGGTTGGGATGATGGGTCTCACGCGGGCACGACTCGACGACCTGGCCGCAGGGCGGCCCCTCGACGTCGCGATCGTCGGCGGGGGCATCAACGGCGTGGCCATCGCCAGGGACGCCGCGATGCGGGGGCTCAGCGTCGCGCTCTTCGAGAAGGACGACTTCTCCGCCGGGACCTCGGCATGGTCGACGCGGCTCGTCCACGGCGGCCTGCGCTACCTCGAGCGCGGTGAGTTCCGCCTCGTGCGCGAGTCCCTGCGCGACCGGGAGACGCTCTGGCAGATCGCCCCCCACCTCGTCACCCCCCTGCCGTTCGTCGTGCCCGTCTACCGCCACAACCATCTGCCGGGGATCTTCTTCCGACTCGGCATGGTGCTCTACGACGTCCTGTCGTTCGACAAGTCCGTGCCCAACCACCGTCGCCTCGGCCGCAAGGCCGTCGCCGCTGAGTTGCCCGGCCTCGACCCCGAGGGGCTCAGCGGCGCGCTGCAGTACTACGACGGGCAGGTCAGCTACGCCGAGCGACTCGTCGTCGAGACGCTCCTGTCGGCTGCCGCCCTCGGGGTGCAGGCGATGAACTACGCCACCGCCGAGGAGGTCGCCCTCGAGGGTGGTCGGGCCGTCGGTGTCGCCGTGCGCGACGACCTCGACGGCAGCGCCGCCGTCGTGCCCGCCCGCGTGGTCGTCAACGCCGCCGGGCCGTGGGTCGACGATCTCGTGCCGGCCGGCGACAGCCGACTCATCGGAGGCACGAAGGGGACCCACCTCGTCGTCGACCCCTTCCCGGGGGCGCCCTCGACGGCGATCTACTACGAGGCGCGCAGCGACAACCGTGCGGTCCTCGTCGTGCCGTGGAACGGCCGCTACATCATCGGCTCGACCGACGACCGCTACGACGACGACCTCGACACCGTCGCCGCGACACCCGACGAGATCGACTACCTCCTCGGGGAGACGAACCAGCTCATCCCCGAGGCCAACCTCACCGTCGACTCGGTGCGGTTCACCTACGCGGGCGTGCGTCCGCTGCCCTACCGCGCGAGCGGTGACACCGGCTCGATCCCCCGCAGCCACCTCATCATCGAGCACGACGACGCCGCGGGGCTGCTCAGCGTCGTGGGCGGCAAGCTCACGCCCCACCTCAGCCTCGGCAGCGAGGTCGTCGACCGGGCCGGCGAGCTCCTCGGCCGCCGCCTGCCGGCCTCGCCGACACGCGAGGTCCGTCTGCCCGGCGCGGGCACCGGTGACTGGCGGCGCCGGGTACCCGCGCTGCGCGAGCGCCTGCCGTGGCCCGTCGAGGTCAGCGAGCGGCTCATCGAGGTCTACGGCACGCGCGCCGAGGAGCTCATCGCCCTGGCCGAGGCCGATCCCGCCCTCGCCGAGGTCGTCGGCAAGGGCCGGGGGGCGGTCGTGGCCGCCGAGGTCGCCCTGGCCGTGCGCGAGGAGTCGGCGATGCGGCTGACCGACCTCCTCCACCGTCGCACGATGGTGGGCATGGAGCCGACGCTGGGCCGCGATGTCGCCGAGGGGGTGGCCCGCCTGGCCGCGCCCCTCCTCGGGTGGGACGAGGCCCGCACCGAGGAGGAGCTCGACCGCAACCGCCGCTACACCGAGCTGCGGTTGCTGGGCGGTCTCAGGCCTGGCCGGACTTCTTGAGCCAGCCCTTCGTGAGGTCGCGGGCGGCGATCCAGCCCGCGTAGAGGCTCTCGGCCTTGTCCCGACTCATCTCGGGCTCGAAGACCCGGTCGACCTCCCAGAGGGTCGCGAGCTCGTCGAGGGAGGACCACTGCCCCATGCCGAGGCCGCCGACGAGCATCGCCCCGTAGACGGCGGCCTCCTGGTTCTTCGGCCGCACGACCGGGATGCCGAGGATGTCGGCCTGGAGCTGGCAGAGGAAGTTGTTCTTCACCGCGCCGCCGTCGACGCGGAGCTCGGGGATGGAGATGCCGGTGCCGTCCTGCGCGGCGTCGATGACGTCACGCGTCTGGTAGACCATCGACTCGACGGCCGCCCGGATGACGTGGAGGCGGGTCGTGGCGTTGCTCATCCCGATGATCGCCGCCCGCGCGTAGGGGTCCCAAATCGGCGCCGACAGCCCGGTGAACGCCGGCACGAGGTAGACACCATCGGTCGAGGCCACCTGCCCGGCGTACCACTCGCTGTCCGGGGCGGTGTGGATGAGCTTGAGGTCGTCGCGCAGCCACTGCATCGTCTTGCCCTGCGCGAACTGGACGCCCTCGATCTCGTAGGTGAGCTCGCCGTTGAGTCCCCAGGCGATGCTCGGGGTGAGGCCCGGCACCGGCTTGGGGGTGTCGCCGGAGTTGATGTTGAGCACCCCCGCGGTGCCGTACGTCATCTTGACCTGGCCGGGCTTGTAGGCCGCCTGACCGAAGAGCCCAGCCTGCTGGTCGCCGAGGATGCCGCAGATCGGGACGTCGACGCCGAACGTCGCGTTGAGGTCGCCCATCACGGCGTTGGAGGACCGCACCTCCGGCAGCATGCGCTTGGGGATGTTGTAGGCGGCGAGGAGGTCGTCGTCCCACTCCCCCTTCGCGAGGTTGAACATCATCGTGCGGCTCGCGTTCGAGAACTCCGTGACGTGCTGCTTGCCACCGGTGAACTTCCACACGAGCCAGGTGTCGATCGTGCCGGCGAGCAGCTCGCCCTTCTCGGCGCGCTCCTGGGCTCCCGGGACCTGGTCCAGGATCCAGCGGATCTTCGAGGCCGAGTAGTACGCGTCGGGGATGAGTCCGGTCGTCGACTCGATCTGCTCGCCGATACCCTGCTGCTTCCAGCGCTCGACGACGTCGACGGTCTGCCGTGACGCCCACACGATGGCCTTGTAGATCGGCTTGCCCGTGTCCTTGTCCCAGACCAGGGCGGTCTCGCGCTGATTCGTGAGGCCGACGTAGGAGAGGTCCTCGGGCCGGATGCCCGCCTGGTGCATCGCGCCCCGAAGGGTCTCGAGCTGGATGCGGACGATCTCCTCGGGGTCGTGCTCGATCCACCCCGGGTGCGGGTAGTGCTGCGTGAGCTCGGCCGCGGCGAGGCCGACGGTCTCGCCCTGCTCGTTGATGATGAAGGTGCGCGCGCCTGTCGTGCCCTCGTCGATCCCCGCGATGTACTTCGGCATGGTCCGGCTCCTCTCGGGTGGACGATCGAGGCGGGCGAGATGGCCCGCCTCTCAACCAACAGGACCGTAGTGGTACGGTCATGCCTAGGCAATAGGCGCCTCGGAGTTTCTCGTGAGCGGAGACCGACGTGTTGGGCGCAGGACGAGCACCGCGGTGTGCCGACGGCGCGAGGGTCGTCGCCGGCCACCGTGCGTCACCCGACGTGGGGTGAGCGGCCACCTCCGGCTGGCACGATGCGCACCCAGCGCACACCGGGACCGCATGAGGCTCGAGGCGTCGACGCCACGGTCGGACCGGGGCGACGAGAGAGGGGTTGAGGCACCGTGACGGGATCGTCCCCAGCAGCACGAGTCGCGCGATCGTCCATGGAGCAGGCCTACGAAGGGCTCCCGCTCGAGCGCATCTACGTCGGGGCGGGCGCGCTCGGCGTGCTGCCCGGGCTCCTCGCCGAGCTCGGGGTCGAGGGCAGCGCCGGGCTCGTCCACGTCGCGCGTCCCGAGCCCGGCCTCGACACCCTCGTGGCCGAGGCGGGTGGGCTCGTCGGGCGCCGCCTCGAGCTCCGCCACGTCACGCCCAGCAGCGGGCCGCACGGTGTCGTCCTCGACGAGGCGACGGTCACGGGCGCGGTCGAGGCCTCCGCGGGGGTCGATGTCGTCATCGCCGTCGGCAGCGGCACGATCTCCGACCTCGCGAAGGTCGTGGCCGCCGAGGCCGGCGTCCCCCTCGTGTCGGTCCAGTCCGCGGCGTCGGTCAACGGCTACTCCAACGGGCTGTCGGTGCTCATGCGCCGGGGCATCAAGCGCACGACGCCGACCGCTTCGCCGACGGCCCTGCTCATCGACCCCGAGGTGCTCGCCGCGGCCCCCGCGCGGCTGACGCAGGCCGGGGTCGGTGACGCCGTGGCGGTGTGCACCTCGCCAGCGGACTGGTACCTCGCGCGCGCGGCCGGCTTCGACGCCTCCTTCGACCCCGCGTACTTCGCCCCGGTGCAAGCCGACGTCGCCGACCTCCCCACCGCAGCCGACGGTGGCATGGACGCCCTCATCCGGGCGCTGACCGTCGGTGGCCTCGCGATCGCCGCGGTGCACTCGACGGCGCCGCTGTCGGGCTCGGAGCACCTCATGAGTCACGTCGTCGACATGGTCGCCGCCCACCGCCACGCCGCCCACGACTACCACGGTGCCCAGGTGGGGGCGGGCTCGGTGGTCTTCGCCGCGCTGTGGCGTCACCTCCTCGCCGACCCCGCCCACGTGAGTCGGCCCGAGGGCCCCCGGCGCCCCAGCCTCGCCGAGCTCGAGGAGCGCAGCCGCGAGGTCTGGGCGGCGGTCGACCCGAGCGGGGCGCTGGGCAGGGACTGCTGGTCCGTGGCGGGCGCGAAGTGGCGCTCGGTCCTCGAGGACCCGACGACCGTCGACGGACTGCTCGAGACCTGGGACGCCCACCTCGTCGCGCTCGGCGAGGCGATCGACGACGTCGACCGTCCACTGGCCGCGCTCGAGGCCTGGGGGGCGCCGACGTCCTTCGCCGACCTCGACCCCGCGCTCGACGACGACGCCGTGCGCTGGGTCCTGCGGGCGCTGCCGTTCGTGCGCGACCGCTTCACCGTCGTCGACCTCCTCGTGCTCACCGGTCGATGGGACGACGAGCTCATCGACCACCTCGTCGCCGCGTCCCACGCCTCGTCGCGATGACCATGACGGCGGTGCGCCCGCGGCAGGGCCGGCGTCGGGACGCGTCGGCGCGCGACCACGGTGGCCGGGCGTCCAAGGCGAGCCTCCGCATCGACGTCGCCGAGCCCGTACGTTCACAGCCGTTGTCAACTGGCCAGGAACGGGATGCCCGATGACCTCGACACCCCAGAGCAGGACCGCCGTCGCGTCGGGCCATCTCCTGCGGCCCGATCGTCTCTTCGCGGCGTACGTGTTCGACTTGGATGGGACGATCTACCTGGGTGAGGGGCTGTTGCCGGGGGCTGGGCGGTTGGTCACCGAGCTGCGCCGGCGGGGGATCCCGGTGCGGTTCGTGTCGAACAACCCGACGAAGGACCCTGAGCAGTACGTCGAGAAGCTCACCCGGCTGGGGTTGCCGACGCCGGTGGGTGACATCGTCAACACCGTGGTGACGATGACCCGCTGGCTGCTCGAGCACGCCCCCGGCGAGGTCGTCTTCCCGTTGGGGGACCCGCCGCTGATCCGCGCGTTCGAGCGGGCGGGGATCCCGATGTCGGAGGACCCCGCCGAGATCGACCTCGTCGTGGCCAGCTACGACCATGGGTTCGACTACCGCAAGCTGCAGATCGCCTTCGACGCGTTGTGGTTCCATCGGCGGGCGCGTCTGGTGGCCACCCATCCCGACCGCTACTGCCCGTTTCCCGGGGGGCGGGGTGAGCCTGACGTCCTCGGGCTCGCCGGTCAGTTCGCTGCTGTCGACGAGTTCCTCACCGGCCGTGAGAACGTGGAGATGGTCGGCCGCCTGTACGGGCTGTCGCGTCGCCAGG
>JAWOAS010000029.1:0-4659 GCA_046498405.1 Egibacteraceae bacterium
AAATTCATTTCCATTGCAATTTTTTGCATCATATCAGCCGGGGGCATTTTATCGGCAATATAAACAGCTGCAGGATTACCTTTGAAAGGTTCTGAGGTGAAAGCATCAACCTGGAATATAGTTTTCTTCATCATGCTCGTTTCATTCGTTTAAAACTTTATGATTATTTGAGAACGGAAGCCTGCCCACTCGGGCAGCGGCACGCCGACGAGGGCCTCCTCGAGCTCGCCGACCTCGAAGGGGCTGTCCTCGGCCTCGGCGATGCGCTCGAGCGTCGCCTCGACGGTGAGGCCCTCGGCGATCGTCACCCGGAAGCTGTCGGGCAGCGGAGGACCGCTGGCGAGCTCGTCGAGGAGCTCGCTGGCGCCCATCCCCGTCTCGAGCTCGTACTCGCCGGGGCGGATCTGCCCCCCGCGGCCGTCGATGCGGGCCATGACCGAGAACTGCCAGGCGCGGTCGACGACGCCGGCCTCGGCGAGGACGTCGGCGACCTCCGAGGCGCTCGACCCCTCGGCGATCTCGACGGTCACGACCTCGCCCTCGGCTGGCTCGGCGGCCCCCTCGTCGTCGGAGAGCAGCGCCCAGACCGCCCCGCCGATCGCGGCGACGACGAAGGCGATGGCGACGAGGGTGATCTTCGAGGCAAGGCTCATGCCCATGGCCGCAGCGTTCCTCCTCGGGCGCCACAGGCGCCGTCCTGTCGACGCGGCGCCACTAGGCGCCGCCCTGCGCGTCGAGCCAGCCCTGCAGGATGAGCGTCGCCGCGACGGCGTCGCGCTCGCCGCGGCGTTGCGCACGGCGCCGTCCCGCGCCGATGAGCAGCCGCTCGGCCTCCGCCGAGCTCAGCCGCTCGTCCCACAGCGCAACGGCCATCCCGACGCGCTCGAGCGCCCTGGCGACCTCCCGCGCCGAGCGCGTCGACGCGGTGTCGCGGCCCGACAGGGCGAGGGGCAACCCGATGACCACAGTGTCGCACGCGTGCTCGTCGGCCACGGCGGCCAGCCGGTCGGCCAGGCGCTCGGCCCAGTCCTCGGCGCCGGCGTCGCCGGCCTCGAGCGTCGGCAGCGCCGTGGCCACGGTGCGGGCCGGGTCGCTGAGGGCCAGCCCGACGCGGCGGCTGCCGACGTCGACGCCGAGGACCCGACTCACGAGGGCGACCGCCGCACCACGGCGCGTGGCCGCGGCGGGGGCAGTGCCGGGCACGGCGGAGCAGGGCTCACCGGGCGTCGCGGACGCGCTCGCGCGCGGTGGCGCGCGCCGCCTCGATGGCCTCGCCGAGCCTGGCACCGTCGCGACCGCCGGCCTGGGCGGTGTCGCCCTTGCCGCCCGCTCCCCCGCCGACGGCCTTGGCGGCCGGGGCGAGGACCTCGCTGGCGGCCAGGCCCGCCTCGGCGAGGTCGGCGGTGAGCGCGGCGAAGAGCTGGGCCTTGCCGTCGTCGGTCGGCGCGCCGAGGACGACGACGCCGGAGTCGAGGCGGTTGCGCAGGTCCGCGGCCAGCGCCTTGAGCCCGTCGCGGTCGGCGCCGTCGACGACCGAGGCGATGATCGTCGTGCCCTCGAGGTCCTCGCCCTCGGCGAGGAGGCGGTCGGCGGCGGCCAGCGTGGCCTCCTGGCGCACGCGCGCGGCCTCCTTCTCCGCGGCACGGACGCGCTCGAGCAGCGACTCGACGCGCTCGACGACCTCGTCGGTGCCGACCTTGAGCAGCTGGGCGACCTGCTGGGCGACGAGGCGCTCGGTCGAGAGGTAGCGGAAGGCCTCCGGGCCGGTGACCGCCTCGATGCGGCGGAGGTTCGCCGCGACCGAGCCCTCCGAGAGGATCGTGAAGAGCCCGACCTCGGGGGTCCGCCCCACGTGGGTGCCGCCGCAGAGCTCCTTGGAGAAGTCGCCGATGCGCACGACGCGGACCCGGTCGCCGTACTGCTCGCCGAAGAGCGCCACGGCCCCCATCGCGCGGGCCTGCTCCTGGCTCGTCTCGATGACGTCGATCTCGGGGTCGGCGGCGATGCGCTCGTTGACGAGGCCCTCGACCTCGGTCAGCGCGTCGCGGCCGACGGCGTCGAAGTGTGGGAAGTCGAAGCGGAAGCGCCCCGCGTCGATCGCCGAGCCGGCCTGCGAGGCGTGCTCGCCGATGACCTCCTTCAAGGTGGCGTGGAGGATGTGGGTGGCGGTGTGCCCGCGGGTGATCGAGGCGCGCCGGTCGGCGTCGATCGCCGCGTGGGCCTCCTGGCCGGCGGCGACCTCGCCGGCGGCCACGCGCGCCTTGTGGACGGTCAGCCCCTCGACGGGCTCGACGGTGTCGACGACCTCGAGGCGGCCGGTCGGGGTCTCGATGACCCCGTGGTCGCCGAGCTGGCCGCCGCCCTCGGCGTAGAAGGGCGTGCGCGGCAGGACGACCTCGACGTCGCTGCCCTCCTCGGCGCGCTCGACGACCCCCGCGGGGCTGAGCAGCGCGGCGAGCGAGGCGTCGGCCTCGGCGTCGGTGTAGCCGAGGAACGTCGTCTTGCCGACGGTGCTGGCGGCGCGCTTGTAGGCCTCGAGGGGGACCTCCTGCCCGCCGCGCCCGCCGGCGGAGGCCACCCGCGAGCGGGCGCGCTGAGCCTCCATGTGCTCGGCGAAGGCGTCGCGGTCGAGGCTGAGGCCGGCCTCCTCGGCGATCTCGATGGTGAGGTCGACGGGGAAGCCGTAGGTGTCGTGCAGGGCGAAGGCCGTGGCTGCCGGCACCTCGCCGCGCCCTGCGGCCTTGGCCTCGCCGATCGCCTCGTCGAGCATCGCGATGCCGTGGCTCAGCGTCCTGGCAAAACCCGTCTCCTCGCTCGTGGTGATGCGGTCGACGAGCTCGGACTGCTCGACGAGCTCGGGCCAGGCCCCGCCGAGCGTCTCGCGCACCGCGGCGGTCATCGCCGGCATCACCGGTCCGTCGAAGCCGAGCAGGCGGGTGTGGCGCACCGCGCGGCGCAGCAGCCGGCGCAGGATGTAGCCGCGGCCCTCGTTGCCGGGCAGGACGCCGTCGGCGATGAGGAACGACGCCGAGCGGGTGTGCTCGGCGAGGACGCGCAGGTGGACGTCGGCGTCCTCGTCCTGGCCGTAGGCCACGCCGGTCGTCGCGCTGGCCGCGTCGAGGATCGGCCGCAGCACGTCGGTCTCGAAGACGTTGGGGACATCCTGGAGCAGCATCGCCATGCGCTCGAAGCCCATGCCGGTGTCGACGTTCTGCTCGGGCAGCTCCCCGGTGATCTCGCCCTGGGCGTCCTGCTCGAACTGCATGAAGACGAGGTTCCAGAACTCCATGAAGCGGCTCTCGTCGACCACCGGCCCGCCGTCGGGGCCGTGGTCGGGGCCGCGGTCGTAGAAGAGCTCGCTGCACGGCCCGCAGGGGCCGGCCCCGCCGGTCGACCAGTAGTTGTCCTCCTTGCCGCGCCGCTGGAGGTGGGCGGGGTCGAGGCCGGTCTCGGAGAGCCAGAGCTCGGCGGCCTCGTCGTCCTCCTCGTAGACCGTCGCCCAGATGCGGGCGGGGTCGAAGCCGTAGCCGCCGTCCTCAGGGGCGTTCGTCGACAGCTCCCACGCCCAGCGGATCGCCTCGGCCTTGAAGTAGTCGCCGAAGCTGAAGTTGCCGAGCATCTCGAAGAACGTGAGGTGGCGGGTGGTGAAGCCGACGTTCTCGATGTCGACGGTGCGCGCGCACTTCTGCAGACTCGCCGCCCGCGGGTGCTCGGGCCGCGCCTCGCCGAGGAAGTAGGGCTTGAACGGCACCATGCCGGCCACGGTCAGCAGCAGGGTGGGGTCCTGCGGGATGAGCGAGGCCGACGGGCGGATGCGGTGGTCGCGCTCGCGGAAGAACTCGAGGAAGGTCGAGCGGATGCGGCTGGCGTCCACAGTCAGCGGTCCTCCGTGGAGCGGTAGACGGCTCGGAGCTCGGACTCGCGCTCGGCGGCGGCCTCGCGGCCGACGGCGTAGGCCTCCGACAGCCGGGACCCCACCGCGGTGGCACGGCCCTGCGCTGAGCGCGCGAGCTCCTCGGGGGTGAGCTTGCGCTGGGCCTCGTCGAGGCGGCGCATCGCCCAGACCCCTATCGTGACACCGGCGCCGAGGCCGAGCATGGCGAAGAAGGCGCGCTTGAACATCAGTCCTCCTTGCGGCCGCGCGCGCTGCGGGCGGCGGCTCCCGCGCCCGAGGCGAACGCGATGACCTTGATGAGCGGGTTGGTGATCGCGGTGTGGAGCACGTCGGCGATCTGCTCGGCGCGCCCGGAGACGTGCTGGGCGCTGGCGACGATGGCGTCGACGCGCGCGAGCTCGGTGTTGACCCCCGAGATCGTCTCGTTGACGCCGGTCAGCAGCGGCAACGTCTCCTCGGTCACCGACTCGACGGTGCGGGTGAGCTGCTGGACGGTGCCGACGAGGCTCACGAGCACGCTCATGAGCCCGACCATCGCCGCGCCGAAGGCGACAGCGCCGAGGATCGCGGCGACCCCGAGGAAGTTCTCCTCGAAGACGAAGCCGAGGACGACGAAGCCGAGAGCGACGAGCAACGTCACCACGACCGATGCAAGCACAGCCTTGGAGCGCATTTCCTCCCTTTCCTGCACACGGCGGCGGGCCGCCTGCGACGCGGCAGGCCGAGCCTAGAGGCTCGGGCGCGCCGGGTGCGAGCGCGGGGCC
>JAWOAS010000102.1:0-3348 GCA_046498405.1 Egibacteraceae bacterium
AGCCCACCCTCGACCTCTAAAACCGCTCCACCCCCACCCCCGCCGCGCCCCGGCCACCCCCGGGGCGCACACCCCTGCCAGCACCTAACCCTCCGCAGACAGCGCCGGCGAGAAGCGCGAGGGGCGACCGAGACGGGCGCGCGGACCCTCCCTGGCGAGACCCTGACTCCGGGCCGTCGCACCCGACCATCGGCTCCCGGCCAGCGGCCGCCGGCCGCGGCTCGGGATCGCACCCGCAGACCTAGGGATCCTCGGCGTCGGCACCGAGGTCGCCGAAGAGGCCCTCGATCAACCCACGCAGCTCCTCGGGGGAGACCTCGCCGCGCGCGAGCAGATCAAGCAGAAGGGCGAGCCCCTCACTCTCGGCGGGGGTCTCGGCCGCCTCGGTCTCGGCGACCGCGGCCTCGAGGTCGGCGACCTCGTCCTCCAAGGTCTCGACCTCCTCGGCGAGGCGCTCCGCGCGGGCCTCGGCCGCCCTGGCCTCGGCCCGGGCCTCGTCGCGCTCGGCGGCGAAGGCGACGGCGAGGGCGCCGGCGCCGACGAGGGCGACGAGCAGCACGGCGAGCACGGCGACCTGCGCGCGGACGGACATCGCCCCTCCTCTCAGGTGTTGCGCTCCCAGACCATCCGCAGCCCCTTGAGGGTGAGCCAGGGGTCGTGATGGGTGATGCTGCGGCACGCGGCGATGATGTCGGGCGCCAGGCCGCCGGTGGCCACGACGACCGGCGCTGCGGCGAGCTCGGCGCTCGTGACCTCGACGATGCGGTCGACGGCGCCACTGAAGCCGTGGACGATGCCCGAGCGCATCGCCTCGACGGTGCTGCGACCGATCGCGTTCTCCGGCGCGGTGAGCTCGATGAGCGGCAGCTGCGCCCCCCGGCTGGCGAGCGCGGCGACGCTCGTGGCCACGCCAGGGGCGATCGCGCCGCCGAGGAACTCCCCCGCCGCGCCGTAGACGTCGAAGCTCGTCGCGGTGCCGAAGTCGACGACGATGCCGGGGCCGCCGAGCTCGGCGTGGGCGGCGAGGGTGTTGACGATGCGGTCGGCGCCGACCTCGCGGGGGTTGTCGACGGCGATCGGCACACCGGTGCGCACCCCCGGACCGACGACGAGCGGCGCGACGTCGAGGTACTTGTGGGCCATGACCCGCAGCATCTCGGTGACCGCCGGCACGACCGAGCTCACGACGAGGCCGTCGACGTCGTCGGGGAAGGCGAGGCCGGCGTGGCGCATGAGCCCGCCGGCGAGCAGAGCGAGCTCGTCGGGCGTGCGCTCGGGCTCGGTGGAGATCCGCCAGTGGCGCGGCAGGCCCCCACCGTCGAAGACGCCGACGACGGTCTGGGAGTTGCCGACGTCGACGGCGAGCAGCACGGGCGTCTCCTCGGGCAGCGGGCGGTCGCGGGAGTCTACTGCCCCGGTGTCCGCTCCTCGGGGGCGGGCAGGGCCGCGTTGTCGATGAGCCGGGTGCCGGCCAGACGCACCGCGACGAGCGCGCGGGCCGGCGCCAGCACGCGGCCCTCCCGGCGCTCGAGGGTCTCGGGGTCGGTGACCTCGGCGTAGTCGACGGCGACGCCGTCGACGTCGAGGGCGGCGCGCATGCGGGACCGCGCCGCGTCGGCGTCGCCGTCCCAGCCCTCGGCGGCGGCGGCGAGGGCACCTGGCACGACCCGCGCGCGAGCCCGGGCGTCGGCGTCGAGGTAGGCGTTGCGGCTCGACAGGGCGAGGCCGTCGGGCTCGCGCACCGTCGGGCAGGCGATGACCTCGACGGGGAGGTGGAGGTCGGCGACGAGGGCCCGGATGACGAGAAGCTGCTGGTAGTCCTTCTCCCCGAAGTAGGCCCGGTCCGGGCCCACGGCGCCGAGGAGCTTGGCCACGACGGTGGCCACCCCGTCGAAGTGCCCCGGGCGCACCGCGCCCTCGAGGGTCTCGGTCAGCCCGCGCACCCGCACCTCGGTGCGCCGCTCGGGCGGCGTGAAGTCCGCCGCGCTGGGGGCGAGGACGACGTCGACGCCGTCGTGCTCGAGGACGGCGAGGTCACCCTCGAGGTCGCGGGGGTAGGCCTCGAAGTCCTCGCCGGGCCCGAACTGCAGGGGGTTGACGAAGACGCTGGACACCGTCGTGGCCGAGGCGTCGGCCGCGGCCGTGACGAGCGCGCGGTGCCCCGCGTGCAGCGCGCCCATCGTCGGGACGAGGCCCACGGGGCGGGCGGCGCCGGCGAGGGCCCGGCGCACCTGCCCGACGGTCGTGCAGACCTCCATGTCAGCCTCCGTGAGCGGCGGCCCGCGCGTCGTCGAGCACCCGCGCCACGGCCTCGGCGGCCTCGGCCTCGAGGCCGGCCCGGCGTGCGTAGCCCAGCGCGAGGGCCGACAGCTCGGCGTAGACGGCGCTGGCCTCGGGCAGGGCGACGGCGAGCTCGCGCACGTGGGCGGCCACGGTGCCGGCGTCGCCGCGGCGCACCGGGCCGGTCAGCGCCGCCGCGCCGCGCTCGGCCGCGCCCGCCACCGAGGTCGAGGCGATCGGCCTGAGCAGCGCCGCGGGGTCGGTGACGCCGGCGCCGAGGAGGAGGTCGCGCGCGAGCGCGGTCACCGCGACGGTGGCGTTGGAGGCCAGCGCCATCGCGAGGTGGTAGCGCGTCCGGGCCTCCTCGGCGACGAGGAAGGCCACGCCGCCGAGGTCGGCGACGAGCTCGACGGCCCAGCCGGCCTCGCCGGGCGGGGCGGTCACCCCCCAGGCCGCGCCGGGCAGGCGGCTCGCGCCCGTCGCCGGGTCGGGGAAGGACACCGCCGGGTGGCAGGCGGCGACCCGGGCCCCGGCCAGGCGCAGCGGCCGCAGCGCCTCGACGCCCCGGCTGCCGGCGGTGTGGAGCCAACGGCTGCCGGGCGCGGCGACGTCGGCGAGGGCGAGCTCGGCGACGAGGGCGTCGAGGGCGTCGTCGCCGACGGTCAGCAGCACGAGGTCGGCGGCCGCGGCGGCCTCGGCGGCGCTGCGCACCGGCACGGGGCCGACCTGCTCGGCGAAGCGCGCGAGCGCCTCGGCCCCGCGGCCGGCCACGGCGACGAGCCGGTACTCGTCCGGCAGCGCCAGGGCCAGGCTCGTGCCGACCCGGCCGGGGCCGATGACCGCGACCCGCGTGGGTGGCTCGCTCACGTCGAGGGCTCCCGGTTCGGGCCGGCCTCGCCGGGCAGGCGGACCTGGGCGCCGACCATCGTCACGCCGTCGATCGGCGCGAGCGCGGCGAGCAGCGAGGCGATGCTCCGCCCGTCGGGCAGCGCCTCGGCGTGGGCGACCTCGAGGAGCGGCACGAGGGCGAAGGGGCGCTCGGCGAGACGGGGATGGGGGATCTCGAGC
>JAWOAS010000109.1:0-3527 GCA_046498405.1 Egibacteraceae bacterium
CGCGACCTTGTCCTCGAGCTCCTTGCGCAGGACGCGCTTGAGCGGTCGGGCGCCGTAGACGGGGTCGTAGCCGCGCGCGGCGAGCCAGTCCTTGGCCTCGTCGCTGACCTCGAGGCCGAGGTCGCGCTGGGCGAAGCGCTCGGCGACCCGGCGCAGCTGCACGTCGACGATCTGCCGCAGCTCGGCGCGCCCGAGGCGGTCGAAGATGAGGACCTCGTCGAGGCGGTTGAGGAACTCCGGCCGGAAGTGCTGGCCGACCGCGGCCATGACCTGCTCGCGGATCGCCTCCGAGGAGGCCTCGGGGTCGAGGATGAACTGGCTGCCGAGGTTGGAGGTCATGATGACCACGGTGTTGCGGAAGTCGACGGTGTGGCCCTGCCCGTCGGTGAGGCGGCCGTCGTCGAGGCCCTGCAGCAGGGCGTCGAAGACGCTGGCGTGGGCCTTCTCGACCTCGTCGAGCAGGACGACCGAGTAGGGCCGGCGACGCACCGGCTCGGTGAGCTGGCCGCCCTCCTCGTAGCCGACGTAGCCGGGCGGGGCCCCGACGAGCCGGCTGACGGTGTGCTTCTCCTGGAACTCGCCCATGTCGAGGCGCAGCATCGCCCGCTCGTCGTCGAAGAGGAACTCCGCGAGCGCGCGGGCCAGCTCGGTCTTGCCCACGCCGGTGGGCCCGAGGAAGAGGAACGACCCGAGCGGGCGGTCGGGGTCGGCCAGGCCCGCACGGCTGCGGCGCACCGCGTCGGCCACGGCGGTCACCGGCTCGTCCTGGCCGATGACGCGCTCGCGCAGGGTGTCCTCGAGGCGCACGAGCTTGTCGCGCTCGCCCTCGAGCAGCCGTGCGGTGGGGATGCCGGTCCACTTCGCGACGACCTCGGCGACGTCGGCGGCGTTGACCTCCTCGGTGAGCATCGCGCCCTCGGCCTGCAGCTCGGAGAGCTGGCGCTGGGCGGCGTCGAGGTCGCGCTCGGCGTCGGGGATCGCGCCGTAGCGCAGCTCCGCGGCGCGCTGGAGGTCGCCGTCGCGCTCGGCGCGCTCGGCCTCCTCGCGGGCGGACTCGATCTGGCCCTTGAGCTCGCGCATCCGCTCGATCGCGTCGCGCTCGATCTCCCAGCGCTCGTTGAGCCCGGCGAGCTCGTCGCGGGCGGCCTCGAGCTCGCTGGAGAGGTCGGCGAGGCGTGCGGCGGCCTCGGCGTCACCCTCGGCGGAGCCCTCGAGCGCGGCCTTCTCGATCTCGAGCTGGCGCACCCGGCGGTGGACCTCGTCGATCTCGATCGGCATCGAGTCGATCTCGATGCGCAGCCGGCTCGTCGCCTCGTCGATGAGGTCGATGGCCTTGTCGGGCAGGTAGCGCTCGGTGAGGTAGCGGTCGGACAGCCTGGCGGCGGCCACGATCGCCGAGTCGGTGATGCGCACGCCGTGGTGGACCTCGTAGCGCTCCTTGAGGCCCCGCAGGATCGCGACGGTGTCCTCGACGGAGGGCTCGCCGACGTGGATCGGCTGGAAGCGCCGCTCGAGGGCCTTGTCCTTCTCGATCTCGCGGTACTCCTCGAGGGTCGTCGCGCCGACCATGCGCAGCTTGCCGCGGGCGAGCATCGGCTTGAGCATGTTGCCGGCGTCCATCGCGCCCTCGGCCTTGCCGGCGCCGACGACGGTGTGGAGCTCGTCGATGAAGGTGATGAGCTGGCCCTCGGCGGCCTCGATCTCCGAGAGCACGGCCTTGAGGCGCTCCTCGAACTCCCCGCGGTACTTCGCGCCGGCGATCATCGCCGCGAGGTCGAGGGCGACGATGCGGCGGTCCTTGAGGCTCTCGGGGACGTCGCCGGCGACGATGCGCTGGGCGAGCCCCTCAACGATCGCGGTCTTGCCGACCCCGGGGTCGCCGATGAGCACGGGGTTGTTCTTCGTGCGGCGCGACAGCACCTGCACGACGCGGCGGATCTCCTCGTCGCGGCCGATGACGGGGTCGAGGTCACCCGAGCGCGCCGCCGCGGTGAGGTCGACGGCGTACTTCTCGAGCGCCTCGTAGGTGCCCTCGGGGTCCTGGCTCGTCACGCGCTGGCTGCCCCGGACCTCGCGCAGCGCCCCGAGCAGCGCGTCGGCGTCGGCGCCGGCCTCGGCGAGGACCTGCGAGGCCGCACCGCCCTCCTCGGCGAGCGCGAGGAGGAGGTGCTCGACGGAGGTGTAGTCGTCGCCGAGGGCCTCGGCGCGCTGCTCGGCGTCGGACAGCACGCCCGCGGCGGCGCGGGACAGCCCCGGCTGGGCGGTCGCCCCGGCGGCCTTGGGCAGACGCTCGACCGCGGCCTGGGCGGCCTTGGCGACCTGCGCGGGGTCGGCGCCGAGGCGGCGCAGCACGGGACCGGCGACACCGTCGGACTGCGCGAGCACCGCGCTGAGCAGGTGCACCGGCTCGACCTGGGGGTTGCCCCCGGTCGAGGCGAGCGAGAGGGCCTGTTGCAGGGCCTCCTGGCCCTTGTGCGTGAAGCGGTTGATGTCCATGCCCCCAGCCTACCCATCACGCTCTGGGTGACACAGGATTCTTGAGCGCGAGGCGCTCAGGCTTGGCGGGCCGCTCAGCGCGCCTCGCCGAGGCGCAGGACGCCCTCGCCGAAGGTCAGCAGGTAGACCTCGTCGTCGCCGTCGACGGCGAAGGCCACGACCGAGGAGACCCCCTCGACGCCGAGGTCGCGCTGCTCGGTGACCTCGCCGCCGTCCTGGCGCAGGCCGCGCACCCCACCGTCGCAGACGTCGCTGTAGAGGTAGGCCCCGTCGAGGCCGTCGATCCCCGTGCCGCGGTAGACCACGCCACCGGTGATCGCGCAGCCCTCGGCGCGGGTCTCGTACTCGTGGATCGGGGGCCAGTGGTCGTCGGGCTCGGGGCCGTCGAACTCGACGGTGCCCTCCATCGCGCTCCAGCCGAGGTTCGCCCCGGCGCCGGCCGCGCCGGGCTCGCCGCCCTCGGCGGGCAGCCAGTTGACCTCCTCGCGGTCGTCCTGGCCGACGTCGGCGACCCAGAGGTCGCCGGTGGCCTCGTCGAAGGCGAAGCGCCACGGGTTGCGCAGCCCGTAGGCCCAGATGCGCGGATCGGCGTCGGGCCCGAGGTCGGGGTTGCCCTCGGCGGCCTCGCCGGTGTCGGGGTCGAGGCGCAGGAGCGCGCCGAGCGGGGTGGTGACGTCCTGGCCCGCCTCGAGGGGGTCGCCGGCGCCCCCGCCGTCGCCGAGGCCGAACCACAGCGCGCCGTCGGGCCCGAGCGCGACGTCGCCGCCGTTGTGGTTGGCGTAGGGCTGCGCGAGGGTGAGCAGGGTCTCGGTCGTGCCCTCGACGACCGCGCGATCGTCCCAGTCGCGGCGCTCGACGACGGTGCCGCCGTCGCGGTCGGTGTAGCTGAGGTAGACCCGGTCGTCGTCGAAGTCGACGCCGAGCAGCCCGCGCTCGCCGTCGGTCGTCGTCTCCGCGGAGAGGTCGACGACGGGCTCGCCGAGGCCGTCGTCCTCGAGGGGGCGCAGCAGCCCGCCGCGCTCGGCGATGTG
>JAWOAS010000120.1:0-9311 GCA_046498405.1 Egibacteraceae bacterium
CGCCGCGGCGTCGACGGCCACGGCCTCGTCGGCGCTGCCGTAGAGCGTGGCGGTCGGACGGTCGACGGCCACCTCGTTGGCCTTGCACGGCCCACCGATGGCCACGAGCGGGCAGCGACCGGCGAGCCCTGCGGGCAGCGTCGCCTCGAGGAGTGCCGGCAGCAGGCTCACCCGCCCCGCGGTGTCGCGGCCGAAGCCCTTCGTCGTCATGAGGATCGGCATGCCGGCGCGCAGGAACGGCACGGCGCGCTCGAGGACGTCGACGACGCCCTCGGAGGAGATCGCGAGGATCGCGACGTCGCTGCCGTCGAGCGCGGCCCCGAGGTCACCGGCGTCGAAGAGCCGCGCGGCGGGGTCGATCGGCACGTTGATGCGCGGTTGGGGCCGGCCGTCGCGCAGGTCGGCGAGGATGTCGTCGTCGAGCCAGGTGCCCCACAGCCGCACCTCGTGGCCGGCCCGCAGCGCGGGCGTCGTGAGCGCCGAGCCCATCGCCCCCGCTCCCAGGATCGTGACGACGCGCATCTCCGGCTCCTTCGCTCGCGGTCGCGGCCCGGTCGCCACGGTCGGTGGGGTCGCGTGGTCCGTTCGGCACGTCAGCATGGACCTCACATGACTTGTGTGTCAAGACCCCTTTTTGGATCATTGTCGATGTGATATCCTGCGGATGATGTTGAGAGAAGCCCACAGTGAGGATGGTGGCCGGTGATCGACCCCGTCGGCGCGCCGGAGGGCCGACTCTCGAGTCAGCGGCGTCGTCAGCAGCAGATCCTCGACCTCGTGCAGGCGCGGGGCTCGCTGCGCACCGACGAGCTCGCCGAGCGCCTGTCGGTGAGCGCGATGACGATCCACCGCGACCTCGACGCGCTGAGCGAGCAGGGGCTCGTCACGAAGGTGCGCGGCGGGGCGCAGGCCAAGCCCGCCGAGGCCACCGAGCGCAACGTGCGCTTCCGGATGCAGCACATGCCCGAGACCAAGCGGGCGATCGCCGCGGCCGCCGCCGCGCACATCGAGCCGGGATCGGTGCTCGCCCTCGATGACAGCACGACCGCGGCGCACGTCCTTCCGCCGCTGCGCGGCACCCCGCTGACGGTCGTGACGAACTTCCTGCCGACGATCAGGAGCATGGCCGGCGAGCCCGACGTGGACCTCATCGCCCTCGGAGGGGTCTACGACCCGTCGTTCGACTCCTTCCTCGGGCCGTACGCCGTGGCCGCCGCGCGGTCGATCATGGCCGACGTCCTCCTGCTGTCGGTGCCCGCGGTGACGCGCGCGGCGTGCTACCACCAGTCGACCGACGCCGCGGACATGAAGCGCGCCCTCATCGAGTCGGCGCACCGCCGCGTCCTGCTCCTCGACCACACCAAGCTCGAGCGGCGGGCGGTCCACCGCATCGTCCCGCTCGCAGACCTCGACCTCATCATCGTCGACGCCGAGACCACCCCCGACCGGGTGCGCCGCCTCGAGGCCAGCGGCGTGCCCGTCGAGGTCGCCGACGCGCTCGACGACCGACCGGCCTCCGATGACCACTGAGCCGGCGAACACCCCGGCCGGCTCCGACGAGAGAGGGTCTGCCATGCTCCACGAAGCGGCACGGCGCGACGTCGCCGCCGCCTGCCAACGCCTCGCGCGCGACGGGCTCGTCGTCGGCACCGCCGGCAACGTCTCGGTGCGCATCGGCGAGCACGTCGTCGTCTCCCCGAGCGGCGTCGACTACGACCTCCTGCGCGCCGAGCACGTCGGCGTCCACGACCTCGCAGGCGAGCCCGTCGAGGCGCCGCTGAAGCCCTCGAGCGAGATGCCGCTGCACCTCGCCGTCTACGCGCGCACCGACGCCGAGGCGGTCGTCCACAACCACGCGCCGGCCTCGACCGCGCTGTCGACCGTCGTCGACGAGGTGCCGACCTCGCACTACTACACCGCGATGTTCGGCGGGCCGATCCGCGTGGCCCCCTACGCGACGTTCGGGACCGCCGAGCTCGCCGAGCACGTCGCCGCCGCGCTCGACGGGCGGCTCGGCGCGCTCATGGGCAACCACGGCGCGCTCACGATCGGCGCGGACCTCAAGGGCGCCTACGACCGCCTCGCCTACCTCGAGTACGTCTGCGAGGTCCAGCTGCGGGCGATGGCCACCGGCCTGCCGGTGCGCACGTTGCCGCACGAGGAGATCGAGCGCGTCGCGACGCTGCTCGGCTCCTACGGGCAGACGCCGCCTGACGAGGACCCCTCGGCCTGAGGCCTCAAGGGCCCGGCACGCACCGCCGCGGCCCGACGCGCCGGCCCCGCGCGGCGAGACCCCGCCGCCGGGGGCGGCCACCGTGGGCCCCGCACGCCGCGGCGCGACGGCGGCGCCCGGTCAGCCCTCGAGCATCCAGGCGACCGCGGCCTCGGCGTGCAGCGCCGTCGTCGCGTAGTAGGGCAGCGCGACGTGCTCGGGACCGACGAGCAGCTCGATCTCGGTGCACCCGGCGATGACCCCCTGCGCGCCGACGCCGGTGAGCCCGTCGATGATCGCGAGGAAGCGCGCCCGGCTGTCCTCGCGCACCTGCCCGGCGACGAGCTCGTCGTAGATCGTGCGGTGGACGGTCTCACGCTCGGAGGCCGGCGGGACGAGCACCTCGAGGCCGGCGGCCTCGAGCCGGCGACGGTAGAAGTCCTGCTCCATCGTGAAGCGCGTGCCGAGCAGGCCGACGCGCTCCACCCCGTCGGCGCGGACGCGCTCGGCGGTGGCGTCGGCGATGTGCAGCAGCGGCACGCCGACGGCGTCCTCGATCGCCTCGGCGACCCGGTGCATCGTGTTCGTGCAGAGCATGAGGCCCTCGGCGCCGGCGTTCTCGAGGCGCGCCGCGACCTCGGCGAGGAGCGCCCCGGCACCCTGCCAGTCCCCCGCGGCCTGCAGGGCCTCGACCTCGGCGAAGTCGAGCGAGGCGATGAGCAGCGAGGCGGAGTGGTGCCCGCCGAGCCGGGCGGCCACCCCCTCGTTGATCGCGCGGTAGGCCTCGGCCGTCGACGGCCATGCCATCCCGCCGAGCATCCCCAACGTCCGCATCCGCGCCTCCTGCGCCTCGGCGCCTGCGCACCAGCATCGCAGGCGCGCGGGGGGGGGAGGCGCGGGGCGGGCGCGGCGTGCGGGCCCCGCCCGCAGACCGTCCGCCCCCGGCCGCCCGCGCCAGCTCGATGGAGCCTTCAGCCGCCCCCGCGGCCAAACGCTCCACCCCACCGGCGGCCAGCTCGATGGAGCCTTCAGCCGCCCCCGCGGCCAAACGCTCCACCCCACCGGCGGCCAGGCGCCGGCGCGCGGGCGGCGCGCCGGTCGCGCGGGGGTGGCGCGCGGGCCGGTGCGGCCCTCGGGGCTCGGACTTGCCTCGAGGCGGGGGTTGTGGAACCTTGACGCCGGTCCAGCGACTCGCGCTGGGCGGTATCGCGGGCTCGCGCACACGGCCTGCCGGCGCGTGCCCACATCACTCGAGTGGCGAGGAGGGCGGGTATGGGCGCGGTCATGGAGAACATCGAGGCGTGGCTCGGAGCAGCCAGCGGGGTCGTGTGGGGGCCGTTCCTCCTCATCCCGTTGCTGCTGCTCACCGGCCTGTGGCTCACGATCATGCTGCGGGGCCTGCAGTTCCGGCAGTTCGGCTACGCGATGTGGCTGGCCCTCATCAAGCGCAAGGAGGAGGGCGCCGAGGGCGACATCAGCCACTACCAGGCCCTGACGACCGCGCTCGCGGCCACGATCGGCGTCGGCAACATCGCCGGCGTGGCCACGGCGATCTTCTTCGGCGGGCCCGGCGCGGTGCTGTGGATGTGGGTCACCGGCCTCGTCGGCATGGCGACGAAGTACGGTGAGGCCTTCCTCGGGGTGAAGTACCGCCGCGTCGACAGCAAGGGCGAGCAGTCCGGCGGCCCGATGTTCTACCTCTCGAAGGGCATCGGCGGTGGCTTCGGCAAGGCGCTCGGGGTGACCTTCGCGGTCTTCGCGGCGATCGCCGCGTTCGGCATCGGCAACATGGTCCAGGCCAACACCGTCGCCGACAGCGTCTCCGACCAGTTCGGCGTGCCCGCCACGGTCACCGGCCTCGTGCTCATGCTCGGCGCCGGCGCGGTCATCCTCGGCGGCATCAAGGCGATCGGGCGGTTCACCTCGGCCTTCGTGCCGTTCATGGCGATCGCCTACATCCTCGGCGCCCTCTGGGTGCTCATCGTCAACGTCGACCAGGTGCCGGGCGCGATCTCGCTCATCTTCACCGACGCCTTCACCGGCACCGCCGCGACCGGCGGGTTCCTCGGCGCCGGCGTCGCCGCGGCGATCCAGTTCGGTGTCGCCCGCGGGATCTTCTCCAACGAGTCGGGCCTGGGCACCGGCGGCATCGCCGCCGCCGCGGCGCAGACCTCGAGCCCGGTCCGCCAGGCGCTCGTGTCGATGACCCAGACCTTCATCGACACCCTCGTCGTGGTCTCCTTCACCGCCCTCACGATCATCACGACCGGGGCGTGGACCTCCGGCGAGCGCGGCGCGACGATGACGATCGAGGCGTTCTCCACCGGTCTGCCCGGCGACTGGGGCGGGCTCATCGTCGCCACGGCGGTGGTCTTCTTCGCCTTCTCGACGCTGCTCGGGTGGAGCTACTTCGGCGAGCGCTGCATGGACTTCCTCTTCGGGCGCGGCGCGGTCACGCCCTACCGGATCCTCTTCGTCGTCCTCATCTTCGTCGGCGCCACCCAGGAGCTCACCGTGGTGTGGACCTTCGCCGACGTGATGAACGGGCTCATGGCGCTGCCGAACCTCGTCGGCCTCCTGCTCATGTCCGGGCTCATCGCCCGCGAGACCCGCGAGTACATGCGCCAGCCGGGCTGGAAGGAGATCTCGACGCCGGTCGGCGGGCAGCGCTAGCGCCCTGCGGCCCGGCCGGCCGCCGCTCCGCCCCGACGGGCAGCGGCGTCCGGCCGGGCACCGCCGCGCCCGCCGCGCGCGCCTCGCGGCGCCGCCGCCTCAGCGGTGCTCGGGGTTGGCGGCGTCGAAGCGGCAGCCTGCCTCCCACTGCGCGCGCTGGTTGCCGTGCGCTGGGAAGCCCCCGGCGTCCTTGAGCCAGCGCGCGGTGTGCAGCAGGTTCCACGTCATGAACGTCGTGTTGCGGTGGGTGAAGTCGTTGGCCGGCCCACCGGACTCGGCGTCGGCGTAGGAGGGTCCCGGCCCGGCCTCGCCGACCCACGCGGCGTCGGCCTGCGGGGCGATGACGTAGCCGAGGTGGGACAGGCTGTAGAGCAGGCTCATCGCGCAGTGCTTCGCGCCGTCCTCGTTGCCGGTGACCACGACCCCGGCGGTGCGGCCGTAGTAGGCGTACTGCCCGGCGTCGTTGAGCAGACCGGAGTTGCCGTAGAGCCGCTCGACGACGCGGGTGATGACGCTCGACCGCTCCCCGAGCCAGATCGGGGTGAGCAGGACGAGGATGTCGGCGGCGGCCACGCGCGCGTAGAGCGCCGGCCAGTCGTCGCGCTCGGCGCCGTGCGCGGTCATGTCGGGCTGCACCCCCGGCGCGAGGTGGAGGTCGACGGCGCGCTGGCTGTCGACGTCGACGCCGACCGCCCGCATGATCGCCATCGAGCGCTCGGCGAGCGCCGCGGTGTGGCTGCGCTCCGGCGAGGGCTTGAGCGTGCCGTTGATGAAGAGCGCGCGGAGGTCGTCGTAGCGCGCCGGCGCGGCGGCGCACAGCTCGCGGTCGCGCTCGGAGAGGTCGGCGAGGTCGGGGGGCTCGGGCATGGAACGTCCTTCCTGACGTCCGGGCCGACGAGGGTCGGCGGGCTGCGGGGGCGACGACGCGACGGTGGCCGCGCCGCCCTGCGATGGCAACCCTGATGACACCGCGGCGCTTCCGATGGAAGGAGCCGAGGGTCGCCGCGGTTGCCCAGGCGATGACGACGACCACCACGCCCCCAGGCACTACCCTGCACCGCGTGGCCGACGAGACGCGCTTCCGTGAGCAGGTGCTCTCCGAGCTCGACGTGCTCTACCGGGTCGCGCGCCGGCTCGCCCGCGACCCCAACGACGCCGAGGACCTCGTGCAGGAGACGCTGCTGCGCGCCTACCGGGCCTTCGACCGCTTCGACGGGCGCCACCCGCGGGCGTGGCTGCTCACGATCCTGCGCAACCGGTTCTACAGCGAGACGAAGCGGGCCCGTCCCGACCTCCTCGACGACGAGGTCAGCCAGCGCCTGCCCGCCCACGGCGCCGACGGTCGGGGCGAGGGCACCGAGGAGGCCGCCCTGGCCGGCGACCTCGATCCCGTCGTGCGTGCGGCGCTGGCGTCGCTGTCGGCCAAGCACCGCGCGGTCATCGCCCTCGTCGACCTCGACGGGCTCACCTACCAGGAGGCCGCCGACCTCCTCGAGGTGCCCGCCGGCACGGTGATGAGCCGCCTGCACCGGGCGCGGGGCAAGGTCAGGGCCCGCCTCGCCGCCCACGGCATCGAGGGGGTGGCGCGATGAGGCTGCGCCGCGGACCGGACCTGCCACTGCCCGCCGAGCCCGACTGCGCCCAGGTCGGCGCGGTCCTGCAGTCCTACCTCGACGACGAGCTCGGGCCGGCCGACACCGAGGCCGTGGCCGCCCACCTCGCCCACTGCGAGCGCTGCGGCATCGAGGCCGAGACCGTCGGGCGGGTCATCGCCGCGATCGAGCGCCAGCGCCCCGACCTCGACGGCGACGCGCTCGAGCGCCTCGCCGGCTTCGTCGACGAGCTCGCCGACGAGGGCCCCGAGGGCTAGGACCGCCCACCGCCACGCGCGGCACCGGGGCGCGTGAGCGGGCCACCGCAGGGGAACAACCCCTGCGGTCGCGGACCGGCGGCCGCGACGACCCGTGGAGGATGACCGGTGGGACCCGGCGATCACGCACCCGACTTCACCCTGCCCGACGAGCACGGCCAGCCGCGGGCCCTCGACGACTTCCTCGCCCAGGGGCCCGTCGTCCTCTTCTTCTACCCGGCGGCCTCCTCGCCGGGCTGCACGAAGGAGGCCTGCCACTTCCGCGACCTCGCCGCGGAGTTCGCCGAGCTCGGCGCCCAGCGCGTCGGCGTCAGCGCCGACGCCGTCGACCGCCAGGCGGCCTTCACCGGCCAGCACGGCTTCGACTTCCCCCTGCTGTCCGACGCCGATGGCGCCGTGGCCAAGGCCTACGGGGTGCGCCGTCCCGGCCCGCTGCCCAACCGCCGCGCGACCTTCGTCATCGACGCCGACCGCACGCTCCTCGAGGTCATCACGAGCGAGCTGTCGATGGACACCCACGCCGACGACGCCCTCGCCGCGCTGCGCCAGCGCGTCTGAGCCGGCGCGGCGGGGCGCTCAGCGCTCGCAGGGCTGCGCGCGGGCCGCGTGGCCGGGGTCGAGCCGCTCGGCGAGGTCGGCGGGGAAGGACACGCGCCGGGGGTCGCCGTCGGCGACGTAGCGCCGGTCGGGGTCGTCGTCGAGCCAGTCGAGCCAGAACTCCGAGGCGAACTGCGACTCGGGGTCGTCGGGGTCGAGGGCCTGCGAGCGGATCCGCGGGACCGCCCGCGCGTCGAAGTCGGCGGAGAACGGCGAGGGCGCGGGGTCGGCGCCGACGAGCAGGACGGCCTCGTGGGCGTAGGCCACGCCGTCGGCCTCGCCGGCGTAGGCGGGCTCGCGCGGGTCGGGCCAGCGACCCAGGGGCAGGGACATCGTCGCCACCTCGGCGTCGACGACGTCGGTGATGACGCGGACCCCCGCGGCGAGCTCGCCTGCGACCTCCTCGGCGGTGAGGGTCGAGAGGTCGCGGTGGGTGGCGGTGTGGTTGCCGAGCTCGTAGCCCTCGGCGTGGAGCCGGGCCAGGATCGTCTCGGCGTCGGCGCCGCCGCCGAAGGGCTCGGCGGTGACGTAGAACGACGCGGTCGGCTCGACGTCGTGGGCGCGGGCGACCTCGGTGAGGATGCCGACGGCGGTGTCGGCGGCCCAGGAGCCGTCCTCGTCGAGGGCGGCCTGCTCGCGGGTGGCGTCGTCGAAGGTCAGCGCGACCGGGCTCGTCCCGGCCGGCACGTCGATCTCGCCGGCGGCGAGGTCGGCGACGGTGACCGGCCGGTAGCCGTCGGCGAAGAGCCGCTCGAGCTCGGCGCGGAAGCCCTCCGGGGTCCGGTCGTAGACGCCCGCGGGGTCCTCGACGATGCGGTGGTACATGAGCACCGGCACCATCCCGAGCTCGTTGGCGCCGACCTCGGCGGGGTCGGGCGGCGTCCCGTCCTCGCCGTCGCCGCCGGGCTCCGCGGGCTCGGTGCCGGGCCCGTCGCGGTCGGCGTCGGCCTCGTCGCCATCGGCGCCCGGCCCGTCGGCCTGCCCGCCGCCGGCGGCCTCGTCCCCGGTGGCCTCGGCGGGCGCCGCCCCGTCGCTCGCGCCGGCCTCGCCCTCAGGCGCGGGCGCCTCCTCGGCACAGGCGGCCGCGAGCCCGAGGAGCAGGATGAGCAGCAGGGCGAGGGGTCGCAGCACCGTGGCTCCTGGCGATGGTGGGGAGGCTGGCGGCCTGGCCGCGGGCTCGCGCCGGTCGGGGCGCGCCAAGTGTAAGGGCGGGCGACCCGACCCGGGCTGGCCGGAAGGCCGGGCGGGCGGCGCGCGCCAGACGCGACACTACGCTCGACCCGGCACGCCCTCCCGCCACCGCAGAGGACCCCCTCCCGCATGCCCGACGACCGCCAGCCCCGCTCTCGCCTCCTGCTCGTCGGCCTCGGGCTCGTGCTCGTCGGCGTCGTCGGCGCCGGCGTGGCCGTCCTCATCGCCGTGACCGCCGGGCCGTGCCTCGAGGTCGACGGCCCCGCCGATGGCGCGCTGCTCGGCACCGAGGACGTCGCCGACGACGCGATCGTCTTCCGCGTCGAGGAGGACGCCGCCGAGGGGCTGACGGTCATCGCCGTCGGCGAGGGCGAGCTCACCGACGAGCTCGAGCCCCACGAGGAGGGCCGCGCCCTGCCGCTGTCGACGCTGCCCGACGGCGAGCACGAGCTCGTCGCCCGACTGTCGTGCGCGGTCTCCCCCGACACGACGCGGCTGGACTTCACCATCGACACGACCCCGCCCGAGATCGACCTCGACGACGTCGACGGGCCGCTCGTCGGCGACGAGCCCCTCGAGGTCAGCGGGCGCGTCGACGAGTCCGACGCCGAGGTCAGCGCCGACGCCGGCACCGTCGAGCAGGACGGCGAGACCTTCACCGTGACCGTGCCCGCCCCCGTCGAGGGGCCGGTGACGATCACCGCCGTCGACGCCGCCGACAACCGCAGCGAGGCCGTCGCCGAGGTCGCCTCGGTGCCCTCCCGCGTC
>JAWOAS010000037.1:0-5068 GCA_046498405.1 Egibacteraceae bacterium
GTTCTCCGCGCCTGCCGGCAAGCAGATGGGCCACGCCGGCGCGATCGTCAAGGAGGGCGGCGAGGGCGGGGAGACCGCCGCGGACAAGAAGGCCGACCTCGAGGGGCTCGGCATCGCCGTCGGCGTCAACCCCACCGACACCGCCGAGAAGATGATCGCCGCGCTCGGGCGCTGAGCCGCGGCGTGCCGGGTCGGCTGCGGCAGCCCGCCCGGCTGGCCCCCCGGCCGCGGGCCGCTAGCCCCCCGGCAGGACGTAGCGCCAGATCGCGATGTAGTGCGCCGTCGACGCGGCGACCACGAGGAGGTGGAAGACCTCGTGGAAGCCGAGCACCTTGGGGAACGGGTTGGGCCACTGCTTGGCGTAGACGATCCCGCCAATGGTGTAGAGCGCGCCGCCGAGGGCGATGAGGCCGACGCCCTCCCAGGGCAGGGCGAAGATGATCTGGCTCATCGGCACGACCAGGAGCCAGCCCACCGCGAGGTAGCCGGCGGTGCCGACCCAGCGCGGGGCCTGCAGCGGTGAGATCGCGATCCCCGCGCCGACGACGGCGATCGTCCAGGCGACGATGAGGCTCCACGTCCGCCAATTGCCGTCGAGGGTGAAGAACGCCACCGGGGTGAAGGTCCCGGCGATGAAGAGCTGGATCATCGCGCCGTCGAAGCGCGCGAACAGCGCCCGCGCGCGCTCGCTCCACGGTCCGAGGTGGTAGGCGCTCGAGACGCTGTAGAGCCCGACGAGGGTGACCGCGAAGACGAGGACGGGGGCGCGCTTGGGCCAGCTGTCGCCCGCGGCCTGCCACAGCAGCAGCGCGCCGAGGAGCGCCGCGGGCAGCGCGGCGGCGTGGAAGAGCCCCCGCAGCCGCGGACGGCCGTCGGCGCGAGGCCTCCGCAAGGCGGTGGTCACCGTGGTCATCGACGTCCTCCGTGCGTGCGCAGCGGGCGAGGTCACGGTGCGGTCAGATCGCCCTAGATTGGTGAGTCTACCCACGTGGCGCGCAAGCTACCGGGCGGTAACCGCTCGTGTGTGGGCGCGCGCGACGCCGCGTCGGGCCGACTTGTCCACCGCGGGCGCGCTCGGCATCATCGCGGTGCGCCCGCGGCCCCGCTCATCGACGCGGTGGGCCGTGCGCGGTGTCGAGGCGACCGTCCCCGGGAGGACGCATGGACAAGCGCGTGGTCGTGCTCGCCTCCGGGTCGGGTTCGAACCTCCAGGCCCTCCTCGACCACCCCGACACCTCGGGCGTGGTCTGTGGGGTCCTCACCGACCGTCCCGGAGCCGGGGCCCTCGAGCGCGCCGCGGGCGCGGGCATCGACGCCGGGGTCGTGGCCTTCGGCGACTTCGACGAGCGCGCCGCCTGGGCCGAGGCGCTCGCCGAGGCGACCGCGGCGCTGCGCCCCGACCTCGTCGTCCTCGCCGGGTTCATGCGCATCCTGCCGGGGGCCTTCGTCGAGCGCTGGCCGACGCTCAACGTCCACCCCTCGCTGCTGCCGGCCTTCCCCGGCGCCCACGCCGTCGAGGCCGCCCTCGACTGGGGGGTCAAGGTCACCGGCTGCACCGTCCACCTCGTCGACGAGGAGGTCGACCACGGCCCGATCGTCGCCCAAGCCTGCGTCGCCGTGGAGGAGGGCGACGACGTCGCCGCCCTCCACGCCCGCATCCAAGCCGTCGAGCACCGTCTGCTGCCCGAGGCCGTCGCCCTGTTCTGCGCCGACCGCCTGTCCGCCGACGGGCGCCACGTGAGGATCCAGCCATGACCGACCCGTTGCCGATCCGCCGCGCGCTCGTGAGCGTCTACGACAAGTCCGGCCTCGCCGACCTCGCCCGCGGGCTCGCCGACGCCGGCGCGGAGATCGTCTCGACCGGCTCGACCGCTGCGGCGATCCGCGCCTGCGGCGTGGCCGTCACCGAGGTCGCCGACGTCACCGGCTTCCCCGAGATCCTCGACGGGCGGGTCAAGACCCTCCACCCGGCGATCCACGCGGGCATCCTCGCCGACCGTGACAAGGCCACCCACCTCAACGCCCTCACCGAGCACGACATCGCCGCCTTCGACCTCGTCGTCGTCAACCTCTACCCGTTCCGCGAGACCGTGGCCGATCCCGACGTCAGCCCCGCGAAGGCCATCGAGATGATCGACGTCGGCGGGCCGACGATGGTGCGCGCCGCGGCGAAGAACCACGCCCACGTCGGTGTCGTCGTCCGTCCCGCCGACTACCCCGTCGTCCTCGACGCGCTCGGCCAGGGCGGGCTGTCGGCGGCGCTGCGCACCGAGCTGGCCACGACGGCGTTCGCGCACACCGCCTCCTACGACGCCGACGTGCGCGACTGGCTGCAGCGCGACGAGCCCTTCCCCGAGCGCTACGGCCCCGTCTACACGCGCGCGCAGGCCCTGCGCTACGGCGAGAACCCCCACCAGGCCGCGGCGTACTACGTCGAGCGCGGCCAGCCCTGGGGGCTCGGCTCGGCCGAGCAGCTCCACGGCAAGGAGCTCTCCTACAACAACCTCCTCGACGCCGACGCCGCCTGGCTGGCGGCCACCGACGCCGACGAGCCGTGCGTGGCGATCATCAAGCACACCAACCCCGCCGGCCTCGCCGTCGCCCGGACCCTCGCCGAGGCCTACCCCAAGGCGCTGGCCGGTGACCCCGTCAGCGCGTTCGGGGGCATCGTCGCGGTCAACCGCCCCCTCGACGCCGCGACCGCCGAGCAGGTCGCCGAGGTCTTCACCGAGGTCGTCGTCGCGCCCGACTACGAGCCGGGCGCCCTCGAGGTGCTCCAGCGCAAGCGCGACCTCCGCCTGCTGCGGATCGCCGCGGCGACGCCGCCGCCGGGGGCGCGCACCGCCCGGACGGTCAGCGGCGGGCTGCTCGTCCAGGAGCCCGACCTCGCCCCACCCCGACCCGAGGACTGGACGGTGGCCACCGACGCCGCCCCCGACGAGGCGACCCTCGCCGAGCTCGCCTTCGCCTGGCGCGCGGTGCGCCACGTGAGGTCCAACGCCATCCTCCTCGCCGCCGACCGCGCCGTCGTCGGCGTCGGGGCCGGGCAGATGAGCCGCGTCGACAGCGTGCGCCTCGCCGTGGAGAAGTCCGGCGGCCGCGCCGACGGGGCGGTGCTCGCCAGCGACGCGTTCTTCCCCTTCCGCGACGGGCCCGACGCCGCGCTCGAGGCCGGCGTCCGGGCGATCATCCAGCCCGGCGGCAGCAAGCGTGACGACGAGGTCGTGGCTGCCTGCCAGGAGCGCGGCGTGCCGCTCGTGCTCACCGGTCGCCGCCACTTCCGTCACTGAGCCGGTGGCGTCGGGGCCTGCCGCCGTGCCGGCCTGCACCCCGGCCGGCGGGCGGCGTGCGCTCCTCGTTCGCGCCGGCGGTCCGGGCGCGCTGCTCGCTCGCGCCGGCGCCCGGCGGGCGCTCCTCGTTCGCGCCCTCGCTAGGCGTGCGCTCGGTCCGACGAGGGCCGGCGCCCCTGTGCGGCGCACGGGGCTCGTCGGCGTGCTCGCCATCGCCGTCGTGGTGGGCGCGTGCACGAGCGAGGAGGACTTCACCGTGCCGGCGACGGGGGTCCACGAGGCCTACGTCGCCCGGGTCGTCGACGCGCTCGCCGAGGCGCACGTCGAGACGTTGCGCCTCGTCGAGGACGAGCGGGAGGTCACCGCCGAGGTGCAGGCCCGACTCGCCGCGACGTTCGCGCCCGAGGAGGCCCTCCGGCGTGCCGACGGCCTGCGCAATGTCCTCGCCCAGGACCTCGAGGGGTTCCCGGGCTCCCGCGGTGCCCCGAGCCGCCGGGTGCAGGGGCTCCTCGACGCCGACGGCGACTGCGTGCTCGCCGAGGTCGAGGTCGCCTTCCCCGTGGTCGAGGACCCGGCGGCGGGCGAGGACGCGGCGCCGGGACAGGAGCCGCCGGTGCCGGGCGGCGGGCAAGGGGCCGGGCGGCCGGTCGTCGTCGAGCTACGGCGCGCGGCGGTCGACGAGGCCGTCAACCCGACAGGGTGGGTCATCGCCCGTGAGGAGCTCGTGACGGGCCCTGCGCCCGAGCGCGGCTGCGGGTAGTGGCCGTCGGCCGAGCCCGCCGGCGCGGCGCAGCGCAGGCCACGCCCCCGAGGGGCCACCGGGGGTTGCCCACAGGCTGGCCCGGCCGATCCGGCACGCCTCGCCGGCACGATGCCATCCTCACGGCCATGACCTCGACGCGAGCCCGCGCCGGCACCGACGAGCGGCGACGCGACACCGTCGCTGCGGCCGCGGCGACGCTCGAGGGGCTCGACGACGCGGCGCTGCTCGAGCACGCCGGGGCGGTGCTCGAGCACCTCGCGGCCCGGCGCCTGGCAAGCGCCGAGGAGAGCGCGGGCGACGGGCTGGCAACCGGCGATGGAACGCTCGGCGAGGCGCACCTGCTCGCCTCGGTCGAGGCCATCGAGCGGCTGACCTGGCGCCTGGTCGCCGAGCGCCTGTGGCGCATCGCCGAGCTCGACGAGCGACAGACGTGCCTACGGTACGGGGCCTCGTCGACCGCGGGTCTGCTCGCCGCGCACGCCGGGGTGAGCTTCGGTCAGGCCAAGCGCGAGGTCGCCGACAGCGTTGCGCTCGACAGCCTGCCGGCGACCGCCGCGCGGCTTGCCGCCGGGCGGCTCGACCCGCGTCACGCGCGCTCGGCCACCGACAGCCTCACGCGGCTCAAGGACGACCGTGAGCTCTCCAAGGACCCGGTGGCGCTGGCCGCGGCCAAGGCCGACGTCGACGCACTCGTCGCCGCCGAGGGGCCGGAGTCGAGTGTGGCGCGCCTACGGCGCCGCCTCGCCGACCTCGAGGCCGAGCGGGGCGCGCCGAGTCTCGAGGAGCGCGAGCGTCGCGCCCACCGTCACCGCTGGGTGCGCCTAAGCCCGCCGAGCGGCAAGCTTCGGCTGCGTCGGCTCTCCGGCGAGCTCGATCCCGAGGCCGGAGCGCTGCTCGCGAGCTTCCTCGACGCCCACGGGGCTGCCCACGGCCCGCACGACGAGCGCGACGAGGGGCAGCGCCACGCCGATGCCCTCGCCGACGCCATCCGCCGCGTCCTCGACGACGGCGGCCT
>JAWOAS010000160.1:0-5661 GCA_046498405.1 Egibacteraceae bacterium
CCCAATCGTGGGAGTTCCCTTCACCGAAGGGGTTGCCCCCTTCTATACGAGGGGACTGCTAGCTATCACTAGCGTATACTGAAGGGTACGCTGAAGCAGCACCCCGAGGACCGCTGGCTCTGGGACGATCCCGCCGCCGGGATCGGGCTCGACGCGGCGCTGCTGCGTCGCGAGCTCGGGCTCGACTGGGACCCGCCGACCGAGCGCCTCGAGTCGCTCGCCGACGGCCAGCGCCTCGCCTTCGCCGGCGTGCCCCTCGAGGTGCGCCACACGCCCGGGCACACCCCTGGATCCTCGGTCTTCCTGCTCACCGACACCGGAGGCGACGAGCCACTGCTGCTCTCCGGCGACCTCCTCTTCGCCGGCTCGGTCGGCCGGACCGACCTGCCCGGGGGCTCGGAGGCCACTCAGCGGGTCTCGCTCGAGCGCTGCGTCCTGACGCTCGACGACGGCACCCGCGTGGCCCCCGGCCACGGGCCGCAGACGACGATCGGCGCTGAGCGCACGACGAATCCGTTCCTTCGAGCAATTGGCTGATGCCCGCCACACGCGGGCGGATCCGGGGTGCACCAATGGCCAGGTCACCTGCCCCGATGGGCCATAGACGCCAAGAGGCGCTATGGTGAAGGCACCCGTGACCGCCACCGGCAGTTGTCGTGTGCCAAGAGTTGGCGCCAGAAGAGAGGACGATGGGTCATCACATGAGCGCAATCAAGGCTGAGCATCTGTTCAAGGTCTTCGGGCCGAGCCCGGAGAAGGCGGTGGAGCCGCTGCGCGAGGGCGAGGACCGCGACGAGCTGTTCCGGCGGACCGGCAACCTCGGCGCCGTCGTCGACGCCTCCTTCGACGTCGAGGCGGGAGAGCTCTTCGTCGTCATGGGGCTGTCGGGCTCGGGGAAGTCGACCCTTGTCCGTAACCTCAATCGGCTCCAGGAGCCCACCTCCGGCAGGATCGTCATCGAGGGCACCGACATCAGCGATCTCGACGACGAGGCGCTGCGCCAGCTGCGCTCCGAGCGCATCAGCATGGTCTTCCAGAGCTTCGCGCTCTTTCCGCACCGCTCGGTGCTCGACAACGCCGCCTACGGCCTCGAGGTCCGCAAGGTCAACGAGGACGAGCGGTACGAGCGCGCCGAGGAGGCCCTCGGCCGCGTCGGCCTCAAGGGCTGGGGGCACAAGAAGCCCCACGAGCTGTCCGGCGGGATGCGCCAGCGCGTCGGCCTCGCGCGGGCGCTGGCCACCGACGCGCCGATCATGCTCATGGACGAGCCGTTCAGCGCGCTCGACCCGCTCATCCGCCGGGACATCCAGTCCCAGCTCATCGATCTGCAGCGCGAGCTCGAGAAGACGATCATCTTCATCACCCACGACCTCAACGAGGCCATGCGCCTCGGCGATCGCATCGCGGTGATGAAGGACGGGCGCATCGTGCAGAACGACACGCCCGAGGAGATCCTCAACCACCCCGCCGACGCCTACGTCGCCGACTTCGTCCAGGACGTCGACCGCTCGCGGGTCATCACCGCCTCGTCGGTCATGGTTGAGCCGATCCACACCGTGAGCCCACGGCATGGCCCCAAGGTCGCGATGCTCCAGCTCAAGGAGAACCAGGCCACCGAGCTCTACGTCCTCGAGCGCAACCAGCGCCTCGCCGGAGCGATCCGCGACAAGGACGCCCAGGCGGCCGCCGACCGTGGCGAGGCCACGATCGAGAAGGCGGTCCACCAGGACTACCAGATCGCCGATCCCGACACGCCGATCTCCGAGCTCCTCAACGCCGCGGCCGAGCAGACCCTGCCGATCGCGATCGTCGACGAGGGCAAGCTCCTCGGCGTGCTGCCGCGGCCGCAGATGCTCTCCGCGCTCGGCATCCCCGCCGAGGCCGAGGAGCTCGCCAAGCAGCACGTCGTCAACGAGGGCGTGGCCCCGCTCGAGGAGGGCGAGGACGCCGAGCCCGACGCCGGTGAGGCCGACGCCGCCGGTGAGTCCGAGAGCGAGGAGCCCACCCATGTTTGAGGTCTCCGAGGTCTTCCGCGTCCCGGTCGGGGAGTGGTTCGAGTACTTCATCCGCGACGTCCTCATCGGCTACTTCGGGTGGCTCTTCGACGGCCTGCGGGCGGCGGTCAGCGCGGTCATCGATGCCATCGCCGCGTTCCTGCTCTTCCCACCCTCGCTCGTGTGGATCGCGCTCTTCACGATCCTCGCCTGGCGGCTGCGAGGCACCGGCTTCGCGGTGTTCACCCTGCTGGCCTTCCTGCTCATCGACTCGATGGGGCAGTGGAGCACGACGATGCTGACCCTCGCGCTCATCCTCGTCGCGACGTTCCTCGCGATCGTCATCGCCCTGCCCGTCGGCATCGCCGCCGCGCGCAACGACGCGGTGAGCGCCGTGGTGCGCCCCCTGCTCGACTTCATGCAGACGCTGCCGGCGTTCGTCTACCTCATCCCCGCGGTCTTCCTCCTGCGCACCGGCACGCCGCCGGCGCTGCTCGCGACGCTGATCTTCGCGATCCCGCCGGGGGTGCGCCTGGCCGAGCTCGGGATCCGCGGGGTCGACAGCGAGGTCGTCGAGGCCGCGGAGGCCTTCGGCGCGAGCAAGCGCCAGATCCTCTGGCGCGTGCAGGTCCCCCTCGCGATGCCCGCGATCATGCAGGGCGTCAACCAGGTCATCATGCTCGCCCTGTCGATGGTCGTCATCGCCGGCCTCATCGGCGGCGGCGGGCTCGGCGCGGAGGTCGTGCGCGCCGTCACCCGTCTCGAGCTCGGGCTCGGCTTCGAGTCCGGCCTCGCGGTCGTGATCCTCGCGATCTTCCTCGACCGCATCACGAGCTTCATGAAGGACCGCGCCGAGGTCTAGCGACCCCACGCCGCGAGCCCGGACGACCCGGGCTCGCGGCCGTCGGCCTCCTACCGCGGTAGCAGGTTGGGGGCCGACTCGTTACCCTCGAAAGCGGCTGCCCTGAACCCGAGAAGAGAGGTAGAGCGATTAATACTCGAATGCTGAAGCTGCTGGCCCTGCTCGCCGCGCTCGCCCTCCTCGTCGCCGCGTGCGCCGAGGAAGACGATGCCGCCGACGAGACCGAGGAAGACGACGTCGAGGACGTCGAGGACGACGACGCGGCCGACGACGAGGCCGACGACGAGGCCGACGACGAGGGGGACGAGGAGCTCGGCGGCGAGATCTCCATCGCCTGGATCCCCTGGGAGGAGAACATCGCGGTCGCGAACATGTGGTCCGTGATCCTCGAGGAGGAGGGCTTCGACGTCGAGCTCGAGCAGTTCGACGTGGCTCCGGCCTTCGCCGCAGTCGCCGGTGGCGACCACGACCTCTTCCTCGACATGTGGCTGCCCGACACCCACGCGACGTACGAGGAGGAGTTCGGCGACGAGCTCGAGTCCTTCGGCGTGTGGTACGAGGGCGCGACCATCGAGCTCGCCGTGCCGACCTACGTCGTCGAGGAGGAGGGGATCGAGTCCCACGAGGACCTCGCCGAGAACCCCGACGTCTTCGACGGCGAGATCACCGGCATCGAGGCCGGCGCCGGGATGATGGAGGTCCTCCGCGAGGACGTCATGCCGGGCTACGGTCTCGACGAGAACTTCGACCTCATCGAGTCCTCCACCGCCGCGATGCGCGCCGACCTCACGCGTGCCTACGAGGAGGAGGAGCCGATCGTCGTGACGCTGTGGAGCCCGCACCCCGAGTACGGGCTCAAGGACCTCACCCGCCTCGAGGACCCCGAGGGTCTCTGGGGCGAGGGTGAGCAGCTCGAGGCCGTCGGCCGTCCGGGCTTCAGTGACGACTTCCCCGAGGTCGCGACCTGGATGGAGAACTGGTCCATGGAGGATGAGGAGCTCGCCGAGCTCAACGCCGCCATCGACGAGGCCGACGACGAGGACTACCCCGACATCGCGTCGGAGTGGGTCGAGAACAACCGCGACCTCGTCGACAGCTGGCTCGAGGGCTAGGCCAGCGACGAGGCGCAACATGCGGGGCGGGTCCTTCGGGGCCCGCCCCGTTCTCGCGCCCGGCGCGGCGGTGTGGTGGCGCTGGGCTAGCCTTGCCGGCCATGGACATCCTGCGTGGCATCAAGGGCGCCCCCGACTGGCTGCCCCCCGAGGCGGGGGCCTTCGACGCCGTCGAGCGGGCCTTCCTCGAGACCGCCGCCCTCGGCGGCTACGAGCGCGTGCGCACCCCGGTCTTCGAGCCCACCGAGGTCTTCGCCCGCGGGGTCGGCGCCTCCACCGACGTCGTGCAGAAGGAGATGTACACCTTCGACGACAAGGGCGGCCGCTCGATCACGCTGCGCCCGGAGGGCACCGCCGGGGTGCTGCGCGCCGCGCTCGAGGCCGGCGTGCCGCGCTCGGGCACCCTGCCGGTGAAGTGGTCCTACGCCGGGGAGTTCTTCCGCTACGAGCGTCCGCAGGCCGGCCGGCAGCGCCAGTTCACCCAGGTCGGCGTCGAGGCGCTCGGCGCGACCGACCCCGTCCTCGACGCCGAGGTCGTCCTCCTCGGCTGGGAGGCCCTCAAGCGCGCGGGGGTGGGGGAGATGACGCTGCGGATCAACACCCTCGGCGACCGCGTCGACCGCCCCGCCTACCACGAGCGCCTCAACGCCTACCTCGACCGCTTCGAGGGCGACCTGCCCCCCGACGTCGCCACCCGCCGCCACCTCAACCCCATGCGCGCCTTCGACTCCAAGGCGCCCGGCATGGCCGAGATCATGGCCGGGGCGCCCCTGCTCGCCGAGCACGTCGGCGACGAGGCCAAGGCCTTCCACGAGGAGGTCTGCCGGCTGCTCGAGGCCGAGGGGCTCACCCTGACCCACGACGAGCGGCTCGTGCGCGGGCTCGACTACTACACCCGCACGACGTTCGAGTACCAGGCCGCCGGCCTCGGCGCGCAGAACGCCGTCGGCGGCGGCGGCCGCTACGACGGCCTCGCCGAGGACCTCGGCTGGCCCGAGCCCTTCCCGGGCGTGGGCTGGGCGCTCGGCGTCGACCGCACGCTGCTGGCCCTGGGCTCGGCGGCCGCCCCGCCCCCGCGTGCGGAGGTCTTCGTCGTCGCCGCCGACCCCACCCTCGCGCCGCAGGCCTTCGGCCTCGTCGCCCGGCTGCGCCGCGCCGGCGTCGCCGCCGACCAGGCCTTCGCCGGGCGGCGGATGAAGGCCCAGCTCAAGCTCGCCGACCGTTCCGGCGCGCGCCTGGCGCTCGTGCTCGGCGCCGATGAGCTCAGCCGTGGGGTCGTCACCGTCAAGGACCTCGCCAGCGGGCAGCAGCGCGAGATCGCCGACGCCGAGGTCGTCGCCGCGGTCACCGGCTGAGCCGCGCCGATCGCCGGCCGAGACCCGCTCCCGGCCCGGCGTCAGGCGGGCTGCGGTGCGGCCGGCGGCGGGCGGGCCGTGGTGCGGGCGGCCGCGCTCAGGGCAGCTGCGCGCCGGAGGCGACGAAGCCGCCGACGGCCAAGGCGGCCACCCCCATCGCCGCGCGGAAGCCCGCGCGGGTGCGGCCTGCGGCGACGAGGGCGAGCGCGGCGGCCAGGAGCACGACGGCGATGCCCGCCGCGGCCAGCAGCGCGGGCTTCCGCGCGGCGATGGGGGTGGCCGCCTTGGCCGTCGGCGGCTTCGTCGCCTCCGGCGCGCAGCTGCCCTGAGCGCGGCCG
>JAWOAS010000078.1:0-7091 GCA_046498405.1 Egibacteraceae bacterium
CGAGGGATCGTTGGGCGCGCGCGAGTTTGCGTTCGGCGGCGCGCAGATGACGGGGGTTGTTGACCTTCTCGACGGACCCGTCGGCGTTGACGATGACCGCGAGGTGGTGCAGGCCAACGTCGATGCCGGCACCCGGCGAGCCCGCGGGGCCGGCGTCGCGCTGCTCAACAGCGCACACGAAGGAGGCGTAGTAGCGGCCGTCGGGTTCACGGACGATGGTCACCGACGTGGGTTCGCTTGGTAGCGGACGTGACCACGCAACCTTCACCCAGCCGATCTTCGCGAGGTGCACGCGTGCGCGGTCGGAGCCGTCGCCTGCGCCGCGCACACGGAACCCGCGCTGGGTCAGCCGGAAGGCTTGACGGCCGTGCTTGCGGCGCATCCTCGGGGGTTTGGCGCCGTGCTGCCACCAGTTGACGTACGCGCGGTGGGCGTCGCGCACCGCCTGCTGCAGCGCGACCGTGGACACCTCGGAGAGCCACACGCGCTCGGGGGTCTTCTTCGCGTCGGTGATGACGGCGCGGTCGAGTTCGCCGTAGCCGACCTTGACGCCACCTTGCTCCCATTGGTTGCGGCGCAGCGCGATGGCGTCGTTGTAGACGACTCGCGCGCACCCGAACGTGCGCGCCAACTGCCGCTGCTGCCCCTTCGTGGGGTACAGCCGATAGCGGTAGCGGCGCTCCGAACGCATGTTCTTCAGTCTAACGCCAGGGTGCGACATCCGGCCGATTCCTCCCGGCCCTGAAGGGCCGGGCTTCCTCGGCCGCCTTCGGTGAGCACGCCGCCGACGGCGAAGACGACCATGCCGGCGGCGGTGCCGTCGGTGAGCAGGACCGCGCAGGCAAAGACCGTGGAGCTCGTGAACGTCGTGTAGCCGCGCCCGCGCGCCGCACGGGTGGCGAGGGCCTCGACGACGACCATCGTCGCGAGCAGGGCCCACACCCGGACCGCGGCGAGCTGGCTCGGCGCGGGGGCGACCGCCGCGCCGGTCGCGGCAAGCCCCAGGCCCCCGACGAGCAGGGCGAGGCCTCGCCAGAGGCGTCGTGTGGCCCTGCTCATCGGTGCTCCCATTCCCGCCTGCGCACGCCTCCCGTCCTGTGGATGAGGGTCGGTCACCGCGCGACGGTCTTGCGGTGGTGGCGCCAGGCCGCTGCCCGCGATGCAGGGGCGACCGCGTCCTGATCGACGCGCCCCGCCGGCGAGCGGGCGCGCCTCAGGCCGCCGATGGCGGGTCGAGGGTCTGACCCGGCCGCAGCCGCACGGTGCGCTCAGGCTGGTAGACCTCGGCGAGCTCGGCGAGGCGCAGGGCGAGGAAGGCCTCGTAGCGGCCGTCCATCACCGCCTCCCACGTCGCCCGCGGCGGCACGGACTCGAAGAGCAGGCCGTGACGGCGCAGCACCCCGAAGGCGTCGCTGTCGGTGACGACGACGGCCTGCGGACGGCGCGCGGCGGCCGCGGCGGCGATCTCGGCGAGGGTCGCCTCATCGGTGCCGAGCGCGACGACGAGCCACGGCCGGCGCCAGCGCCCGCCGGGCAGCACGACGACGGGCACCCGTCCGCGGTGGACGAGCCAGCGCAGCCCGGCGCGCAGCCGCAGGTGCAGCCGCCGCAGCCGGTACTGCCCCTTGGGCCCGAGCCGCTGCAGCCCGGCGTCGAGCAGGCGGCGCGGCAGGGCCACCCCGGCGCTCACCGCGCGTCCTCGGCGAGCTCGGCGAGCAGCCCGGCGGCCGGCCCGGCACCGTTGGGGAAGGCCCGTGCGGCGATGCGCCCGGCGACCACCGCCCGCGCCTCGGCGTCGGCGAGGTGGGCGAGGTGGCCCTCGAAGGCCTCGCGGGTGGGCTCGAGCCAGCAGCGCGCCAGGCCCTGCTCCTCGAGGTAGCGCGCGCGGGCGACCTGGTCGTCGAGGTGGCTCGCGGCGATCGGCGAGAGGATCGTCGGCAGCCCGGCGACGAGCGCCTCGTGGACGATGTTGTAGCCGGCGGCGGTCACCGCGAGGTCGAAGGCGCGGAGGTAGCGCGCGAGCGGGTAGACCTCGATGCCGACGGCGCCGGGCGGCAGGGCGGTGCGCTGGGCGGCGATCGTCGACTCGACGAAGGCCAGGCGCACCCCGGCCGCGCCGAGCGCCGCCGCGGCGATGCCGAGGCGCGAGGCGGGGTCGTCGAGCGCGCCGGTGCCGAGCTGGACGAGCGCCCAGGTCGCCTCGGGCTCGAGGCCGAGCGCGGCGCGCGCCTGTTCGCGGTCGAGGAGCTCGTCGGCGTCGAGCAGGGTCACCGGGTCGACGACGACGGCCTCGTGGCGACGGGTCGCCGACAGCCCCTCATCGGCGGCCTCGGCGACGTCGCCGGGCTCGAGGACGACGTCGAAGAACGCGCCGCGGTCGATGGCCTGCCCGCCCTTGCCGGGCTGCCACAGCCCCCGGCGCGACCACACGAAGCGGCGGTGGCGGTGCCGCGGCGACGAGGCGACCTCGAGCAGGCCGAGGTAGGGGTGGACGCCGTCGAAGAGCACGACCGCGGGGTCGTAGGTCGCGAGGAGCGCCTCGAGCCGGCGCGCGTAGACGAGGTTCCACTCGTGGCGGTTGGTCCCCGCGGTGCCGGCGGCGTGGAGGTACTCGACGAGGAAGCCCTCGCCGCGGGCCACCGGGGCGGCCTGGCTCAGCGTGAACAGGACGGTGGCCAGGCCCTCGGGCAGCCGCCGCCCGATGGCCATGCCCCGGGTGAGGTGGCCCATCCCGGTGCCGTTGGTCGTGCAGATGAGCACGCGCTCGCCAGACATCGCCCGCGGATGATAGACGCCGGGCCCCGCAGCGGCCCCCGGATGGCCGACGCCGGCGAGCCGCAGGCGCCCCGGATGGCCGAGGCCGGGGCCCCTCAGCGGCCCCGCAGGACGAGGCCCTGCGGATGGTCGGCGAAGCCGGCCTCGCGCAGCGCGGCCACGAGCGGGTGCCCGCCCGGCTCGGCGCCGTCGATGCGGGCCAGGCGCAGCTGCGCGAGGCGCCCGGAGGCCACGAGCCCGGCGAGGCCGTCGGCGATCGCCGCCGCCCGACCCGGCGCCGCGGCGAGCTCGCCGAAGGTCAGCAGCGACCGCCCGCCCCGCTCGAGGTAGGCGAGGAGCTCGCCGTCGGCGAGCAGGACGTGCGCGCCGGCGACCCGCCGCGGGGTGTGCGCCCCCTCGCCCGCCGGCGTCGGCCAGGCCAGCGCGGCGCCGTAGGCGTTGGCGGGGTCGGTGGCCGCGAGCGCGAGGACCGCGCCGTCGCCGTCGCCATCCCGCAGCGCCCGGAGCCGGTCGACGGCGCCGGGCAGCGCGAACTGCGCGCCGCCGAGGCCCTCGACGAAGTAGCCGCGGCGGACCCGGCCGGACTCCTCCATCGCCTTGAGCACGCCGTAGACCGCGCCGAAGCCGCCGGGCAGCTGCTCGACGCCGACACCGTCGCGGGTGAGCACCGCGTGGCGGTCGAGGAGCTGGGTGGCCAGCGCCGCCGCGCGCTCGGTGGCCGCCGGCGGGGTGTCGCCGAGGACCTCGGCCACCAGCGACCAGCGCCCCGTGGCCGCCGGTGGGCTCGAGCGCTCGAGCGCCCGCGGGGCGCGGCGCCGGCGGCTGCGCCCGGGCGCGCGCCGGGCACCCTGGCCGACCCGCGCGCGCAACGGCGCGAGGCCGTCGTTGGTGACGAGCCCCGCCCAGACGAGGTCCCAGAGGGCGTCGAGCACCGCCGTGGGCTCCCCGCCGCCAGCCGCGCGGTAGAGCTCCGGCCAGAACGCCGCGCCGCGGCGCTCGAGCTCGGCGAGCAGCGCCTCGTGGGCCGGCCCGGCCTCCTCACCGAGCGCGGCGTCGGCCGCGCGCGGCGGGGTGAGCAGCGCGGCCTGCTCGCGCAGGCAGAGCGCGACGAGCCCGTCCCCGGCGCCAAGGGTGCCGCGGCCGGTCCAGACGACCTCCCCGGCGGTGGTGAGCTCGTCGAGCCAGGCGGGGGTGTAGTCGCGCACGCGCACCGCGAGGAGGTCGGGCTCGAGGACGCTGGCCGGCAGCGGCGCGCCCTGGAGCTGCTCGACGGCCTCGAAGGTGCGGTCGACCCCGCGGATCGCCGAGCCGACGCCGTGCCAGCCGGGCAGCAGCCGGGCCAGCGCCACCGGCGCGACCGGCTCGACCTCGCGGCGCAGCGCCGCCAGGGAGGCCCGGCGGATGCGGCGCAGCACCTCGGCGTCGCACCACTCGCGGGACGTGCCGCCGGGACGGAACTCGCCGGCGACGACCCGGCCCTCGGCCTCGAGGGCGCCGAGCGCCATCTGCACCGCGTCGAGCGGCAGGCCGAGCCGCCCGGCGACGTCGCCGGCGTGGAACGGCCCGTGGGTGCGGGCGTAGCGCGCGACGAGGTCGACGAGCGGGCGCTCGACGGGCTCGAGGAAGGCGTCGGGCAGCCCCGCCACCGGCGGGGCGCCGAGCCCGTCGCGGAAGCGCGCGGCGTCCTCGGCGGCGGCCCAGCGCTCCTCGCCGGCGATGCGCAGGCGGTAGGCGCGGCGCTGCGCCTCGAGCTCGTCGAGCCAGCCGGCGGCGTCGCCGTCGGTGCGGTCCGCGACCTCGTCGGCGCGCAGGTCACCGACCTCGCGCAGCAGGTCGGCGACCCCGTCGAGGCTGCGGGCGCGCCGGCCGTCGGCCAGGCGCTGCGCCGACGCCTCGATCGCCTCGAGGGCGTCGGGGTCGACGAGCTCGCGCAGCTCCTCGGAGCCGAGCAGCTCGGCGAGGAGCTCGCGGTCGAGCGAGAGCGCCTGGGCGCGGCGCTCGGCCAGCGGCGCGTCGCCGTCGTAGAGGTAGCCGGCGACGTAGTCGAAGAGCAGCGAGGAGGCGAACGGGCTCGCCGCGTCGGTCTCGACGTGGGCCACGCGCACCCGCCGCGAGGCCACCCCCCGCAGGAGCTCCTCGAGCCCGGCGACGTCGAAGACGTCACCGAGGACCTCGCGGTAGGTCTCGAGCAGGATCGGGAACTGCCCGTAGGAGGCGGCCACCGCGAGGAGGTCGGCGGCGCGCTGGCGCTGCTGCCACAGCGGCGTGCGGCGCATCCCCTCGCGACCGCCGACCCGCCGGGGCAGCAGCAGCGCCCGGGCGGCGCACTCGCGGAACCGGGCGGCGAAGAGCGCGGAGTCGGCGACCTCGGCGACGACGAGGTCGCGGACCTCCTCGGGGTCGAGGAGGATCGCCTCGACGACCGCGGCGGCGTCGTCCCCGCCGGCCTCGGGCAGGCGCAGGACGATGCCGTCGTCGGCGTGGATGGCCTGCACCTCGAGGCCGAGCCGCTGGCGGACCCGCCCGGCGATCGCCAGCGCCCACGGCGCGTGGACCCGCCCGCCGTAGGGCGAGAGCACGCAGACGCGCCAGTCGCCGATCTCGTCGCGGAAGCGCTCGACGACGAGCTGGCGGTCACTGGGCAGCACCCCGGTGGCCTCGCGCTGCTCGGCGAGGTAGGCCGCGAGGTTGGCCGCGGCGCGCTCGTCGAGCCCGTGGCCCTCGGCGAGCGCCGCGGCGGCCTCGCCCTCCTCGCGCCCGGCGAGCTCGCGGAGGAACGCCCCGAGCGCGCGACCGACCTCGGCGGGCCGCCCGACGGCGTCGCCGTGCCAGAACGGCAGCTTGCCGGGCTCGCCGGGCGCGGGGACGACGCGCACCTGGTCGCGGGTGATGTCGGTGATGCGCCAGGTCGTCGAGCCGAGCGTGAAGGTCTCCCCCGGCCGGGTCTCGTAGACCATCTCCTCGTCGAGCTCGCCGACGCGCCGCGCGCCCTCCTCGGCGCCGTCGAGGAAGACCCCGTAGAGGCCGCGGTCGGGGATCGTCCCGGCGTTGGTGACCGCGAGGCGCTGCGCGCCGGGCCGCCCGCGGACGACGTCGGCGACGCGGTCCCACGTCAGGCGCGGCTTGAGCTCGGCGAAGGCGTCGGAGGGGTAGCGCCCCGACAGCAGGTCGAGGACGCCGTCGAGCTGGGTGCGGCTGAGCTCGGCGAAGGGCGCCGCGCCCGCGAGGACGTCGTGGAGCTCGTCGACGGGCCAGGGCTCCATCGCCGCCATCGCGACGATCTGCTGGGCGAGGACGTCGAGGGGCGTGCGCGGGTAGCGCGTGGCCTCGATCTGCCCGGCGCGCATGCGGTCGACGACGACGGTGGCCTCGAGGAGGTCCCCGCGGTACTTGGGGAAGACCTTGCCGACGCTGGCCTCGCCGACGTGGTGGCCGGCGCGACCGATGCGCTGCAGCCCCGAGGCCACCGAGCCCGGCGACTCGACCTGGATGACGAGGTCGACCGCACCCATGTCGATGCCGAGCTCGAGCGAGCTCGTCGCCACGACGCAGGGCAGGCGGCCGGCCTTGAGCGCGTCCTCGATCTCGAGGCGCTGCTCGCGGGCCACCGAGCCGTGGTGGGCGCGGGCGACCGGGCCGGCGACCGCGCGACCCTCGGCCTCGGCCTGCTCGGCGTCGAGCTCGTTGAGGGCGCTGCAGAGCCGCTCGGCCAGCCGGCGGGAGTTCGCGAAGACGATCGTCGAGCGGTGCGCCCGGACGAGGTCGAGGATGCGGGGGTGCACCGCCGGCCAGATCGACCGGCGCCGCTCGCCCTGGCCGGCCGCCGGACCGGAGGCGGGCTCCTCGACGACCTCCCCGAGCCGGCTCATGTCCTCGACAGGCACGACGATCTCGACGTCGAGGTGCGGCTCGCGGGCGGTGTCGACGACGGTCATCGGCCGCCGCCGCCAGGCGACCTCCCCTGCTGGGTCGGCCCCGGCTTCCCGTGGCGGCACAGCCCCGACCCCCTGCGCTGCGGCGTCGGCCCCCTGCGTCGCGGCGTCGGCCCCCTGCGTCGCGGCCCCGGCCCCCTCCGACACGGCCCCGGCGGCGACCCCGCGTCGCGGCGGCCGCCCGTGGCCTCCCCCGGCGAGGAACGCCGCGACCTCCTCGAGGGGGCGCTGGGTCGCCGACAGGCCGATGCGCTGCAGCGGGGCGACGTCGCGGCGCCCACCGTCGCCGTCGGGCCGGCCGGCCCGCAGCGCCTCGAGCCGCTCGAGGCTGGCCGCGAGGTGGGCGCCGCGCTTCGTGCCCGCGACCGCGTGGACCTCGTCGAC
>JAWOAS010000172.1:0-4741 GCA_046498405.1 Egibacteraceae bacterium
ATTACCTTTGAAGGTCCTGAAACAGAAGCCATGGTTGACAAACAGGTCGAGATGGTGCAGACCGCGTTGGACAAGAATCCTGACGCCCTGTGCCTGGCCGCCCTGGATGCCACCGCCTTGATCCCGCAGTTGGAAGCCGCGCAGGCCGCCGGCATCCCCGTGATCGGGTTTGACTCTGGCGTTGACAGCGACATCCCCGTCGCTACCGCTGCCACTGACAACATCGCTGCTGCCGCCTTGGCAGCTGACAAGATGGCAGAGCTGATTGGCGGTGAAGGCAAAGTGGCTGTGATCGTTCACGACCAGACCTCCCGCACCGGCATCGATCGCCGCGATGGCTTCGTCAACCGTATCGAATCTACCTATCCTGACATCGAGATCGTGAGCATCCAATATGGCGGCGGCGATCACCTGAAATCCACCGACCTGGCAAAGGCTATCCTGCAGGCCAATCCTGACCTGAAAGGTTTCTTTGGCGCGAACGAAGGCTCGATCATCGGTGTGCTTAACGCTGTCACCGAGATGGATATGGTCGGTGAGATCGTAGTGATTGACCTCACCCCGTTCGTCGTCGCCGTCGGGGCGCTGACGCTCGTGGCCTTCAGCTCCTGGGAGCGTCGACGCGCCCGCCAGGGACGGTCCCGACTCGTGCGCCTCGAGCTGCTCTCGCTCGCCCCGCTGCGCGCGGCGCTGCAGGCCTTGCTCACCCAGAACGTCGTCCTGCTCGGGACCTTCTTCGTCGTCCCGCTCTACCTGCAGCTCGTACAGGGCCTCAACGCGCTGGAGACGGGTCTGCGCATGCTGCCGGTGTCGGTGGCCATGCTGCTCACCTCGTTGGGCGGCTCGCTGCTGTCGAGCCGGCTCTCGCCGCGGGCGATCGTGCGGGGTGGGTTCGCGGTCCTCGTCGTCGCCCTCGCCACGCTCATCGGCGCCATCGAGCCCGCCCTCGAGGGATGGGGCTTCGGCTCGGCGATGGCCGCGCTCGGCGTGGGCATGGGGCTCATCGCCTCCCAGCTCGGCAACGTCATCCAGTCGGCCGTCGACGACGGCGACCGCAGCGAGGCCGGTGGCCTGCAGTGGACCGCGCAGCAGCTCGGGGGCTCGCTCGGGGTCGCGGTCATCGGGGCGGTCGTGCTCTCCGCGCTGGCCGGCAACGTCATCGCCATCGTCGAGGACGATGCGCGCCTCGCCCCGCAGGTGCGCGAGCAGGTGACCACGCAGGTCTCCGAGGGCCTCGACTTCGTCACCGTCGAACAGGTCGGCGACGCCGGGCAGGAGGCCGGACTCGACGCCGCCAGCCTCGCCGCGGTCACCGAGGACTACGCCGAGGCCCAACTCGTCGCGCTGAAGGCCGGTCTGCTCGCCGCGCTCGGCCTCGCCGTCCTCGCGCTCGTCCTCGTGCGCGACCTGCCGTCGGGCAAGGCGCGCCCGCCGGTGCCGACGTCGTAGCCGCCAGCGGTGCTGCCGCCTGCTCGCCCGCGGCCGGACCAGGTCGCGGGATACGCGGTGGCGCAGGGGCACCGCCACAGTGGTCCCACCGGCCAGAGAGTCGCCGATGGGCAGCGCGAAGGCGACCTTCAGCCACGCCGCGGCGGTAGCGACTGGCAGGACATCGCGCAGCTCAGGCGGCACCATCGGAGGTCTCGTTGGAGGTCTCCTTCGCCCGGCAGGCGCGCAGCCATGCGACGGCATCAGCAGGCGTGCCGCGATCGCCCAGCGCCTCCTCGACCGCGGCTGGAGGCTGATGGCTGACAACCCAGCCGATGGCCTCGGGATCTGACGCCACGATCGCGCGATGGGCGATGACGGCCTCGTCCCGCCGGGATTGACCTGCCGAGGGCCGGCGTTCCAGAACAGATGCCACAGGTGATCGGGCAGTTGATCGGGCAAGCGGCAGGCGGGGGCGGGCAGTCCGACCTCGTGCAAGAGAGCCGATCACCCGCGAAGGCGAGGCACGGGCTTACGAGAGCAGCGATCGAGTAGGTCGAGGAGACCACGGCCGGATGCGTGCATGAGCGCAGGGCGTCGACCGGATCACCTCGGCTTCGACGACGCCGAAGCGATGGCTTGTCGCGCGGGCTGTCGGAGAAGGTCCGCTCGCCTTGTGCGCAAGTCAGCGAGGGTCGGTGTCGTAGGCTTGGCCACGGTGGCGGATCGCGACCACGCGGACGGTGTTCGCGTCGCGCATCTCGTAGATGATCCGGTAGGCACCCACCCGGTAGGACCGCAGGCCGGATAGTCGTCCGCGCAGCCGATGGCCAACGTCCGGGTCGCGTTCGGGCTCCCCGAGGGCGTCCAGGATCGCGTCAGCCAGGGGGAAGTCGAGCTCGGAGAGAGCCTTGCGCGCCGAGCGGGCCAGGGCGACCTTGGCCACGAGGCGTCAGCGTCTACCGTCGGCGTGCTCGTCGCGCACCTGTTCAAGTGGGACTTCGTCGCCGGCTGCGAGGTCGTCGAGCCCACGGCGGATCGCCGCGAGCGTGTCCTCGTCGGAGAGGATCTCAGCGGTTTCCTCGAGGGCTTCGTACTCGTCGACGGGCACGAGGACCGCCGCCGGGCGGCCGCGTCGGGTGACGATCACGTGCTCCCGACGATCGGTGACCTCGGCGAGCAGCTCGGCGAGGTGGCTGCGGAACTCCCGAACAGGCACGGTCTTCGACATACCAAAAGTGTACCTCGCGGTGTACACGAACGTGCGGATTCTTCCGAAGCTCGCCGTGCCGTCCGGCGACGAAGGGTCAACGTAGGAGCGCGGCCACCGTCTTGCGGGACAGCATCGGCCCCACACCGGCCTCGAACGGGTGCCAGTCCGAAGCCAAGCGCGCGGCAACGGCACGCAAGTCCGCGTCGCTGAACGCGGCCCGCACCTCAGCAGCCGTGAGGCCAGCCTCATACGCGATCGACTCGATGACCGCCGTCGCGTCGGCAACAGCGTCGGCGAACCTCGGCCCCGCTCGACAACCCCGATAAGATATCTTATGTAAAGTCGACCGACCGATTCGGTGTCAGGTCGCCGCTGCACGGCCAGCGGCGTCGGCGGTGTGCTGTGGCGCCCACTCCTACCGCTGGGGTGCGTCGCGCGTCGGCGCGCCGACCGACCTACGCGCCGAAGCCCTCCGGCAACTCGGTCGAGACGAGCGAGGCGTGCCAACGGGCCTCGATCCAGCGGCCCTCGACCTGCTTCCACACGATCGTGACGATGCAGTTGAACCGCCCGGTCTTGCCGCCCACGCGCAGCAACTGGACGAACTCGACGACGCTCATGCCCGTCTCGCCCCAGTCGACGGCGTCGTAGCTCGCGATGAGCGTGTCGGTCTCGGCCTCCATCGCCGAGAGCTGGGCGAAGAGCTGGACGAACCAGGTCTCCCACTCCTGCCGCGAGCGGATGACCTCGCTGCCGCCCTTGGGGTCGATGTCGACGATGCCGAGGTCGTCGTCGCAGCGAGCCGACAGCGTCGTGAGGTCGTGGTCGCGCACCGAGGCGAAGAGCTCGGCGGTCTCCGCGGCGAAGGGCGTGGCGAGCTCGGCGAGCGCTCCCAGGGTGAGAAGGCCGGTTTCAGCCGGGGCTGCCTCGGTCGTGGTCGACTCCGTGGACGAGGTCATGGGGCGAGCCTCCGCGTCAGCGTGATCGGTGCTGTGAGGATCTCCACCCGGGGCCGGATTATGCGTCGATTAGTCCTCGGTGGGGCCGAAGCGCGCGGCGACGTTCGAGAGCGTCTGCTCGATGGCCCGGGTGTTGCGGGCGGGGATGCCTGCGCGCTCGAGGGCGGGCGGGGCCTTGGCCGCGCCCCAGTCGAAGGTCTCGGTGACCCGCGTGCCGCCCTCGACGGGCTCGAGCTGCCAGCGCCAGATGTGGCCACCGGCGTGTCGCCAGGCGATCCGCCGCCCCTCCTCGAACTCGACGACCTCGTTGGTGATGCGGTACGGCAGGCCCATGCGCATCTTCATGCCGAAGCGCGCGCCGAGTGAGAGCCGCTCGTCGTCGGGAGCGACACCGCCCTTGACCGTCCCGGAGCCGTCGAGCGCGGCATGTCCGCTGGGATGGGCGAGCAACTCGAAGATCTCCTCGGGCTGGGCGGCGACCGTCACGCTGCGGCTGACCTTCCTGGTTGACATGAGATCCTCCCTCACGTTGTCGTCGACGGCGGCTGCTGCGTAGGCTCCCACCGGCCGCCTGGGATACTGGCCGCGCACAGCCTTCCCCACGTGGCGCCCGTCCACCGCCGGAGCGCACCGCAGGGTCGACGTCGACACCGTGGGCAACCGCGTGCGTCGAGCCCTTCCAACCGCCTGTACCCCGGAGGATCCACGATGACCGCAGCCCGGACCCCGCCCTCCCGCTACCCGCTCGAGGGGCGCCGCGTCCTCGTCACCGGCGGTTCCTCGGGTATCGGCGAGGCCACCGCACGCGCGCTCAGCGCCGCCGGAGCCGAGGTGGCAGCGACTGCGACGGAGGTGCTCACTGACGATGCCAGGGGACGAAGCCACAGACACGGACACACAGACCTTCGACGACAGCCACCTCGACATCGACTTCGAACTCCCGCGGCCGGTCGATGCAATGCAGTTCCCGGACATCTACGTGGGCCTAGACGTTGACCTGCTGGCACCGGGCGATGGGATTGTCACGGATCGCCATCACGCCTCGGCGGACCGCTACGAGGCGGACGACCCACAGAACCAGATCGCCGGCCAGATCTCCCCCTTCACGTTATCAGGCTGGCTCCGCCATGGCTGTGAACGG
>JAWOAS010000132.1:0-11803 GCA_046498405.1 Egibacteraceae bacterium
CGCGCAGGAGCAGGCGCAGCGCGGCGAAGGCCGCGAGCCCGAGGGCCACGACGAGGGCGCTGTGGGGCGTGGCCGGCGGGGCCTCGAGCGCCCGGCCCTCGCCGAGCCATGGCCACAGCGCCCGCAGCGCCCCGACCATGAGCCCGGTCAGCGCCGCCATCGTGAGGTCGTGGCGGCGCGCGAGGAGGGTCTCGAGGAGCCGCGCGAACGCCCCGAGCCCGACCACGGCCCCGGCGGCGAACGTCGCGACGTAGGCGACGTCGATCTCGCGCAGGGCGGTGAGGGTGGCCTCGTAGATGCCGAGCGCGGCGAGGAGGAAGGCCCCCGAGACCCCGGGCAGGATCATCGCGCAGATCGCCACCGCCGCCGACGCGGCGATGCGCAGCGTCGAGGGGTCCCCGGCGGCGAGCTCAGGCAGCCCGACGAGGGTGAACGCCAGGAGCGCCGCGGCCCCGGCCAGGGCGTAGGAGCCGGGGCCGCGCTCGTCGACGCGACCCCACGGCAGGGCCAGCGAGGCGACGATGAGGCCGAAGAACACCGCGGAGGTCTCCGCCCGGTAGGCCTCGAGCAGCGGGGGGATGAGCACCGAGCCGGCGGCGATGGCCAGGGCGATGCCCAGGGCCAGCGGCAGCACGAGCGGCCAGTCGACCTCGGCGAGCCTGGCCCGGGCGGCAGCCGGTCCCGTGCGCAGGAGGGCGGCGGGCGCGGCGGTAGCCGCACGGATCGAGGAGACGAGCCGGGCGTAGATGCCGACGACGAGGGCCACGGTGCCGCCCGACACCCCCGGCACGACGTCGGCGGCGCCCATGAGCAGCCCCTGGGCGAGGTGGGTGAGCGGGCGCGGCACGGCGGGCATGCGGCGAGGCTACCGCCGGCGGGGATGCCGGCCGACACCCCCGGCCGCTACCCTGCCGACCATGACCCCGCGTCCCGCGCCCGCGAGCGCCGACCTGCTCGGGACCACGCCCGACGACGGCGGCCCGAGGCTGCGGCTGTCGTTCAGCCGGGTCGACACCTACCGCCAGTGCCCGCTGCGCTACCGCTACCGCTACGTCGACGGCCTGCCCGAGCGCCCGAGCCCGCACCTGTCGTTCGGCTCGTCGATCCACCGTGCGCTCGAGGCCTTCTGGGACCGCAAGCTGCCCGACCCGCCGCCGCTCGAGACGCTGCTCGACGCGCTCTACCACGGCTGGGACTCGAGCGGCTTCGCCGAGGTCGAGCGCGACGAGCAGCTGCGGTACTACCGCCATGCCCGCGAGGTCCTCACCGCCCACCACCACCGCTTCGCCGACACCGCCCTTGCCCCCGTCGCCGTCGAGCAGTGGTTCCGCCTGCCGTTGCCCGACGGCCTCGAGGTCGTCGGCGCGATCGACCTCGTCGAGCCGACCGGCGCGGGCGGTCTCGGGGTCGTCGACTGGAAGACCAACCGCCGGGCCAAGAGCCGCGAGGAGGTCGCCTCCAGCCTCCAGCTCGCGATCTACGCCCTCGCCGTCGAGCACCTCTGGGGGCAGCCGCCGGCGTGGGTGGCCCTCGACTTCGTCGTGCCGGGCGTGCGCGTCACGGTGCCGCGTGAGCACATCGACACCGACGCGGCGATCGAGGCGATCCGCGAGGTCGCCGCCGCGATGCGCGCCGAGGCCTTCGAGCCGCGCCCTTCGCCGCTGTGCGGATGGTGCGACTACCGCGCCGAGTGCCCCGCGTTCGACGGCGAGGGCCCCGACGTCGCCGGCACCGCGGTGACCGAGCTCCAGCGCCTGCGGCGGCGCCAGGCCCGCGACGCCGAGCGTGCGGCGACCCTCGAGCGCATCGTGCGCGAGCGTCTCGGCGAGCAGGCCCTCGACGACCTCGACGCCTGACCATCGCCGCCGGGGCAGGGCCGGGGCGTCGTGCCGCCCGGGCAGGGCCGGGGCGTCGCGCCGCTCAGGGCGCGTCGGCGTCGACGGCGGCGGGCGCCGGCGCGGCGAGGCGCTCCTCGAGCGCGAGCGCGACCCCGTCGTCGTCGTTGCTCGCGGTCACCGCGTCGGCGACCTCGAGCACCGCGGGGTGGGCGTTGGCCACGGCCACGCCGGTGCCCGCCCAGGCGAGCATCGCGATGTCGTTGGGCATGTCGCCGAAGGCCAGGACCGCGCCGGGCTCGACGCCGAGGCCGGCGACGACCTCGGCGAGGCCGGCGGCCTTGTCGACCCCGGGGGCGGCGATCTCGAGGAGCGTCCCACTCGAGTACGTGCACTCCCCCTGCCCGTCGAGGACCTCCGCGGCGGCCTCGAGGAGCTCGCCGAAGCCGAGCGCGGGATGGCGCACGAGGAGCTTGGCGACCGGCTCGCCGTCGACCCAGCCCGCGTCGTCGACGACGGCGTCGACGGGGATCGGCCATTCGTTGTGTTCGGCGAAGCGCCGCTCGCAGCGGAACTCGCGCGCCCCCTCGACCGCGAAGGCCACGCCCGGCAGCCGCGCCCGCAGCGCGGCCCCGAGCTCGGTGACGACCCCGGTCGACAGGGTCCGCGCGGCGACGACCTCATCGCGGGCGGCGTCGTAGAGGACCGCGCCGTTGGCGCAGACCACGGGGGTGTCGAGGTCGAGCGTGCGCGCGAGGTCGGTGACGTAGCGCGTCGGCCGGCCGGTCGCGAGCACGACGCGGGCCCCGGTCTCGCGCACCGCGGCGAGGGCGCGACGCGACCGTGGCGAGACCTCCTTTGCCGAGGTCAGCAGCGTGCCGTCGAGGTCGGAGGCCACGACGTCGGCGGGGCGCGGCCGCGCGCGGATGCTGTCCATGGCACCTCCCAGAGCGGCCCCGCGTGCGCGGCGGGCACGCGAGGCCGACGACGACGTCCCAGCGAGCCTACCCGCCAGGCGCGCGCCCGACGACGGGGGTCCCTCGCGGGCGCGGTCCCGGCGGCTCCCATGGCGCGGCGGGGACCAGCCCGCCTACCCGCGGGCGAACGGGACGGCGATGGCCTCCTCGGCGGTGGCCAGCCGCACCTGCTCGGGCAGGCGGGCCGCGCCGGCGAGCAGCCCCGCGTGCCCCTGGGGGTCGGGGCCGACGAGCGCGTCGGTGACGAGGGTGACCGCGACGCCGTCGTCGACCGCGGCGTAGAGCGTCGCGGCGACGCAGCAGTCGGTCTCGCAGCCGGCCACGACGAGCTCGCTGGTCGCGGGGTCGCCGAGCCGCGCCTGCAGCTCAGCGAGGCCGTAGGCGCCGTAAACCGTCTTGTCGACGACGTCGGCGCCGGTCGGCACCGCCGCGGCGACGGGCTCGAGCAGCTCCCAGAGCGCCGGGTCGGCCTCGAGACCGGCCCAGCGCTCGGCGAAGGCCCGCCAGCGGCCGCGGCCGTCGGGGGCGAGGCGGTGGCGGGTCAGCACCGAGGCGGGGCCGAAGGCCTCGAGCAGCGCGGCGACCGGCGACAGGATGGCCTCGACGCCAGGCACCTCCCATGGCGCGCCGGGGCCGACGACGCGCTGGAGGTCGACGACGGCGAGGCCACGGTCGCCGGCAACAGGCCCGTCGCCGGCCGGGCGCGGCGGCTCAGGCATCGGGCGCGGCCTCGGCGAGCAGGAGGACGACCGGGGTCGGCCTCGCCCGCGGCCCGACGGTCACCCCGACGCCGTCGCCGTCACGCTCGACCTCGGCGGGCTCGCTGCCGACGACCGCCGCGGTGAGCCCGCCGGTGGCCAGCCGCAGGCGCGCCGGCGCGGAGCCGGCCGGCAGCGTGCAGCGCAGCGCGGCGGGCTCGGCGGCACCGGCGCTGCCCCGCGCGACGCCGGTGGGCCCGGGGACGCCGCGGTCCTCGGCGATGCCGGTGAGGTGGTCTACGCCGTCGACCCGCAGCCCCGGGCCCGATGGCGGTCGGACCTCGAGGCCGCCCTCGCCGGGCTCGACCTGCCACCAGCGCCCGTCGAGGAGCACCGCGCCGCGGCCCGGCCCGAGCCGCGCTCCGTGCCATGGGGTGATGTCGCCGGCTTCGCCGAGCGTGATGAGCGGCAGCAGCGCCGACCAGGTGTAGAAGGCGTCGACGTCGGGGTCGGCGTGGTCGGAGTCCCAGCGCACGTCGTAGTACTCGAGGGCGGCGCGCCGCTCGCGCCACGGCCCGGAGAAGAGCTGCCACGCCCGCTCGGCGAGCTCGGCGGCGACGTCGCGCCGGCCGCAGCGGTGCAGGCCGAGGTGGACGAGGTAGGCCAGCGGAGGCCAGGCTCGGCCGCGCCAGTACGAGCCCTCGGCGGCAGCCGGCTCGCGCAGGGCGTTGGCCGGCAGCGGCGGGCCGCCCCAGAAGCCCTCCTCGTCGAGGAGGTGGCCCTCGACGAGGGCCTCGACCTCGGCGTCGTCGGCGATGCCGGCCAGCAGCGGGTAGAGGCTCGTCGGCGACAACGAGGCCGTGAACGTCCCGTCACCGCGGCGCCCGGCGAAGACGCCCCGCTCGGCGTCCCAGAGGTGGCGGCGCACCGCCTCGGCACGGCGGGCCGAGCCCTCGGCGAGCGCGGCGGCCTCGTCGGGCCGGCCCGCCTCGGCGGCCAGCGCCGCGAGGATCTCCCCATCGAGGACGTGCAGGGCGTTGAGCCCGACCTCGGCGAGGTCGAGCACCCCGTCGCCGGTGAGCCCGACGCCGTCGAACATCGGCGAGTTGTCCATCGACGACTCGTTGCGCGCCGCGAAGGCGGTGCCGGCGTAGAGGCCACGCCCGGTCGGTGAGGTGCCGTAGGCCAGCAGCCCGTCGCCGGCGGCCCGGTGGCGCTCCCACCACCGGTGCGCGCGCAGGAGGGTGTCGAGGTGACGCCGCGGCAGCGAGCGGTCGCCCAGGCGCGCGGCGCACTGCCAGACGATGAGCGCGGCCAGCGGCGGGTGGGCGCGGTCGACCCACTCGGTGCGCGCGCTGAGCAGGCACGCGAGGTTGCCGGCGGGCTGGGCGCCGTGGAGGACCGCCTCGAGGTTGGCGTAGGCGAGCTCGGCGTCGCCGAGGGTGGCAGCCAGCAGCGCGGCGTAGAGGACGTCGCTCTGCCAGACGAGCCAGCCACCGAACTTCCGGCTCGTCCAGTGGCGGCTGAGCACCGTGGTGAGGCGTCCGTTCGCCGGGTTCCAGCAGGTGTTCCAGGCGAGGACGTCGCGCACGGCCGCGGCGGCCTGCCCACCGGGCTCGGCCTCGGCCCGGCGGCGCGCCGCGGCGATCGTCCCGTCGGCGTCGGCCAGCGCCGCCCACGCGGCGGCCGCGGCGGCCTCGGCGTCGGTGGCCAGCGCCGCGGCGAAGCGCACCTCGGGGCTCACCTCGTGGTTGAAGCGGGCTACCGCCGCCCCCGGCTCGGCGACCGGTGCGCGCGGCGGTGGGAAGTAGCCCTCGGCCTCGAGCTCGGCGACGGCCTCCGCGGCCTCGGGGTAGCCGGCGCAGACCGACGGCTCGGGGTCGCAGACGACGGCGAGATGCTCGCTGCGCGCCCGCGCGCGCAGCACGAGGGGGTCGGCGCCCGGCTCGGCGGGCCGCTCGGCCACCGCCGCGAGGGTCGCGTCGTCGAGGCGCCCGGCAGCGGCGTCGCGCTCGAGGACGAGCAGGCTCCACAGCCGCAGCCGCAGCTCGGCGGCGTGCTCGAGGGTCAGGCGTCCGACGATCGTCGTCGGCGCCTCGGGGTCCTTGGCGGCCTCGAGACGGAGCTGGCTGCCGGCGACGTCGAGTCCGGCCTCGAGGTAGCCGCCGTCGAGGGTGTGGGCGCCGAGGCAGACCCCCTCGGCGCCGGCGAAGTCGACGACGCGCTCCTGCCGGCCGCTGTAGCCGGCGATGCGCAGCTGCAGGCCGCTGGCGGCGTCGCAGAGCGCGGAGGGGTAGCCGGGGTGGTGCGTCCCCCAGCGCCGGTCGGCACCCACCGGCCTCACCATCGCCCGACACCCGCCGGTGTGCGCCCGCCCGCCGCTGGGGGCACCGGCGCGGTCACGGTCGTCGGGGGCACCGGCGCGGTCACGGTCGTGACCCCAGCGCCACGGGGCCCTCGACCGCCTCGGCGTCGGGCTCCTCGAGCACGTGGACGTCGCCGGGGTCGGCGCGCAGCGACACCTCGAGCCCCTCCTCGAGTCGGGCGACCTGGGAGGACAGCACGGTGAGGGCGAGCTCGCCGAGGGCGCTGTCGAGGACGCACTCACCGATCTGCCCGCTGAGCTGGACGGTCCGCACCCTCGCGCGCAGCGCGAGGCCGTCGGCCTCGAGGGCCCCGCCCTCAGCGAGGGCCCAGCGCTCGGGTCGTACGCAGACCGTCACGCGGTCGCCGACGCGGGTGCCCTCGGGCAGGGTCAGGCCGCGCGCGGCCAGGGCGCCGAGGTCGATGCGGCTCGGCTCGACGGCGTCGACCGTGCCCGGCAGGAGGTTCGCACTGCCGAGGAAGGTCGCGACGAAGCGACTGCGCGGATGGCTGTAGACCTCGGCGGGGCGGCCCTCCTGGCGCACCTCGCCGTCGTCGAGGACCATGAGCCGGTCGCCGAGGGCCAGCGCCTCCTCCTGGTCGTGGGTGACGATGATCGCCGTGACCCCGGCCTCGCGCTGGATGCGCCGCAGCTCGACCTGCATCTCCTGGCGGATCTTGCGGTCGAGCGCGCTGAGCGGCTCGTCGAGCAGGAGCGCCTTGGGCCGGGTCACGAGCGCGCGGGCGAGCGCGACGCGCTGCTGCTGGCCACCGGAGAGCTCGTCGGGGTAGCGCCCCTCCATCTCCGGCAGCCCGACCAGCGCGAGGATGCCGGCGACCTCGGCGCGCTGCTGCCGGGGGCGCACCCGGCGCATGCGCAGCCCGAAGCCGACGTTCTCGCCGACGGTGAGGTGCGGGAAGAGCGCGTAGCTCTGGAAGACGATGCCGAGGTCCCGGCGCTCGGGCGGCACGCCGCTGACGTCCGCGCCGTCGAGGACGACCCGGCCGGCGTCGGGCGCGACGAACCCGCCGAGGACCTTGAGGATCGAGGTCTTGCCCGAGCCCGACGGCCCGACCATCGCGTAGAACTCCCCGTCGGCGACGTCGATCGACAGCCCGCGCAGCACCGCCGGGCCCTCGGCGCTGTAGGACATCCAGACCTCGTCGAGGCGCAGGTCAGCCATCGGCGCTCATCCCCACATCTCCTCGAGGCGGCTCGTCGCGGTCGCGTCCCCACCCCGCCGCCGCGCGACGGCGAGCAGCACGAGCCCGAGGCCCACCGCGACGCTGATGAGCACCGTGGCCAGGGCGTTGATGTCGGGGTCGTAGCCCGAGAGGACGAAGGTGTAGATCTCCATCGGCAGGGTGTTGAAGCCGAAGGGCGCGAGGAAGAAGTGGATGGGGAAGTTGTTGAAGGTGATGATGAAGGCGAGCAGCGTACCGCTGAGCACGGCCTTGCCGATGAGCGGGAGGGTGACGAGCCGGAAGGCCGTCAGCGGCCGTGCCCCCAGCGAGCGGGCCGCCTGCTCGAGCTCGGTGCCCAGGCCCTGGAGCCGTGCGACGACGACGAGCACGACGTAGGGCAGCGCGACGGCGAGGCTGCCGAGGAAGAGCAGCGGCAGGCCGCGCCCGAGGCCGACGGCGTTGGCGACGAGCAGCATCGCCACCGCGAGGATGAGCCACGGGATCGTGATCGCCGTCGTGAGCAGCGCGGTGAAGACCGTCGCCCCCGCGCGGGCCACGCGCACCATCCAGAGGGCGAGGGCGGTGCCGAGCACTGCGGCGGCCACGGCGACCGTCGTCGACAGCACGAGGCTGCGCCCGGTCGCCGAGATGAGCGCGTCGTTGCCGGCGAGCGCTGCGTACCACTCGGTGGTGGGCTCGAACGGCAGGGTACCGTAGCGCGAGGCGTTGAACGACAGCGCCATGACCACGAGCACCGGGGTGTAGACGACGCCGAGCACGAGCCAGAGCCAGACCAGCCATCCGCGCCGCTGGCGCCGCGCCCGGGCACGCCCGTCGGGGCGTGGCAGCCCGGCGTCCGCGGCGGGCTCAGGGGTCGCCGCGGAGGCGGTCGGCGCGGTGGTGCTCGTGGCCATCGCTCAGCGCCCTCCGCGCAGCGCACCGGGGAAGGCCCGCCGCAGCGTCGCGCGCACTCCGCCGAGCAGCGCGAGGATCGCCGCGAGGAGGATGACCGACATCGCCGCGGCGCGCGGCTGGTTGTTCACGCGCGAGACCTGCTCGCTGATGAGCGTGCCGAACATCATCCCGTCGGTGCCGCCCAGGATGCGGGCCTCGACGAAGGCCCCGGCGGCAGGGGTGAAGACGATCACGAGCCCAGCGAGCATGCCGGGGATCGTCAGGGGCAGGACGATGTGGCGGAAGCGCTGCCACGCCCCGGCGCCGAGGCTGCGCGCAGCGTCGAGGACGGTGTCGTCGATGCGCTCGACCGCGGCGTAGAGCGCCATGACCATGAACGGCAGGAAGAGGTAGGCGAGCATGAGCAGCACCGCCCACCGGGTGAAGAGCAGGGTGTCGCCGGCCTCGGCGAGCCCGACCCCGGTCAGCGCGGCCATGAGCGGTCCGCCGGGGGCGATGAGCACGTACATCGCGTAGATGAGCGACAGCGAGGAGGTGAGGTGGGGGATGATGACGAGCGCGAGGTAGAGCGAGCGCAGACGGCCGACGTGGCGTGACAGCGCCCAGGCAGTCGGCCACGCGACGATGATCGTCAGGGCCGTGGCCGCGAGGCCGAGCACGAGCGAGCGGACGAGCAGGCGGCCGTAGAGCTCGGGCTGGCCGGCGATGCGCGCCCACTCCTGGCCGGTGACCGCCCCGTCGACGCCGGGGCCGGTGAGCAGCCCGAAGTAGACGAGCAGGACGAGCGGGACGACGACGAGCGCGAGCAGGAGCAGCGCGCTCGGCAGCATGAGCCCCGCCCGCGAGGAGCGGCGCCACCTAGCCGTCGCCGACCGACGCGGGGGGTCGCCGGTCGACGACGGCGGAGCGGCGCCGCTGGTCGCGGTCACGCTCGCCTCACTGCACCCCGGCCTTGACCTCGGCGAGGAGGTCGGTGTAGGCCTGCTGCTCCTCCTGGGTGAGGGTGCCCATGATCGCGAGGTCCTCGACCTGCTCGGGGTAGGCCTGGATCCGTGCCTTGACCTCCTCGGGGAGCTGCTCCTGGGCGACCTCGTTGGCCGGTGCGGGGGCGTTGCCCTCGGGGTCCTCGGCCCACTCGACGAGGAACTCCTCGCTGACCATCCAGTCGATCCAGGCGTGGGCGAGCTCAGGGTTGGGCGAGTCGGCGACGACGGTCCACGCGTCGATCCAGCCGACCGCGCCCTCCTCGGGGATGACGTAGCCGACCGGCTCGCCCTCCTCCATCATCGACCCGGCGTCGCCGGCCCAGAAGTTGCCGACGCTGATCGCCTCGGTGGTGAAGGCCCGGGTCCAGTCGTCGCTCGAGCCCCAATAGAGCTCGACGTTGGGGCGCATGTCGACGAGGGCCTCGCGGACGGCGTCGAGGTCGGGGTCGTGGGGATCGTCGCCGAGGTAGAGCGCGGTGAGCATGATCGCCTCGACGGGGCTGTCCATGAAGCCGACCTGGCCCTCCCACTCGTCGTCCCAGAGCACGCCCCAGCTCGTGGGCTCCTCGTCGAAGTGCTCGGTGTTGTAGGTCAGCCCCGTGCTGCCCCACACCCACGGCGCGCCGTAGAGCTCGCCGTCGGCGTAGAGGTCGTCGCTCTGCAGGAAGTCCTCGTAGACCTCGTCGAGGTTGTCGATCTGGGCCTCGTCGAGGGGCTGCAGCATGTCCTCCTCGACCATCTGCTGGAGGAAGCTGAAGTTGGGGTTGGTGACGTCGATCTCGCCGATGCCGCCCGTGCGGAGGATCTCGCGCAGCTCCTCGCCGCTCGAGTGGTAGACGTGCTCGACCGTCGCCCCGGTGCGCTCCTCGAAGCCCTCGACGGCGTAGTCCTGATCGGAGCCGTAGTCGTTCCAGTTGAGCACGGTCAGCGTCTCGCCCTCGAAGGGCAGTTCGGCGTCGTCGTCGACGTCGCCGTCAGTGGCCTCGTCGGTGTCGTCGTTGGCGACGTCGTCGGCCTCGTCCTCCGCACAGGCCGCGAGCGTGAGGGTGCCGACCAGGGCCAGCGCGAGGAGTGATGCGTACCGTCTCGTCTTCATCTGCGATCCTTTCTCGGCACTCCTGCGCGAGGCCGCGCTGTCGGCGTGCCCACCCGGTGAGGACCCCATCCGACGACTCGCGGGGGAGGCGAGCGTCCCGCCCCCACCGTAGCGAGCGCAGCCCACCCAAGGGGGGTACATCGATGCTGCGGCGGTGCCTCGCCACCGCCGCGACGACGACCCTGCCGATGCGCGCGGTCGCCCTGGCCGGCAGGATCTCGGTGCCGGCGCCGCGGCTGCCGCCGCGCTGGCCCGAGGTCCGGCGCGCGAGGGTGTGGAGCGCGACCGCAGGGTTACCCTTGGTGACGCGGTCAGCGTCCCTGGCGGATGGGAGGCGGCCACGGCCCACAACCCGACCGGCCCGAGCAAAGGGGCTGCGATGCCCACGGCGCACGACGACGCTGGCGCGCGCCGCCCTACCCGACCCTCGGTCCTGCGCCTGGCTGCGGCCACCCTCCTCGCCGCGCTCGCCGTGGCCGTGGCCTCGGGCGCGACCTCCGCCCGCGCCGACGTCGACCCCGAGCCCCCGTCGGTCACGAGCACGGTGGCGGTCACCGTCGAGGTGCGCGACCGCCACGGGGGGCCCGTCGCCGACGCCGAGGTGGTCGCAGAGGGCGACGGTGAGACAGTCACCGATGGCACGGAGCCTCGGACCTTCGAGGTCACCGGCGCGCCCGACGACGCCGTCATCTTCGACGCACACTCCGAGCGCGGTCGCGCCGAGGAGACGTTGACCCTCGAGGCGCTCGAGGAGCGTGAGGGCTCGGTCACCCTCGAGGTCGTGCCCGATGCGTGGGGCACCGTCGTCGGCCCCGACGGCGAGGGGGTGGGCGGCGTCGACGTGCTGGGCTGGCGCGATGGCGACCCCCTCGACGAGCCGCCAGCGGCATGGACCGCAAGCGAGGCCGACGGCGGCTGGGAGCTGCACCGCGGCAGCCGGGGCGAGGACCCCCTGGCCGTCGTGGCCGTCGGCGCCTCCGTCGAGGCCCAGCAGCGCTCCCTGCCCGACGCCGCCGAGGCCGGCGGCGGGGTCAAGCTGCAGTGGACGCCAGCGATCGAGGTCATCCTCGGCGGGGTCGCCCATCCCGAGGGCCGGAGCCTCGAGGGCTACACGCTGACCTTCGAGGACGGGGCCGGCACGCGACGGGACGTGGCGCCGTCGCCCTTCGTCGCCGGCGACCCACGGGAGGCGACCCGCGGACGGCTGGGCCTGACCGAGGCCTTCGACGGGACCTTCGCCGAGGCCTTCGCCGTCGACGCCCGGGCCACGCGGGCCACGCTGCACGGCCCGCAGGGCGCGACCGCGACCGTCGGGATCGCGCCGTCGCTCGACGGGGAGCCCGGGCCAGGACCCGCGATCTCGCTCGTCGCCGGCGCCGTCGAGCTGCGCGACGCCGACAGCGGCGAGCCCGTCGACGGCGACGTCGAGCTCGCGATCGGCCTCGAGCCCGCCGTCGAGGGCGAGCTCACGACGCTCGTCGACGCGACGACCGTCGATGGGCACGCCGTTGGCCTCATCGACACCAGCGGCCGACGCGGCACCCCGGCCGAGGGGGCCGAGACGACCGAGGCCCGGGTGACCGCGAGCGCCGGGGGCTACGCGCCCGTCGACGACGCCATCGAGCTGCCGGCGGGTGCGGACCTGCCGGTCGCCGACGGCACCCTGCCCTCCGGCCCGGTGGCCTCAGAGGCCCTCACCGTCGACCTGGTCCCCGAGCCCGAGCCAGAGCCCGAGCCAGAGCCCGAA
>JAWOAS010000049.1:0-5983 GCA_046498405.1 Egibacteraceae bacterium
CTTTTTTGTCCCTGTTTTTTCTTAATGTTTTTGCCGGACTAGATATTGTTTTTGTCAAAAAGTTTTTCCTCGGGGAAGAGGCAGGGGTTTATGCCGGGGTTGCGCCGGCCCCGACGAGGCGTTCGAGACGACGATCGCCCTCGCCGACGAGGACGGTGGGGCGCTCGGCGAGGGGCTGCGGGAGGCGCTCGCCGGCGACGAGCTCGCCGAGGTCGTCAGCGTCGTCGAGGTGGCCGACGCCGGGGCCGCGCGTCGGGCGCTGGCCGAGGGGACCGCCAAGGCCGGCCTCGTCGTGCCCGCGGGGCTCGGCCCGGCCCTCGAGCGCGGCGAGGGCGGCCGGCTCCTCGTCCTGCGCGACCTCGACGCCGGGCTCTCCGGCGACCTCGCCACGGCGATCGCCCAGGGCGCGGCCACCGAGGTCGAGCGCGGCCGCGCGGCCGTCGAGCTCGCCGTCGAGGCCGACGCCCTGCCGCCGGGTGGGGACGAGGCGCTCGTGGCCGCCGCCAGGGGGCGGCCGGGCGCCCTCGCGCTCGTCGACGACGACGTCGAGGGCGGCCTCTCGGGGGCGGCAAGCTACTTCGGACCGGCGATGGCGGTGTTCTTCGTCTTCTTCGTCGTCGGGGCGGGCCCGCAGGGCCTGCTGCGCCAGCGCCGCGACGGCAGCCTCGCGCGACTCGCTGCCGCGCCGATCCCGCGGGGCGCGATCGCGCTCGGCACCGCCGTCTCGGTCGGGGCGCTCGCGTTCCTGTCGATCGCGACGCTCTGGCTCGTCATGAGCCTCGGCTTCGGCGCCCGCTGGGGCGAGCCGCTCGGCGTCATCGCGCTCGCGGCGGGCATCACCGTCGCGGCGATGTCCCTCACGACGCTCGTCGCGACGCTCGCGCGGACCGAGGAGCAGGTCGCCGGGTGGACCTCGATCGTCGTCTTCACGCTCGCGCTGCTCGGCGGCTCCTTCGGCGCCGTGCCCCCCGCGCTCGAACCGCTGTCGCTGGCCACCCCCAACGGCCTTGCCCTGCGCGGCTTCGTCGACCTCGCCGCCGGCGGCGGGCTCGACGTCGTCGTCGTCCCCGTCGCCGGCAACCTCGCCTTCGCCGCGGTCGCCGTGGCGCTCGCCCTGCCGCGCCTGACCCGCCTCGTGGCGCCATGACCCCGACGACCCCCACCGTCTCCGCCGCGCGTGCGGTGCCCGCGATCGTCGCCACCGCGCTGCGCCTCGTCGCGCGCGACCGACTCGGCCTCTTCTTCATCGTCGTGCTGCCCTTCATCGTCATCCTCCTCTTCGGTGTCGGTGGCGCGGGGATGGCCGTCTCGACCGTCGGCCTCGTCGTCGACGACGGCCCCGAGGCCAGCGCCCTCGCCGAGGCCCTCGAGGCCGACGAGGCGCTGGCCGTCGAGCGCTACGACGACGCCCCCTCCCTGCGCCGGGCGGTCCGGCGGGGCGATCTCGTCGGTGGGCTCGTCGCCGGCGACCTCGACGCCGCGCTCGCCGACGGCGGGACCGCCGAGGTCCGCTGGCTCGCCGACCCGGCCTCGACGCGGGCGGTGGCCACCGAGGTCGCCGTCGGCGCCGTCCTCGGTGATCTCGACGCCCGCCTCACCGCCGTCGCCGTCGCCGTCGACGAGCTCGGCCTGTCCCGCGCCGAGGCCGCCGAGGCCGCCGGCGACGCGCCCGAGGGGCGTCTCATCGACGTCGACGAGGAGGTCCTCGGCGACGCCAGCTTCGCCTGGAGCGTCGACGAGGCCGCCCAGCAGAACGCCGTGCTCTTCATCTTCATCACCGGGCTGACCGGCGGGGTGGCGCTCATCGAGTCCCGCCGGCGGGGCACCGCCCGCCGCATGCTCGCGAGCCCCGCCTCGGCCGCGACGATCCTCCTCGGCGAGGGCGCGGCCCGTCTCGCCCTGTGCCTGCTGCAGGCGGGCCTCATCCTCGGCGGGGCGGCGCTCCTCTTCGGCGTCGGCTGGGGAACCCCGACCGTCGTCGCCGCGGTCATCGGGCTCTTCTGCCTCGTGGCCACCGGCGCCTCGATGCTCTTCGGGGCGAGCCTGTCCAACCCCGAGCAGGCCTCGGCGATCGCCCCGCCGGCCGGCATCGCGCTCGGCATGCTCGGCGGGGCGTTGTGGCCGCTCGAGATCGTCGGGCCGGCGATGCAGGCCATCGGGCGCCTGACCCCCCACGCCTGGGCGATCGACGGCCTGCGGGCCGCCCGGGCCGGTGACGGCCTCGGCGACGTCACCGGGGCTCTCGCGGTCCTCGCGGCCTGGGCGGTCGGCCTGCTCGTCGTCGCGACGTGGCGGCTGCGCCGCAGCCTCACCGCCTGAGCCCGCCGGCCTCTGGCCCGGGGATGACGGCGGGGACGCTAGCGTGGCCGCCCGCGTCGCCCGCGGCCCCACCTGGTGGCGCGGCGCCCGACCGAGGAGGAGGCCCCGTGTCCACTGTCACGCTCTACTGGCGGCCGCTGTGTCCCTTCTCGATGGCGCTCAAGCGCGAGCTCCGCCGTGCCGGGCTGGCCCACGAGGCGGTGAACATCTGGCGCGATCGGGCAGGTGCCGCCGCGGTGCGGGCCGCCAACGGCGGTGACGCGCTCGTGCCCACGGTGCGGGTCGGCACGCGCATGCTCGCCAACCCCAGCCTCGCCGAGGTGCTCGCCGCGGTCGAGGCCAGCGACGCCGCCGACGAGGCCCCGTGAGCGAGACGGCGCGCCAACGCACCGGCGTCGGCGTCGCGGCCCTCGTCCTCGCCACCGTCGGCTTCTCCACCGGCTTCCCCATCGTCAAGGGCGTCGACCTGCCCGCCTCGGCGATCGCCTTCTGGCGGCTCGGCATCGGCGTGGCGATCCTCGGCCTCGCCGCGCTCGCGCTGCGCACCCCGCTGCCGCGGGCCCGCGGGCCCGTCGTCGTCGCCGGCCTCGCCTTCGCGGGGCACCAGATCGTCTTCATCGAGGCGACGAAGCTCACGGCGATCGCCGTCGTGACCTTCGTCGTCGCGCTGCAGCCGCTCGTCGTCGCCCTCGTCAGCCGACGCGCCGTGGGCGAGCGGGTGCCCCCGGCGCTGCTCGGGTGGGCCCTCGTCGCGATCGGGGGCATCGGCGTCGTGCTCTACGGCACCGCCGGCGACGACAGCCGCAGCCTGCTCGGCGACGCCCTCGCGCTCGTCAACCTCGGCCTGTTCACCGGCTACTTCCTCGCGGCCAAGCGCGCGCGGGCGGCGGGCGCGCCCACGCTGACCCTCACGCTCGGCTTCCTCGGCGTGGCCTGGCTCGCGCTCCTGCCCGTCGCGCTGCTCGTCGGCGACCTCGGCCCGCCGAGCGCGCGCGACGCGACCTGGCTCCTCGTGCTCGCCCTCGTGCCCGGCAACGGCCACCTCCTCCTCAACTGGGCCCATGCCAGGGTGAGCGCGGCGCTCGCCTCGATCGTGCTCGCCGGCGTGCCGCTGCTCGCCGCGCTCTGGGGGCGGCTCTTCTTCGACGAGCCCTTCGGCTGGCCGCACGTCATCGGCCTGCTGGCCGTCGTCATCGCGATCGAGGGCGGCCGTCGCACCGAGCGGCGGCAGCGCGAGATGGGCGAGCCCGGTGCCGACTCCACGCTGACGCGGCGGGGCTGAGCGGCCTCAGCGCCGGGCGGTGCGCGTCGCCGAGGCCTGGTCGGTGGGCAGGAGCAGCATGTCGGCGACCTGCACGTGGCCGGGTCGCTCGACGACCCAGCGCACGGCGTCGGCGACGTCCTCGGCGCGCAGCGGGGTCAGGCCCTCGTAGACCCGGCCCGCACGCTCGGTGTCACCGTCGAAGCGCACGATCGAGAACTCCGTCTCGACGAGCCCCGGGTCGATCGTGGAGACCCGCACGCCGCTGCCGAGCACGTCCATGCGCAGGCCCTCGGCGAGCCGGTCGACCGCGGCCTTCGAGGCGCAGTACACCGCCCCGCCCGGGTAGGCCTCGCGCCCGGCGATCGAGCCGATGGTCACGACGTGGCCGCGTCCACGCTCGACCATGCCGCGCACGACCGGGCGGGTGACGTTGAGCACGCCGCGGACGTTCGTGTCGAGCATGCGGTCCCAATGGTCGACGTCGCCCTCGGGCAGCGGGGCGAGTCCGGCGGCGAGGCCGGCGTTGCTCACGAGGACGTCGATGTCGTCGAACGGGGGAGCGAGGCCCGCGAGGGACTCCTCGACCGCCGCGCGGTCGCGGACGTCGAGCGGCAGGGCGACGCTTGCGACCTCGAGCGTGGCCTGGAGGGCCTCGAGCCGGTCGCGGCGACGCGCTGCGAGCACGAGTCGCGCCCCGCGCTCGGCGAACGCCCGCGCGCAGGCCTCGCCGATGCCGCTCGACGCACCGGTGATGAGGACCGTGGGATGCTGTCGCATGCGGCGTCGTCCTTCCTGTCGTCGGCGTGGGTGCTCGTGGGCCACCGCTGGTGTCGCGCTGCGCGCTGAGTGTCGCACGCTGCGCTAGCCTGCCGCGGCATGGAGGTCCTCCTGCTCGGTCACCCCAAGTCGCAGGCCACGCGCAAGGCGTCCCGGTGGTTCGCCGAACGGCGCATCGACGTCCACGAGCGGGACCTGCGCAAGCGCCCCGCCTCGCCCAAGGAGTTGCGCCGCTGGGCCGACCGTCTCGGCGCGGAGGCGCTCGTCGACGAGACCTCGAAGCCCTACGAGGACGGCGGTCTGGCCTACCTCGTGCTCGATGACGACGGCTGGCTCGAGCGACTCGCCAGCGACCCGCGACTGCTGCGCCTGCCCCTCGTGCGCTGTGGCAACGTCCTCGCGGTGGGGGAGGATCCCGAGGCCTGGCAGGCGGTCGCCGAGGCCTGCCGCGCGGGGACGTAGGCAGCCGCGCGCAGGTGGCTCGGCCGATCGTCGGGGTCGCGGGTGCTTGCAGTGCGGCGGCAAAGCGGGCAACGTATCGGCCAACGTCGCGGGTCGCGGCACCGGGACGACGGTCGCCGAGCACGTGAACGACGAACGGCCACGCGACGACCAGACCCCGACGCTGACGACCCAGCCCCCTCGACCGAGGAGTCCACCGTGAACAAGTCCGAGCTCGTCGAAGCCGCCGCCGACAAGGCGGAGCTCTCGAAGAAGGACGTCGCCACCGCCCTCGACGCGGTGCTCGACACCATCACCGAGACCGTGGCCCGCGGCGACAAGGTCGCCCTCTCCGGCTTCGGCACGTTCGACCGCCGCGAGCGCGCCGCGCGGACGGCTCGCAACCCTCAGACGGGGGAGCAGATGCGTGTCGAGGCCTCGAAGAACCCCGGCTTCAAGCCCGGCACCGCCTTCAAGGACGCAGTGAACAAGTAGCGTCCTCCCACCACAGCATCGGGCCCCGCCGGCGACGGCGGGGCCTCGTGCATGTTCGGCCCTCCGAAAGGGGTGAGAGCGGGGATCCGTAGGTCCGGTCGCTTGGCCACGGTCGGATATCGAACGTCCGACATTGTCCCCAGGGTGGGTGAGGAATCTCGGGGTGATGTCAGAGGGGTCTGGCATCATGCGGGTATGTCGAACACATGTTCTTCTCCAGGGCAGGACGCGACGGGGCGCGTCACCGATGCCGGCCGCACCGGCGGCGACGCTGCGGGTGCCGCCGCGGGCGCTGCGGGCCCCGCCGGGGGCGACGCTGCGGGTGCCGGCCCGGGTGCGGCGGCGGGTGCTGCGGCGGGCGGGTCGGTGTGGGGGCCGCCGGGGGATCGGGCGGTCGGTGAGCTGCTCGAGGCGCTGTCGGCGGCGGACCGCTGGTTGGCGCGGGCGTTGCGGCTGGCCGGTGAGCTGGCCGGCTCGGGGATGGTCGAGCGTTTAGAGGGCTTGTCGGTCGATGGGCTGTTGGCGGCGGCGGCGGGGATGACCGGCGCTGACCGGGGGATGCTGCAGACCGCGGCGCAGACGCTGTCGGTGATGCCGGCCACGGTGGCCGGCTTCGAGGCGGGGCGGCTGTCGTGGGGGCAGGTGCGCGGCATCGTCGCGCGCTGCAAGCGCCGCAGCCGCGCTGAC
>JAWOAS010000161.1:0-3358 GCA_046498405.1 Egibacteraceae bacterium
TGATAAATCGAAGAGAAGTTCCCGCCGCCGGCCGCTGTTTTTGATGTTCATTGCGGTGCTGGTCCTGATTGTGTTGGCCGTGATGTTGGTCGGTTTTTATGAACGCGAGAAGTCCCAGGTTACGGTTCTCACTGATATCGGGATGGTCGGGGCGGAAAAGGATGTGGAGCTTTTGCTGGCGGACCGCAAAACCGGTTTGCGCTCCGCCCGGATCGAAATGGTTCAGGACGACAAAAAGGTTATGGTCTTCCGAGCATCTGCTCGTACTCGCCCACGGCGCCCACGCCGATGAGCAACCGGGCGAGGTCGGACCCTGCGACGGAGGCGTCGTCGGCGATGTCCTGCAGCCGGGCCTCCGACTGCTCGAGCTGGTCGCAGAAGGCCTGCGCGGAGGGCTCGTCCTCACCGGCGCAGCTCGCGAGCAGGAGGGCGCAGCAGGCCGTGAGGCCGGCGATCATGACGCGAGGCGCATGTGGCACGAGGTCCCCGAGGTCATCGCGCGCCCACGAGGTCCCCGAGCGCCTCGTGCGCGAATGAGCGTCGAGAGGCTAGCCCAGACGCCCATCGGGTCTCAAGCGCTGGGCGGCGCCACGGCCCGACGAGGCCCCACGGGCAGGGCCCGCCCGAGGGCGCGGCAGCGGCGCGGGGACCGTCGCCGCGCCGCAGAACGCGCCAGAGGACCCGCCCCGACCCACGACCAACGTCGGTCGACCGCGGGACCTGCGGCCCTGTGAGGGTCGCCTAACTAAAGCCACCCTTCCTTGCGTGGTCGTGCGCGGAGGCTCGGCCACGGTCAGACGCGAGAGGTGGACGATGACGCTGGACGAGATCCCCGTCGGCCAGAGGGTGAGCGTGTCGACGGTGACGATGCCGCTGCCGGAGCAGCAGCGCCTCACCGAGCTCGGCCTGCGCCACGGCGTCGAGGTGGAGGTGCTGCGCCGGGCTCCCTTCGGCGGCCCGTTGGCGCTGCGGCTGCCGGGTGGCGGGTTGTTGGCCCTGCGGCGCTCGCAGGCGGCCTCGATCGTCGTCGAGGTGCGCGCCGAGGCCGACGGCGATGCGGCCGCGCCGCTCGGTGGTCGGTGGCGCGCTGCGATCAAGGGGGGCGGCGATGCGTGAGCGAGGTGACGCGCGTCGGTCATCGGCCGGCCCGCCGCGGCAGGTCGCCCTCGCCGGCAACCCCAACGTCGGCAAGTCGAGCCTCTTCAACCGCCTCACCGGGTCGCGTCAGCACGTCGCGAACTGGCCGGGCAAGACGATCGAGCGGCGCACCGGGGTGTGCCGCTGCGGCGAGGACGACGTCGAGCTCGTCGACCTGCCGGGGACCTACAGCCTCGCGGGGCTGTCCCCGGAGGAGCAGGCCGCCGCCGAGGCCTTGACCGACCCCGGGCTGGCCGCGGTCGTCGTCGTCGTCGACGCCACGAACCTCGAGCGCAACCTCTACCTCGCGGCGCAGGTCGCCGAGCTGGGCCGGCCGATGGTCGTGGTGCTCAACATGGTCGACGCCGCCGATCGCGACGGCTTCGTCATCGACGACGCGCGGCTGTCGCAGGCCTTGGGGGCGCCGGTCGTGCGCACGGTGGCGCGCAGCGGCCAGGGGCTCGACGCGCTGCGTCGGGCGCTCGTCGCGGCCACCGAGGCCGCGCCTGAACCGACGGTCGGCCCAGCCGAGCCGCCGTCGGTGGAGTCGACGCAGGAGGGTGGACGGTGAGTGCTGGCGTGGAGGTCCCGACGGTGCCGGTGCGCTACGGCGACGAGGTCGAGGCCGCGCTGGAGGAGCTGACCCCGGCGGTGGCCGCGCTGGGACTCGAGGCGCACGGCGAGCCCCGCTGGCTGGCGTTGCGGCTGCTCGAGGAGGAGCCGGTGGTCAGCGGCCTCGTCGCCGAGGCGCCGGGTGGCGGCGAGGTCGTCGGGCGCGCCGGGCGGCTCGCGGGGCGGATCCGGGAGGCCGTCGGCGTGCCGGCGCCGCTCGTGATCGCCGATCGGCGCTACGGGTGGGCCAACGAGGTCGCTTCGGCGACGGTCTCGCGAGAGGTCGTGCCGCGGTCGTGGACCGACCGGCTCGACGACGTGCTCACGCACCGCTGGCTGGGCCTGCCGATCTTCCTCGCGTTGATGTGGCTGGCGTTCACCCTCGTCGTCGACGTCGCCGACCCGTTCATCGGCTGGGTCGAGGGCCTCACCGAGGGTCCGCTGTCGAGCGCCGCTGCGCTGCTGCTCGACGGGCTCGGCCTCGGTGGCACCTGGGTCGAGGGGGCGCTCATCGACGGGCTGCTCACGGGCGTGGGCGCGGTGCTCGTGTTCGTGCCGGTGCTGGGGATGCTCTACCTCGTGCTCGGGGTGCTCGAGGACTCCGGGTACATGACCCGGGCGGCCTTCCTCCTCGACCGGGTCATGGCGCCGGTCGGCCTGTCGGGGCAGAGCTTCCTGCCGTTGCTCCTCGGGTTCGGCTGCAACGTCCCCGGCGTCTACGCCACGCGGGCGCTCGATCGGCGTCGGGACAGGATCATCACCGCGCTGCTCGTGCCGTTCGTCTCCTGCGCGGCGCGCCTGCCGGTCTACGTCCTGCTCGCGACGATCTTCTTCGCTCGTGCCTCGGGCACGGTGGTCTTCGCGATGTACCTGCTCAGCATCGTCACGGTGCTCGTGCTGGCCGCGGTGCTCGACCGCCTCGTGCTGCGCTCCGAGCGCGGCAGCTCGTTCATCCTCGAGCTGCCGGCGTACCGACGGCCGACCGCACGGGTGCTCGCCGGCTACGTCGGTGCTCATGGAATTATTCACCCGCATCAGTTCCAACATCGGTGACGTGGTGCTCGATCCATTCTGCGGATCGGGGACGGTGCCATCCGTGGCAAAGAGGTTGCGGAGAAAATACGTGGGAATCGAGATCGATGCGCACCATCACGATACATCGGTGCGAAGGGTCAATGACACGCAGTCACAGAGGATGATTCGCGAGTTCTTTCCGAGAAAAAAGAAAATTGACCAGTTCTTTTCCAAGCCCAAGGATCGATCTTAGAATTGGAAAAACATGTCTTCATTCACGCCATACACGTTTTTCATGTCTTCTTTCATGTCCTTCGGATCTTCGAAGCATTGAGATTCCAAGTATCCGTCCGCGTTAAAGGCGTGGACATCGTAGCAGTACGGCTTGTCGTGCCTCGGATCGTGCGCTAAGGTGATGTTATACCCGATCGTCATGGCCTCGCAATCTTTCCACGTGCTGGGGTCGTCCCAATTGATTTCACATTGTTCCTTGTCAATTCTCATGTCTGTTCACGTCTTGCGTTAATGTAGGTCATGTCATGATCGACCCATATAAAAATTACTTCGGATCAATGGCGCTCGAAAATGCCCGCGG
>JAWOAS010000177.1:0-10737 GCA_046498405.1 Egibacteraceae bacterium
GCCGGGGCTAGCCCCGGCCGCGGGTCGGGCTGGGCGGCGATGGACACCGTCGACCTCGCGATCGTCGGGGCGGGCCCCGCCGGTGCGGCCGCGGCGCTCGCCGCCCGGCGGGCCGACCCCGCGGCCCGGGTCGTGCTCCTCGACCGCGCGAGCTTCCCGCGCGACAAGGTCTGCGGCGACGGGATCGCCCCCCACGCCGTCGACGTCCTCGCCGCCCTCGGCGCCGCCGACGCCGTCGGCGGCTACCACCCCGTCAACCGGCTGCGGGTGCGCAGCGCCGGCGGGCGCACGGCCCTGCGCACCCTCGCCCGCCCCGACCACGTCGTGCCGCGGGCGGTGCTCGACGCCCGCCTCGTCGCCGCGGCGCAGCGCGCCGGGGCTGAGCTGTGGCGCTGGCGCGTGCGCCACGTCGCCGTCGAGGCCGACCGCGTCGTGCTCGACGGCGCGGTCGCCGCCCGTGCCGTGGTCGGCGCCGACGGGGCGCACTCGGCGATCGCCCGCGCCGTCGGCGCACGGCGTCACGCAGGACGCGACCTCGCGGTGGCCCTGCGGGCCTACGCCCCGGCGCCCGCGGGCCCCCCATGCCAGGACATCGCCTTCGTCGCCGCGGACCGCCCGAGCTACGCATGGTCCTTCCCCATCGGCGACGGCCGCGTCAACGTCGGCTACGGCGCGCGGGCCGACCGCCTCAGCGTCGGCCGTGGCGGCCTGCTCGCCCGCCTCGAGTCGGCTCTCGGGCCGACCGGGCTCGAACCGGCCACGGTGCGGGGCCACCTCCTGCCCCTGTCGACCGGCCGGCCCGCGCCGGCCGAGGGACGGGTCCTGCTCGCCGGCGACGCCGCCGGGCTCGTCAACCCGCTGTCGGGGGAGGGCATCTACTACGCGGTGGCCAGCGGCGCGCTCGCCGGTGCGGCGGCGCTCGGTCCCCGCCCGGCGGTGCGCTACGCCCGCGACCTGCGCCGCCTGCTCGGCCGGCACCTGCGCCACACCGCGCTGCTCGCCCGGCTCCTCGAGGCGCCGGCGGTCGCCGAGGCGGGCATCGCCGCCGCCGCGCGCCAGCAGGGGCCCTTCGACGACGTCGTCGAGGTCGCGATCGGCGCGGGCACGCTGACCCCGCGCCTGGCCGCGGCCACCGCCCGCGAGCTCGTCGGCGGGCGGTGACACGCCCGGCAGGCGCGGCCGACGCCCTCAGCGCTCGGGCGCGAGCCAGACCGTGCCCAGCGGCGGGACGACGATCGTCGCCGAGGCCGGCTGGCCGTGCCAGCTCTCCTCGGTCGCCTCGATGCGCCCGAGGTTGCCCTTGTTCGTGCCGGTGTAGAGCGCGGCGTCGGTGTTGAGCACCTCGCGCCACGGGCCGGCGTGGGGCATGCCGATGCGGTGGAACTCGCGCGGCACCGGCGAGAAGCTCGTTACGCAGACGAGCGGCTCGTCGTCGGCCGACCAGCGGATGAACGCCACGAGGTTCTCGTCGGCGTTGTTGGCGTCGATCCAGGTGAACCCGCCCGGGTCGACGTCGCGCTCGTAGAGCGCCGGGGTGTCGCGGTACATCCGGTTGAGGTCGCCGACGAGCTGCATGAGCCCGGCGTGGTCGGACTCGTCGACGAGGTGCCAGTCCAGCGAGCGCTCCTCGGACCACTCGCGCCACTGCCCGAACTCCTGGCCCATGAAGAGCAGCTGCTTGCCAGGGTGGGCCCACATGTAGCCGTAGAGCGCGCGGAGGTTCGCGAACTTCTGCCAGCGGTCGCCGGGCATCTTGTCGAGGAGGCTGCGCTTGCCGTGGACGACCTCGTCGTGCGACAGCGGCAGCACGTAGTTCTCGCTCCAGGCGTAGAGCAGCCCGAAGGTCAGCTCGTGGTGGTGGAAGCGCCGGTAGATCGGGTCACGGGCGATGTAGCTCAGGGTGTCGTGCATCCAGCCCATGTTCCACTTGAAGCCGAAGCCGAGCCCCCCGAGGTGGACGGGGCGGCTGACCCCCGGCCAGGCGGTCGACTCCTCGGCGATCGTCATGACCCCGGGGTTGCGGCCGTAGACGGTGGCGTTGACCTGCTTGAGGAACTCGATGGCCTCGAGGTTCTCGTTGCCCCCGTACTCGTTGGGCACCCATTCGCCGTCCTCGCGCGAGTAGTCGAGGTAGAGCATCGAGGCGACCGCGTCGACGCGCAGGCCGTCGACGTGGAGCTCCTCGACCCAGTACAGCGCCGAGGCGAGCAGGAAGTTGCGCACCTCGTTGCGCCCGAAGTTGAAGACGAGCGTGCCCCAGTCGGGCTGCTCGCCCTTGCGGGGGTCCTCGTGCTCGTAGAGCGCGCTCCCGTCGAAGCGCGCGAGCGCGAACTCGTCCTTGGGGAAGTGCGCCGGGACCCAGTCGACGATGACGCCGATGCCGCGCTGGTGGAGGTAGTCGACGAGGTAGCGGAAGTCGTCGGGCTCGCCGTGGCGGGAGGTCGGGGCGAAGTGCCCGGTGACCTGGTAGCCCCACGAGCCGCTGAAGGGGTGCTCGGCCAGCGGCATGAACTCCACGTGGGTGAAGCCGAGGCTCGTGCAGTGCTCGGCGAGTTGGTGGGCGAGGTCGCGGTAGGACAGCGGCCCGCCGTCGGCGCGCTTCCACGACGCGAGGTGGACCTCGTAGAACGACAGCGGCTCGCGCACGTGGGTCCGCTCGGCGCGCTCGGCCATCCACGCCTCGTCGCCCCATGCGTGGGAGGGACGGTAGACGACGCTCGCGGTGTCCGGTGGCACCTCGGTGGCCTGGGCGTAGGGGTCGGCGCGCAGCTGGAGGTAGCCCTGCTGGGTCACGATCTCGTACTTGTAGCGTGCCCCGGGGCCGACCTCGGGCAGGAAGAGCTCCCAGACGCCCGAGGAGCCGAGGCTGCGCATCGGGTGCAGGCGACCGTCCCAGGAGTTGAAGTCCCCGACGACGCGCACCCCCTGGGCGTTGGGCGCCCACACCGCGAACGAGGTGCCCTCCTGGCCGTCGATCTCGACGACGTGCGCGCCGAGGCGGCGCCACAGCTCCTCGTGGCGACCCTCCCCGGCGAGGTGGAGGTCGACGTCGCCGAGCGTCGGCCAGAACGCGTAGGGGTCGCGCAGGTGGTAGGTGTTGCCGTCGGGGTAGGCGACCTCGAGGTGGTAGTCGAGCGGCGAGGGCAGCGTCTCGAGCCGCGCCTCGAAGAGACCGTCCTTGTGGGTGCGCGTGGCGGCCACGCGCGTACCGTCGGTGAAGCGCACGTGGACCGAGCTCGCGTCGGGGCGGCGGGTGCGCACGACTGCGCCGCCCTTGACCTGGTGCGCGCCGAGGACCTTGTGGGGGTCGGTGTGCGTGCCGGCCGCGAGACGCTCGGCCTCGGTCGTGCTGGCTTGCCAGTCGCTCATGAGTGGTCTCCTCTCGCGTCGAGCACCCGCAGGATGCCCCCTGCGGGGATCGGCGCCCATCCCGGTCGGTTCGAGAGCTCGTAGCCGAGCTCGTAGATGGCCTTGTCGAGCTCGAGGGCCGCGAGCAGGACGGCGGTCGTCTCCGCCGCCGGCAGCAGGTCGCCGGCGCCGGCGGCGTAGCCGTCGAGGAAGCGCCGGCGGGCCTCGTCGCGCCACGCCCCGACGGCGGGGTCGGGGGCAGCCCCGCCGGTCGGCGCGGCGGCGGCGTAGTCGAACGAGCGCACCATGCCCGCGACGTCGCGCAGGGGTGAGTCCGCGGCGCGGCGCTGGGCCAGCGGGCGGGAGGGCTCGCCCTCGAAGTCGAGCAGCTGCCAGGAGCCCTCCGGGGTGCGCAGCACCTGCCCGAGGTGGAGGTCGCCGTGGATGCGGGTCAGCGGGCCGGCGTCGGCGAGGGCGGCGACCTCGTCGAAGGCCGCGGCGATCGCGTCGGCCTCGGCGACGACCGGCGCGGTGGCCGGGCCGCCACGGCGGTCCGCGAGGTCGAGCACCCGCTCGGCCTGGGCGCGCATCCCCCGTGCCCAAGCGGCAGCCTCGCCGGCGCCGGCCTGCCCGCGCCCCAGCGTCGACGCGAGGGTCGTGTGCAGCGCGGCGACGACGCCGCCGAGGCGCTCGAGGTCGTCGTGGAGGTCGTGGGCCTCGCCGCCGCGGCCCTGGCTCATCGCCGTGGTCGCCGCGGTGGCGAGCGCCCAGCCCTCCTCGGCGCCGGCGTGGAAGTCCGAGAGGACCGCCAGCGCGGTCTCCGCGCCGTCGGCTCGGTCGAGCACGAGCGAGCCGTGCTGTGCGGGCACGTGGGCGAAGCCGGCGCTCGTCAGCGCGGCGGTCAGCTCGACGTCGGGGTGCGCGCCGGGCTCGAGGCGGCGCAGCACCTTGAGGATCCAGGCGTCGTCGAGGACCGCCGAGCTGTTGGTCTGCTCGACGCCGAGGCCGCGCACCGCCGCCCGCGCCGGGGGCGCCTGCCCGGTGACCGGGCGCCCGCGCAGGCGACCGCCGTCGCGCGTGGGCACCGTCGTCTCCGAGGTGGCCGCGGCGGCGAGCGCGCGCACGACCTCGGGGTGGGCCAGGCCGTCGGAGAGGCGCTGCGACCCGACGGCCAGGGGGCCCTCGTCGTCGGCGACGAGGGGGACGAGGTAGCGCTCGGCAGGGCCCTCGTCGTAGATGGCCTCGACGACGAGCGTGCGCAGCGCGATCCCGTCGGCGGTGAGCTCGGCCTCGTCGACGACCTCGACGTCGGCCAGCTCGCGGGCCTTGCCCTGGAACCATCGCTGGGCGGGCATCCAGCCGCGCAGCGCCGTGGCGAGCGCGCGGTCGGGGGCCTCGGCGGTCATCGGCTGCCCACCTCGGCGAGATCGAACCAGTAGAACCCGTGTGGCCCGAGGGTCAGCAGGTAGGGCAGCTCGCCGACGTCGGGGAAGTACGTGCCGCCGAGGAGCTCGACGGGGGTGCGCCCGGCGTAGGCGCTCAAGTCGAGCTCGACGGGCTGGGCGGTCGCGGCGAGGTTGGCGACGACGAGGACGCTCTGCTCGCCGTCCTCGCGGATGAAGGCCAGGACCTTGCCGTTGGAGGGCCGCAGCGCGCGGAAGGCGCCGGTGCCGAAGACCGGGTAGGCCTTGCGGATGTGGATGATCTGCCGCACCCAGTGCAGCAGCGAGCTCGGGTGCTTCTGCTGGGCCTCGACGTTGAGCGCGGGGTAGCCGTAGACCGAGTCGAGGATCGGCGGCAGGTAGAGCTCGGCGAACTCCGCACGGCTGAAGCCGCCGTTGCGGTCGGCGGTCCACTGCATCGGGGTGCGCACCCCGTCGCGGTCACCGAGGAAGATGTTGTCCCCCATGCCGATCTCGTCACCGTAGTACATCACGGGCGAGCCGGGCAGGCTCATGAGCAGGGCGTGGAAGAGCTCGATCTTGCGCGAGGAGTTGTCGAGCAGGGGCGCCAGCCGCCGCCGGATGCCGACGTTCATCTTCATCCGGGGGTCGGTGGCGTACTCCCGGTACATGTAGTCGCGCTCCTCGTCGGTGACCATCTCGAGCGTGAGCTCGTCGTGGTTGCGGAGGAACACCCCCCACTGGCAGCCCTCGGGGATCGGCGGGGTCGTCTCCATGATCTCGACGATGGGCCGGGCCTCCTCGCGGCGCACCGCCATGAACATCCGCGGCATGACGGGGAAGTGGAAGGCCATGTGGCACTCGTCGCCGTCGCCGAAGTAGTCGACGACGTCCTCGGGCCACTGGTTGGCCTCGGCGAGGAGGATCTTGTCGTCGAACTCCTCGTCGACGACACGGCGCACGCGCTTGAGGTAGGCGTGGGTCTCGGGGAGGTTCTCGCAGTCGGTGCCCTCGCGCTCGAAGAGGTAGGGCACGGCGTCGAGGCGGAAGCCGTCGAGGCCGAGGTCGAGCCAGAAGCGCACGACGTCGAGCATCGCCTCCCGGACCTCGGGGTTGTCGAAGTTGAGGTCGGGCTGGTGGCTGAAGAAGCGGTGCCAGTAGTAGGCGCCGGCCACGGGGTCCCACGTCCAGTTCGACACCTCGGTGTCGACGAAGATGACCCGCGCATCGGCGTAGACGTCGTCGCGGTCGCTCCAGACGTACCAGTCGCGCTTGGCGCTGCCGGGCTGGCGGGCCTCCTGGAACCACGGGTGCTGATCGCTCGTGTGGTTCATCACGAGGTCGCTGATGACGCGCATGCCGCGGGCGTGGGCGGCGTCGACGAGGTCGGCGACGTCGTCGACCCGCCCGTACTCCGGCAGGACCGCGCGGTAGTCGCGGATGTCGTAGCCCCCGTCGCGCAGGGGGGAGTCGAAGAACGGCAGCAGCCACAGGCAGTCGACGCCGAGCCACTGGAGGTAGTCGAGCCGGTCGATGAGCCCGCGCAGGTCGCCGGTGCCGTCGTTGTTGGCGTCGGCGAAGCCACGGATGAGGACCTCGTAGAAGATCGCCGTCTGGAACCACGGGGCGGACTCGTCCCGCCGGGGCAGGACGACGCCGCGGTCGGCGAGGGTGGGGCTCGGCTCAGGCAACGGTGGGACCCTCGCTCACAGCGCGCGCAGGCGCAGGACGTGGACGGGCTCGACGGCGGGATCGAGCCGGACGTAGTTGTGCGGGCCGTGCCAGATGTAGGTCGTGTCGGTCATGAGGTCGTGCGCCTCGAAGGGCCCGACGTGCTCGAGCCCGAGCTGCCAGAGGTCGAGGGCGGCCGTGGCCTCCTGGGGATGATGGGGGTCGAGGTTGACGACGACGAGCAGCGGGTCGGTCCGCCCCGGGGCGACCTTCGAGAAGGCCATCATCGCGGGGTTGTCGATGTCGTGGAACCAGACGTTGCTGAGGTAGCGGCACGCGGTGTGCTCCCGACGGATGCGGTTGATCCGCGCGATCGTCGGGGCGAGCGTGTCGGCGACGTCGAAGTTCCGCGGGCGGTAGCGGTACTTCTCCGAGGCGTAGTACTCCTCGCTGCGCTCGGTCAGCGGCGTGTTCTCGAAGAGCTCGTAGCCGGCGTAGATCCCGTAGGACGGCGAGAGCAGCGCCGCGAGGACGAGGCGGATCGTGAACGCCGGGCGGCCGCCGGTCTGGAGGTACTCGGTGAGGATGTCGGGGGTGTTCGGCCAGAAGTTCGGGCGGTAGTAGGTGGCCCACTCGCCGTAGGCGAGCTCGCGCACGTAGCTCTCGAGCTCGCCCCGGGTGTTGCGCCAGGCGAAGTAGGTGTAGCTCTGGTTGAAGCCGATCTTGGCGAGGGTCTGCATCATCTTCGGGCGGGTGAAGGCCTCGGCGAGGAAGATGAGGTCGGGGTGCTCGGCGCGCAGCTCCTCGATGACCCACTCCCAGAACGGCAGGGCCTTCGTGTGGGGGTTGTCGACCCGGAAGATGCGGATGCCGCGGGCGATCCAGTAGTCGATGACGCCCTTGAGCGCCGACCACAGCCCCTCGCGGTCGACGGTGTCGAAGTCGATGGGGTAGATGTCCTGGTACTTCTTCGGGGGGTTCTCCGCGTAGGCGATGCTGCCGTCGGCGCGATGGCGGAACCACTCGGGGTGCTCGGTGACCCACGGATGGTCCGGGGCGCACTGGATCGCGTAGTCGAGGGCGACCTCGAGGCCGAGGCGGCGGGCCTCGGCGACGAAGGCGTCGAAGTCCTCGACGGTGCCGAGGTCGGGGTGGATGTCGGTGTGGCCGCCGTGGCGCGAGCCGATCGCCCAGGGCACCCCGGGGTCGTGGGGGCCGGGGGAGAGGTCGTGGGGCCCGCCCGACCCCTTGCGGTTGACCTCGCCGATCGGGTGGATCGGCGGGAGGTAGACGACGTCGAAGCCCATCTCGGCGATCGCCGGCAGCCGCTGGGCAGCGGTGGCGAACGTGCCCGAGCGCGGTGGTCGCTCGTCGCCCGGCTCCGGCCAGAACGCGCCCTCCGAGCGGGGGAACATCTCGTACCACGCCGAGAAGCGCGCGCGCTCGCGGTCCACCCATAGGGGGTAGGTCTCGCTCCGGGTCTCGTCGAGCTTCTCGGGGTGGCGCTCGAGGAGGGCGGCCAGGCCCTCGTCGCGCACCGCGGTGGCCTTCTCCGAGAGCGTGGCGTCCGAGCGCAGCAGCTCGGCGACCTCGTCGAGGGCGGCGCGAGCCGCGCCGGTGGCCTTGCGCCGCTCGAGCAGCCTCGCGCCCTCCTCGAGTTCGACGTCGAGGTCGGTCAGCCCCGCGGCGTGCTTCTTCACGAACCCGTCGAGCCAGCTCGCCCAGTGGTCGGTCCAGCCGGCGACGACGAAGCGCCACGCTCCCACGCGGTCGGGGACGATCGTGCCCTGCCAGCGATCGTTCTCGACGAGGCGCAACGGCGCCTCGCGCCAGCGCCGGTCCTCGGGCCCGCGGTAGCGGATCGCCGCGGCGAGCTGCTCATGTCCCTCTCGCAGGACGTCGGCGGCGACGACGACCTCGTCGCCCACGACGGCCTTCGCGGCGTAGCGACCGCAGTCGACCGTCGGCTCCACGTTGCTGATCTCGACCCGTCCGCGCATGCGCCATCCGTCTCGTCGGCCTCCCGTGGGCGTTCCCACGGGGTGCGCAGGCTACGCACACCGGGCCGGGCTTGTCAGGCGTCGACGTGGGTCGTCCGACCATGCCCCGACGGGACGACGAGGCGGGTCGGCGTCGTGCTGGCGGGCCGGCTAGGGCTCCTCGGCCTCGATGACGACGGGGCCGCCGGGGGCGTCGATGTTCGTCTCGTCGACGAAGGCCTCCTCGCCAGGGGTGGCGTCGTCGCCGCCGTCGCTGGCCTCGCCCTCGGTGGTCTCGGCCTCCTCGCCCTCCTCGGCCTCGATGACGACGGGGCCGCCGGGGGCGTCGATGTTCGTCTCGTCGACGAAGGCCTCCTCGCCGGGGTCCGTCGACGGGGAGGGCGAGGGCTCGGGCGCGGGCGCCGGCTCAGGGGTGGCCTCGGCCTGTGGCGAGGGCGCGGCGGAGGGCGCTGCTGCCGGCTCGTGGGCCTCGCGGGGGTCGAGGTCGGGCCCGAAGCGCGTGGCGGGGTCGGCGAGCGGCTCGGGCTCGGGCAGCGCGGTCGCGTCCTCGGCGTCGAGGCCCTCGGGCGCGGCACGCGCCGCGGCGGGGGCGAGCGCCTCGTCGACCTCGGCCTGACCGCGCTCGCCGAGCGTCGCGCCGGCGACGCCGAGGACGACGACGACGGCGAGGCTGCCGCCGCCGCCGCGCACCGCCTGGAGGCGCCGACGCTGCGCGGCGTGCTCGCCGAGCGCTTCGGTGAGCAGCTCGATGAGCTCCTCGCTGTCGAGCTCGAAGGCCTCGGCCAGCGCACGGGCGTCGTCGGTACGCAGCGTCGCGGGCGTGCGCATCGGGCGGCTCCGCAGGCGGTTGACGACGCCGACGTAGCGCTGCAGCGCCGTGCCGGGATCGGCGTCGGCGGGCAGGGCCACGACCTCACCGGCGACGTTGAGCTGTCCGGCGTCGAGGTCGATGACGACGACCTGGCGGCCGCGCTCGACATCGGCGAGGTCGAGGCCGTAGAGGTCGGTGAGGTACTCGACGTCGGCGACGTCGAGGCGGACCGTGCCGCGCTCGTAGGCGGCGAGGTCGCGCGCGGAGACCGTCTGGCCGGACGCCGCGGCGAGCTCGCGGCGGCTGCGTCCCCGGGCGCGTCGCTCGCGCCGGAGCATCCGGCCGAAGCGGCGGGCGTAGTCACCCGAGCCGACGTGGTCGAGGTCCCGCGTGGGCTCGGCGGGGTGGGGCATGGTCGTCTCTCTCGTCACGGTCGTCGCGCCGCGGCGCCGCCGCCGCGGGTTGCCCTCAGTGTCGGCACGGACGCGGAGCACCTGTAGCGTCGCGCCTGACCCCGTGCCCGCCCGGCCCGGGCGCGCGGCGCGAGGGCTCAGCCCTCGAGGCGCCAGAGCGCGACGCGCGGGCCGTCACCACCGAGGCGCAGGGCTCCGTCTGCGGCCACGAGGTCCTCGGCGTCGAGGAGAGCAGTCGCGCGCCCGGCGCCGACGCCGCGAGCGTCGAGGTCGACGGGCTCGTGGGCGCCGCGGGCCACGGCGACGAGCAGGCGCTCGTCGGGGTGCTCGCGCAGGAAGACGACGACGTCGTCGCCGACGTGGGCCCAGCGCAGACCGCCGCGGCGCAGCGCGACGTGGGCACGCCGCAGGGCGATGAGCTCGCGGTAGGCGGTCAGGGTGGCGTGGTCCCAGCGCCGCCGGTCCCACGGCATCGGCTGGCGCGCCTCCTCGTTGTCGCGTCCGGCCAGGCCGATCTCGTCGCCGGCGAAGACCGAGGGCACGCCCGGCAGGGTCATGAGCAGGGCGACCCCAACGCGCTGCCGTGCGCGGTCGCCGCCGACGACGGTGCGGAAGCGGGAGGTGTCGTGGGAGCCGAGCAGCGTGAGGTTGTGTCGCGCGCTGCGCCAGGGCAGGGCCGCCCGCAGGGCGGTGAGCGTGGCGACGAGCCCGCCGCCGCCGAAGCGCGGCAGGGGCAGCGGCGAGCCGAGGTAGTCGACCTGCTCGGCGGTGGCCAGCCACGACCACACCGGGCGGGTGAAGCCCGCGTAGTCCATCGTGCCGTGCCAGCCGTCACCGGCGAGGTCGGCGGAGGCGTCGAAGGCGTGCTCGGCGATGAGTAGCGCCTCGGGGTCGGCGGCGCGCAGGGCTGCGCGCATGTCGCGGGCGACCTCGTGGGTGAGGTCGCTGGCGCCCTGTCGTCCGGTCATGTTCGCGACGTCGATCCGCCAGCCGGCGAGCCCGGCACGAACCCAGCGCGCGACGACGCCGTCGTCGGGGTCGAAGAGGCGCCGCCGCAGCTCGGGGCTGCGGTGGTCGAGCTTGGGCAGGCT
>JAWOAS010000181.1:0-9941 GCA_046498405.1 Egibacteraceae bacterium
GTCGTCGAGCGGCGGGCGGACCTCGACGAGCCAGGCGGCGTGCACGCGGTAGCGCGCGGGCTGCCACAGGGAGGCGAGCATGAGCGCGAGCCCGAGCCAGCCGAGCGAGAGCACGGCCCGCAGGGCGAGCGCGTCGTCGGCGGCCAGCGCCGGGCCTGCGGCGAGGAGCACGAGGGCGCCACCTGCCAGCAACACGGGCCGGCGAGCGCGCTCCCAGCGACGCTGCCAGGCCGGTGGCCCGTCGCGACGCGCGTGGCGCACCCAGGTCGGGCCGTCATGTGCCTCGTCGTCTGGATGGCCGTCCATCGGGCTGCAGCGTTGCCCAGCCGGCCGGCCCGCAACCCCGCCGCAGCCGCCCTCGACGCCGGGGCCGGCCGCGCCGCGTGCGACGCCGCTAGCCTGCGCGGGCGATGGCGATGACGACGATGCGGGACGGCGCGCGCGGTGCGCTGCGCCGTGCCTCGCGGGGCCTCACCGACGCGATCAGGGGCCCCGGGGCGGTCCTCAGCCTGCTCGCGGCCGTCGTCGGCCTGGCCACAGGGCTGCTCGCCGTCGCGCTCATCGACCTCATCGCCCTCGTCCAGCGCCTCGCCTACGGCAGCTCCCCGCCGACCTGGTCGGTGCTCGTCGTCCCCGCCGTCGGCGGGCTGCTCGCGGGCCTGCTGCTGTGGCGGCTCGTCCCCGAGGCCCGGGGCTCGGGCATCAGCACGGTGATGGAGGCCCTGTCGCTGCGGAGCGGTCGGATGCGCGGACGGCTCATCGTCGGCAAGCTCGCCGCGTCGAGCCTGGCCCTGGGCACCGGCAACTCCGGCGGTCGCGAGGGCCCGATCGTGCAGATCGGCGCCGCCGCCGGCTCCCTGCTCGGCCGGCTCGCCGACCTGCCGGAGGATCGGGTCCGCTCGCTCATCGCCGCGGGCGCGGCCGGGGGCATCGCGGCGTCGTTCAACGCGCCGATCGGCGGGATGCTCTTCGCGCTCGAGGTCATCATCGGCGGCTTCGCGCTGCGTCACCTCCAGACGGTCATCATCTCCGCGGTCGTGGCCTCGGTGACCGCGCGGCAGCTCGTCGGCGAGGGGCTCATCTTCGTCGCGCCCTCCTACAGCCTCGGCGCACCGTGGGAGCTCGCGCTCTACGCGGTGCTCGGCCTCGCCGCGGTCGCGGTGGGCCTCGGCTTCATCCAGGCGATCCGCCTGGCCGAGCAACTCGGCGACCGGCTCGCCTGGCCACTGCCGTTGCGCACCGCCGCGGGCGGCCTCGTCGTCGGGCTCGTCGCCGTCGTCGCCCCGGAGGTCCTCGGCACCGGCGACAACCTCCCGCCCCTGCCCGGCGTCGCGCGCGAGCCGATCCTCGCGATGCTGCGCGGCGGCTTCGCGCCGGGAGTGCTCGTACTCCTGCTCGTCGCCAAGGTCGTCGCCACGGTCGCCTCGGTCGGCTCCCGCAACGCCACGGGGTCGTTCGGGCCGCTGCTCTTCCTCGGCGCCGCGCTCGGGGGCGCCTTCGGCCACGCCGTCACCGCGCTCCTGCCCGAGGCGGGGATCAACCCCGGCGCGCTCGCCCTCGCCGGCACCGCCGCCGTCGTCGCCGCGGCGAGCCGTGCGCCGCTGACCGGGGTCATCCTCGTCTTCGAGCTCACCGGCAGCTACGACATGGTCATCCCGCTCATGCTCGCGACGAGCGTCGCGACCGTCATCGCCGACCGGGTGCACCCCTCGACGCTCTACACCGAGCCGCTCGAGCGGCGGGGGATCTCCTACCGGGCGACCGAGGACATCGACGTGCTCCAGATCGTCGACGTCGGCGAGGTCATGACCGCCGACCCCGCCACGGTCCCCGCCGACATGACCGTGCCGGAGCTGCGCGAGTGGTTCCGCCGCACGCGCCACCACGGCGCGCCGGTCGTGGCGCCGACCGACGACGGTGGGCTGCGCCTCGTCGGTGTCGTCACCCTCGGCGACGTCGCCGCGCTCGAGGACCCCGGCCAGACCGGGGACCTCACCTCGATGGAGGCGCGCACGCGGGAGCTCACCGCCGGGGAGATCTGCACGACCTCGCCGCTGACCGTCGTGCCCGAGGACCCCGTCTACCGCGCCGTGCAGCGCATGGCCGCGCTCGACGTCGGCCGGCTGCCCGTCGTCGACCCCGACGACCCGGAGCGGCTCGTGGGCCTCGTCCGCCGCGGCGACGTGCTCACCGCCTACCAGCGCGCGATGTCGCGCTCGCTCGCCGCCCAGCGCCACGAGGCCGCCCGGCGGCTGCGCGACCTCGGCGGGGCGCACTTCCTCGAGTGCGTCGTCGGCGAGGACGCCCCGGCTGCGGGACGTCGCGTCGCCGACGTGGACTGGCCCGAGGGCACGGTGCTCACGAGCGTGCAGCGCCAGGGCGACCTCATCGTCCCGAGCGGGCAGACGGTCCTGCGTCCCGGCGACGAGGTCGTCGCGCTCAGCCGGGACCCCAACGCCGCGCGCGTCGAGCGGCTCCTCAGCGGCCGGGGCGAGGACGCCGGCTGAGCGGCGCTACTCGTCGATCTTGACGACCGCCTCGGCCTCGACGGGAGAGCCGAGGGGCAGCGAGGTCACGCCCAGCGCCGAGCGCGCGTGGCGTCCGGCGTCGCCGAGGACCTCGCCGATGAGCTCGCTCACCCCGTTGGCGACGAGGTGCTGGCGGGTGAAGTCGGGCGTCGACGCGACGTAGACGGTGACCTTCACGACCCGGCGCACACGCCCGAGGTCGCCGAGGGCGGTCTTGAGCTGCGCGAGGATGTTGATCGCGCAGCGCCGCGCGACGACGACGCCGTCGTCGACGTCGAGGTCCTCGCCGAGCCGCCCGGTGGCCACGAGCTCGCCGTCCTCGGTGGCGAGCTGCCCGGCGGTGAACACGAGGCTGCCGGATTGGATGAAGGGCACGTAGGCCGCGGCGGGCGCGGGCCCCTCGGGAAGCTCGATGCCGAGTCGTGCCAGTCGTTGCTCCGGGGTCGTCATCGCCCTCCCTGTCGCCGAGGTGTCGCGCAATCTACACCGCGGCGCGAGACTCTCGAGCGTCTAGGAGGCCTGACGGGCGTAGACGAGATCGCGCCGCTCGCTCTCGGTCAGCCCGCCCCAGATGCCGTGGGGCTCGTCGACCGCGAGCACCCAGTCACGGCACTGCTCGAGAACGGGGCACTCGGCGCAGACCGCCTTGGCGGCGGCCTCGCGGGCGTGTCGCGCACCGGTCGACTCCACCTCGAAGGGCGGGAAGAAGAGCTCGGCGTCGGCGTGACGGCAGCTGCCGTGATGCTGCCACTCCCGCGGCGGCGGAGGTGAGGGTGACAGATGGGCTGTGGACCGACGCGACAACGCTGCTCGCTCCCCTGTACGACGATGCTCCAGGAGTGTACGACTCATCGAGCCGGCGCAAAAGGGTCGCAGGGCATCCTGTTGGAGCTGGGCCGCCCCGGGCCGCGTCGGCGCGCGTCGGGGCTAGGGAGCCGCGGTCTGGCTCGGCTCCTCGAGGAGCTCGACGTCGAGGCTCGTCGCGTCGTGGTCGACCCCGGTGACCCGCACCGGCGTGCCGGTGCGGACCTTGCCGGCCCCCTCGGGAGCCCGGGCGCGCCAGAGCGCACCGTCGACGAAGACGTGCCCGGAGGGGTTGAGCATCGAGCGCACCACCCCCGTCGAGCCGACGACGGCCTCGGCGCCGGCCATCTCCTGCTCGCCCTGGGTGCGCAGGACGACGGTCATGAGGACGACGAAGAAGAGCACCGTGGCGACGATCCCGACGACGAGGGCCCACGGTGAGGCCTGCAGCGGCGGCGGGCCGTCGAAGAGCCACCAGCTGCCGACGCCGACACCGACGGCGCCGGCGAGGCTCGGCACCCCGAGCCCGGCGATCGCGAGGTCGACGGCGAGCAACGCGAGCCCGGCGGCCAGCAGGAGCAGCGCCCACCAGGCCACCGGCAGCACCCACAGCCCGTAGAGGCCGGCGGCGAGGACGAGCGCGCCGGCGACGCCGGCGACGCCGAAGCCGGGCTGGAACAGCTCGAAGGCCACGGCCAGCGCCCCGCCGATGAGCAGGACGTAGGCCAGGGTCGGGTCGCCCATCGCGTGGAGGACCTGGTCGAGCACGCCGAGGTTGTCGAAGCGCACCTGCGCGGTGACGGGGTCGAGGTCGAGGACCTGCGTCTCGCGGCCCCCCGCGCCGTCGGCGACGCCGACCTCCCGGCCATCGAGCGCGAAGAGGACGTCGGGCAGCTCCGAGGCGGCGAAGGCCGCCGCGCCCGACTCGGCGACCTCGTCGGCGTCGAGGACGAGCGGCTCGCCCTCGGCGTGGTACGGCAGCGCGTCGCGGTCGAAGGCGACCTCCCCGGCGTCGGGGACGGTGACGACGGCGCGCCCGTCGGCGAGGTCGGCGGCGAGGTCGGCGTCGAGGCCGCGGGCCTCGGCGTAGGCCGCGAGCAGGGCGCCCTCACCGCCGTCGGGCTCGCCGGCGAGGTCGAGCGGCGCCGCCGGGCCGAGGACGCTGGCCGGGGAGGTGGCGAGGACGTGCCCGGCGTGGGCGACGAGCGCGCCGGCCCCGCCAGCCCGCCCCCCGGGAGGGCCGACCCAGACCGCGACCGGCACCGGGCTGGCGTCGATGCGCTCGGCGAGGTCTCGGCCGTCGCGCCGCAGGCCGCCTTCGGTGTCGAGCTCGAGCACGACGACCTCGCTGCCCTGCTCGGCGGCGCGCTCGAGCGCGGCGTCGACGTGGGCGACGATGCGCCCGTCGAGCGGCCCGTCGACCTGGACGACCTCGACGGTCGCACCGGCCTGGGCGCCGGCCACACCCGACAGCGCGAGGAGCAGCGCTCCGGCGAGCAGGGACCCGAGGGCGGCGAGCCGACGCGGGCGCCGCCCGACCCGGCCGACGGCGCTGGCCGCAGGCAGCCGCGGGGCCGCGCGCAGGCGTGGGGGGACGCGGGTCGGCAGGGGCGGCATGGGGCAGAGTGTAGGCGCGGGGCCACGCCCGGGCACCGCGGGGATGGGGCCGACCGACAGCGGGTACACCCCCTGCGCACCCGCCCGAGGAGGCCGTCGCCCGAGGAGGCCGCCGTTGGAGACCCGCGAGCTGCTCGACCCTCGCGTGCTCTTCGTCACCGGCAAGGGTGGGGTCGGCAAGTCCACCGTGGCCGCGGCCCTCGCGCTGGCCGGCGTCCGGACCGGGCGGCGCACCTGCCTCGTCGAGGTCGAGGGGCGTCAGACGATGGCGCGGGTCTTCGGCACCGAGCCCTGGGACTTCGACGAGCGCGAGATCCGTCCCGACCTCTTCGGGATGTCGGTGGACCCCGAGGCCTCGCTCTCGGAGTACCTCGACATGTTCTACGGCGCGCGGCGGGTCTCCAAGCTCGTCGTCGGGTCGACCGCGGTGGAGTTCGCGACCACCGCGGCGCCAGGGATCAAGGACGTCCTGCTCATCGGCAAGGTCAAGGAGCTCGAGCGCCGACGCGAGCCCGACGGTCGCTTCACCTACGACCTCGTCGTCGTCGACGCGCCGCCGACCGGGCGGATCGTGAACTTCCTGCGCGCCCCCGACGCGACGACCGAGCTCGTGGGCGTCGGGCCGATCCGCGGGCAGGCGCAGTCGCTCGTCGACATGCTCCTCGACGGCGCGCGCACCCACCTCCAGCTCGTCACCCTGCTCGAGGAGATGCCGGTGGAGGAGACCGTCGACAGCGCCGAGGCGCTGCGCGAGCTCGGCGTGACCGTCGGGCCGGTCATCGTCAACCGCGCCCTCGAGCCCGGCCTCGACGACGAGGCGCGCGCCACCCTCGCCGAGGGCCTCGAGGTCGGCGAGGTCGTCGCCGCGGCCGGCGAGGCCGGCGTCGCGCTCACCGAGGAGGAGGCCGAGCGGCTCCTCGCGCGCGGCGGACGCCACCTGCGCCGCCTCGGGCTCGAGGAGCGCATGCGCGAGCGCCTCGGCCGGGCCCGGACGCCGGTCGCCGAGCTGCCCTTCCTGCCCAGCCGGGAGTTCAGGGAGCCGCAGGTCAGCGCGCTGGCCGACCGCCTCGTCGACCTCACCGCCTGAGATGCCACCCCAGCGCCGGGACGCCGAGGCACTCGCCGCCGCGCGCGAGCGCGACCTCGCCGCGGCCATCGCCGAGCGCCACGTCCTCGTCTGCACCGGCTCGGGCGGGGTCGGCAAGACGACGACGGCGGCCTCGATCGCGCTCGCCGCGGCCGCCCAGGGCCGGCGCACGCTCGTGCTCACGATCGACCCGGCCCGTCGGCTCGCCCAGTCGCTCGGGCTGTCCTCGCTCGACAACACCCCACGGCAGGTCGCCGGCGTCGAGCACCTCGACGCGATGATGCTCGACATGAAGCGGACCTTCGACGAGGTCATCGAGCGCCACGCCGAGTCCGCCGACCGCGCCCGGACGATCACGAGCAACCGCTTCTACCAGCAGATGTCGAGCTCGCTGGCGGGCACCCAGGAGTACATGGCGATGGAGAAGCTCTACGACCTCCACCGCCAGGGCCGCTACGACTGCCTCGTCATCGACACCCCGCCGACGCGCAACGCCCTCGACTTCCTCGACGCGCCCAAGCGCCTTACCGACTTCCTCGAGGGACGCTTCCTCAAGATGTTCCTCACCCCGGGGGTCGCCGCCGGGCGCGTGGCCTCGAAGGCCGTCGGCGTCGGCACGGGGATCTTCATGCGGGCGGCCTCGCGCATCACCGGGTCGGGGGTGATGGCCGACCTCGCAGGGTTCTTCCAGTCCCTCGACGGGATGTACGAGGGCTTCAAGGAGCGCGCGCAGTCGGTCTACCGGCTGCTGCAGAGCCCCGAGTCGGGCTTCGTCGTCGTGACCACCCCCGAGGAGCACGCGCTGCGCGAGGCCCGCTACTTCCTCCAGCGCCTCGCCCAGGACGGCATGCCCACCGCCGGCCTCGTCGTCAACCGCACGACGGTGCCAGACCTGCCGCAGGCCTCCGCCGAGACCCTGGCCACCGCCGGCGCCGCGCTCGAGGCCACGCCCGGGCGCCGGGCGGTCGGGGCGCTGCTCGGCCTCGCCGCCGCCGACCTCGACGTCGCCCACCGCGAGGAGCGCGCCCTCGCCGCGGCCCTGCACGGCCTCGACCCCCACGTGCTCGTCGAGGTGCCCCAGCGCGCCGAGGACGTCCACGACGTCGAGGGGCTGGCGTGGGTCGGGCGCCGCCTCCTCGGCGAGACCGCGCGGTGAGCCCGTCGCGGCGCGGCAGTACACTCCGCGGTCACGCCGACACCAGCCTTGGGACATGAGCGACGCACGCCCCACACGCCCGCAGGGTCCGCCCGCCGTGAGCGGCTGGGCCAAGCTCATGATGCTCATTGGCATCCTCCTCGCCGCCGGACTGCTGCTCGGTGCGAGCCTCGCGCCCGCGGCGAGCCTCACCGCCAACGTCGTCGGCGAGGTCGACGAGGGCCTCTTCGACTATCCCCCGCTGCCCGAGGACCTCGGCGAGCCCTGGGAGCGCAGCGTCATCCTCGACCGCGACGGCGGCGAGCTCGCGGTCATCCGCGAGGAGAACCGCGTCGTCGTCGACCTCGCCGACGTGCCCGACCACGTCCAGGAGGCGGTCCTGGCCACCGAGGACCGTGAGTTCCTCCAGCACGACGGCGTCGACTGGTCGGCGATCGGCCGGGCCGCGGTCGACAACGCCACCGCCGGCGAGATCACCGGTGGCGGCTCCACGATCACCCAGCAGCTCGTCAAGCTCGTCGTCCTCGACAGCGATCAGACGCTCGACCGCAAGCTGCAGGAGGCCATCTACGCGATCGAGCTCGAGCAGCGCCTCAGCAAGGGCGAGATCCTCGCCGCCTACCTCAACGAGGCCTACTTCGGCAACCGCGTCTACGGCATCGCGACGGCTGCGGAGTTCTACTGGGGCAAGGACGTCAGCGAGCTCGACGTCACCGAGGGCGCGGTGCTCGCGGGCATGCTCCGCGCGCCCAACCGCAACGACCCCCTCGCCAACCCCGACCGGGCGCTGGCACGGCGCAACATCGTCCTCGCGCAGATGGGACGGGCCGGCTTCCTCGACGAGTCCGAGGTCAGCCGGCTGCAGGACACGAGCCTCGGCCTCGACGTCCAGCCGCTCGCCGGGCCCTCCGAGCCGTTCTTCATCAACCACGTCCGCAACGCGCTCCTCGAGGACCCTGCGCTCGGCGCCGACCGCGACGAGCGCGAGCGCACGCTGCGCCGTGGGGGCCTCGAGATCCGCACGACCCTCGACCCGGACCTGCAGGACCTCGCGCAGGAGACGATCACCGACCTCCTCGACGACGACGAGGATCCGCTCGCGGCGATCGCGACGGTCGAGCCAGGCACCGGCGAGCTCCTCGCCCTCGGCGTCGGCCCGAAGGGGTTCGGCAGCGGTGAGGGCGAGATCGAGGTCAACCTCGCCGCCCGCGAGGGCGGCGGCTCGAGCCGGGACGCCGGCTCGGCGTTCAAGCCGTTCATGCTCGCCGCCGCGCTCGAGGAGGGCCTGAGCCCCGGCCACACCTACGAGGGCGGGGTCTCCTACGAGTTCGACAACGTTGCCTGCGAGGCCGGCTACGAGCCGGCGAACTTCGGTCAGGCCTCCCACGGCGCGATGGACATGGCGCGGGCCACCACGATCTCGAGCAACGTCTACTTCGCCCATCTCCTCGACGTCGTCGGCATCGAGCCACTCGTCGACGCCCTCGAGGACGCCGGCATCCCGATCAGCGACCGTGAGCGGCTCGTCGAGGGTCCGATCTGCTCGCTCGTGCTCGGCGCGGGAGGCCAGGCCGCCGGCGTGTTCCCCCTCGAGATGGCCACCGCCTACGCGACGTTCGCCAACGAGGGCGAGCGCTGCGAGCCCTACGCGGTGGCGGAGGTCACCGACCGTCACGGGCGCACGGTCAGCCGCGCCGAGGGCGACTGCGCCACCGCCTTCGACCCCGGGGTGGCCAACCGCGTCACCGATCTCCTGCGCGGGCCGATCGCGTCGGGCACCGCGAGCGCCAACGGCCAGATCGGCCGACCCGCCGCCGGCAAGACCGGGACGACGCAGGACAGCGAGGACGCCTGGTTCGTCGGCTACGTGCCGCAGCTGTCGACCGCGGTGTGGACCGGCTACGAGCAACCCGAGACGGTGACCCACAGCCTCTGCGGTGGGGAGGTCACCGGCGGATGCCTGCCGACGATCCTGTGGGGCGACTACATGCGCGCCGCGGTCGACGCGCTCGACCTCGAGGCCGCCGACTTCCCCGCACCCCCGCCGGTGCCGACCGCGACGATCCCCTCGGTGGTCGGGGAGTCCGAGGACACCGCGATCGACACCCTCGCCGACGCCGACTTCCGCTCGACGGTGGACACCGTCGAGCACTGGGCCGAGGACGGCACCGTCATCGACCAGAGCCCGGCGGGTGGCAGCGACGCCGAGGAGGGCAGCCTCGTCGAGCTCGAGGTCAGCGACGGCTCGGGCGACCCGCCGGTCGTCCCCGACCTCGTCGGCCTCGACGTCGAGGAGGCCATCGACGTCCTCGAGGAGGCCGAGCTGGCCTACGAGCGCCGCGACGTCCCCGTCGACGACGCCGAGGACTACGACACGGTCGTCGCGCAGACGCCCGCCGCCGGCGAGCCCGCCGCCGGCGAGCCCGACGCCGAGGGCACGACGGCGGTCACCGTGACGATCGACGTCGGCCGGCCGCGCACCGCCGAGGATCCCGAGCCGGAGACCGGCACCGCCGGGTCCGCCGAGGACGACTCGTGAGGGCGCGCCGGGCCGCGCTCGCGCTCGCGGGCGGGGGCCTGGCCGCCGCGGCCTACGCCACGCTCGTCGAGCCGCGCTGGTTCGCGCTGCGCGAGGTCGACGCGGCGGTGCTGCGCCCGGCCGCGCGCCGGCCGCTCCGGGTGCTGCACCTGTCCGACCTCCACCTCTGGACGCACCACGAGGCGATGGCCCGGGCGCTGCGCCGCTTCG
>JAWOAS010000215.1:0-4359 GCA_046498405.1 Egibacteraceae bacterium
GGCGGGCCTCGAGTCGAGCGTGCGGGCCTCAGTGGGCCGTGCCGGCCGCCGGGGGAGGAGCGAGGTCGGGTCGCGCAGCCCGCAGGACCTGCTCGCCGATGTGCCGCAGCGCGGTCACCTGCTCGGCGGTGAGCGGGTCGAAGAGCAGGGTGCGGACGGCCTCGAGGCCCGGGGCTGGGTCGCGCGCCGTGACTGCCCCGAGGACGGCCGTGGCGCCTACGCCACGCTCACCGACGAGGGCTTCGAGGCCCTGCGCGAGGCCGCCCCCGGCCACGTCGAGGCCGTCCGCACCCTGCTCTTCGACCCGCTGGCCGGCGAGCAGGTGGCCGCGCTGCGGCGCATCGGCGAGCAGGTCCTGCAGGCTGCGCGACCCGACCTCGCTCCTCCCCCGGCGCCCGGCACGGCCGACTGAGGCCGGCACGCTCGACTCGAGGCCCGCGCGGCGGCCCTCAAGCCCCCGACCGTGCACCTCCGCGCGACGCGGCGGCGCTCAGCCCCCGATCGTGCAGCTCCGCGCGGCCATCGCCGCAGCGCCGGCGTCGACGGTCAGTCGCGTGCGCCACCAACCGCGGGTCGCGCCGAGGGTCAGCTCGCGGGTCTGGCGGGCCAGCGCCGGGGAGACCCACACCGTGACGTCGCCGTCGGGGTGGACCGCGCGGTGGTAGCCGCTCGTGTCCTTGCCGACGAGGTGGGTGTCGAAGGCGATCTCGGGGGTCTTGCCGCAGCCCGCCGGGGCGATGTAGTCGACGGCGACGACGCCGCCGCGGGCACGGAGGTGCGCGGCGGCCTCGTCGGTGACGTGGACCTGCAGCGTCGGTGTCGTCATCGGTCCCTCGCTCCTGACGCAAGAGGGGTCGCCACCCCTCGGGGCCGTGCCCGCTCGCGGCCCGCACCCGGGTGCGAACCGCGCCCGGGCGATGGCCGGGTGCTCATCGGTGCAACGCCGCGCGCCCGCCGACCCTTCCCGGTCACGCAGTGGGCCCGCGCTCAGCGGCGGGCCCGGGCTCAGGTGTAGAGCGCGGCGACGTCGTCGGCGAAGTGCTCGGCGATCTGTCCCCGGCGCGGCTTCATCGTCGGCGTGAGCTCGTCGAGGGAGTGGTGGAGGTCGCGCTCGAGGATGCGGAACTCGCGGATCGACTCGGCCCGGGAGACCGTGGCGTTGGCGGCCTCGACCGCGCGGGCGACCTCCTCGCGCACCCGGGCGTGGGCGCGCAGGTCCGCGGCGTCGCCGCCCAGGCCCTCCTCCTCGGCGAAGGCGGCCAGCGCGTCCTCGTCGAGGGTGACGAGCGCGGCGACGAAGGGCCGGTCGTCGCCGACGACGACGGCCTGGGAGACAAGCCGGTGCGCGCGGATGGCCTCCTCGAGGGGCTCGGGCGCGACGTTCTTGCCGCCGGCGGTGACGATGAGCTCCTTCTTGCGCCCGGTGATCCACAGCGACCCGCGCTCGTCGAGCTCGCCGAGGTCGCCGGTGCGCAGCCAGCCGTCGTCGTCGACGACCTCGGCGGTCGCCTCGGGGTCGCGGTGGTAGCCGGCGAAGACGTTCTCGCCGCGGACGCAGACCTCGCCGTCGTCGGCGATCGCGATCTCCACCCCCGGCAGCGGCGTGCCGACGGTGCCCGGCGTCGGGTCGTCGGGCTGGTCGAAGGTGCAGGCCGGGCTCGTCTCGGTCAGCCCGTAGCCCTGCCCCACGGCGATGCCCGCGGCGAGGAAGAAGTGCGACAGCCGCGCGCCGAGGGGCGAGCCGCCGGAGACGACGACCTCGAGGCGGCCGCCGACGGCCTCGCGCAGGCGCCGGTAGACGAGGGCGTCGGCCAGGCGCAGTCGCAGGCGCAGCAGCGGCCCGACCTCCGTAGCGGTGCCGGCCTCGACCGCGGCGCGGTCGGCGGCGTCGAAGACGGCGCGACGCCAGCCGCCCGCCTGGGCGCGGGCGCCGTCGTAGAGCTTCTCGAGCACGCGCGGCACGGTGAGCAGGAACGTCGGCTGCAGCTCGGGCAGGTCGTCGCGCAGCGAGCGCAGCGAGCGGGCGTAGGCCACGCTCACGCCCTGCTCGAGGCAGCCGAACTGCACGAGCCGGGTGAAGACGTGGGCCAGCGGCAGGAAGAGCACCGTCGAGGCGTCGGGGTTGCGGAAGGCCGCCTCGACGGCGACGAGGGACTGCCGGACCGTCCACAGGAGGTTGCGGTGGGTGAGCACGCAGCCCTTCGAGGTGCCGGTCGTGCCGGAGGTGTAGACGATCGAGGCGACGTCGTCGGCGCTGATCGCCGCGCGGCGACGGTCGACCTCGGCGCGGTCGGCGTCGCTCGCGCGCCCGGCGAGCCACTCGAGCGCCCCGTCGTCGATGACGAGGACCTCGCCGTCCCAGTCGACGTGCTCGCGGGCCTCGGCGACGCGCTCGGCGAGGCCCCCGTGCTCGGCGAGGACGAGCGCGACCTCGGCGTCGGCGAGGATGCGCGCGCAACGCCGCGGGGAGTCGGTCTCGTAGATCGGCACGGTGACCGCCCCGACCGAGAGGATCGCGAGGTCGGCGATGGTCCAGTCGAGGCGCGTCGCGCTCATGATGCCGACGGCAGCACCCGGGGCGATCCCGTGGGCGATGAGCCCGGCGGCGACCGCTTCGACGCGGTCGGCGAGCTCGCGCCAGGTCACGCTCGTCCAGCGCTGGCCGTCGTGGTGGACGGCGATCTCCTCGGCGTCGCCGGCCCGCCGCCACAGCGTCGAGGTGAGGTGCTCGCCCGACGCCACGGGCACGGGCTCAGGACCCCTCACCCACTGCATGCCCCGCCCCTACCCTCGGTCGTCACTCGACAGTCGGCACCTCGCGTGCCCTCGGGTCGCCGACCCTAGCGCTGCGGTCGAGGACGTGGGCGGCCCGATCCCGAAGTTCAGGCCCAAAAGACAAGACGCCGTTTTACCGCAAAGTATAAACTTCAGATTTTAGCTGAAGTCGACTCCTGTTCGCAGCAGGGGGAAATCGGGGCCTTGCTGCGCAGGGAAGGACTATACTCCTCATATCTCACCCTCTGGCGAAAACAACGCAAAGAGGGGGTCCTCAATAGTGTTGCCCAGAAACGGGGCCGTAAGCCTGTCCAGAACAAGCAGGAACAAAAGCGCATTGATCAACTGGAGCGGGAAAATGCCAAGCTCCGTGACCGGCTCAAGAAAGCTGAAACCATCATTGATGTTCAAAAAAAAATTTCAAAGATCCTGGAGAATCATCAGGATCCAGACGAGAACGACGACACATCCTCATGATGGCAGTCAAAGATTTGGGACAGTCTACTGGTAACCAGAAGGAGGCCTGTGAAGCCTTGAACATATCTCGGGCCTCCTTTTACAGGTATTTTGCCCTAAAATCCCCCAAAAAAGAGCGACCAAAGCCACCCTTGGCCCTTAGCCAGGAAGAAGAACAGGAAGTCCTGGATACCCTTCACTCAGAGCGTTTCCAGGATAAAGCTCCCCATGAGGTCTATGCCACCCTTCTGGATGAAGGGACCCATCTCTGTTCTGTGCGCACCATGTATCGCATCTTGGATAAAAACCAGGAAGTTAAGGACAGAAGACGACATGTGAGCCGTGCCCACTACGTCAAGCCAGAGCTTTTGATATTGCCCACACCCTGTCCTTGGGTAACCTAACCAGCGACTGGACCCAAGCCGGCGCCTACGACATCATCTTAAGCCACACCGACTCCCAGCTGCAGATCATGGGCTCAAGTGGTACCTACTACGGCACCCTGGATGCCGGGGCCCTGACCGCTGCCCGCAGCTACACCCTCCCCAATGCTACCGGTACTATTGCCTTAACTTCCGATATCCCCGGCAGCCAGAACGTCTTTACTACCTTTGATGTCCCCTCCGGCACCGACCCGGTGGCCGATGATCCCGATGATACCTTGACCTTTACCGCCGGCAGCAATCTCACCATTACCGGTAACGCCACCACCGACACCATTGACTTTGCCGTCACCGGTTTGGACAACTACCAATACTGGACCGCCCAGGACGGTGACACCACTACCTACAATATCGACTCCCAGGACACCCTCCAATTTGCCGAAGGCACCGGCATCGACGTCAACTTCACCGGTGATGACGTTTTAACCATTGCCCACCTCACCGGTGACGGTTACTCCCATGTCCCTTCCGGCGGCGCCTCTGCCCAGGTCTTGCAATATACCTCTGCCGGTACCGCCAAATGGGTCACCGTCTCCGGAGATCTGGCCATTGCCGATGGTGGGGCCATGACCATCCAGCCCAACTCGGTGGCCCTAACTGGCCACTGAAAACGGTCGCACCATGTTTCTGCCGTCGGTCATGGCCATGACCGCGGGCCTGACGCCCGAAGAGGTCCTCACCTATG
>JAWOAS010000047.1:0-12006 GCA_046498405.1 Egibacteraceae bacterium
GAGCTCGAGGATGCGCTGCGCTACACCATCGCGGTGCGCATGCCCGGCGAGGTGCTCGACCATGACGGCGGCACCCTCGAGGACGACGAGCGCACCGTGCGCTGGGAGGTGCCTGCCGGCGAGGAGGTCGCCTTCGCCGTCACCGGCGAGCAGCCCGCCGAGCTGCCGCTCGCGCTGCTTGCCGCCCTCGCCGCGGCCGCCGGGCTCGCGGTGCTCGCGCTGGCCTGGCGGCTACGCCGCAGCTGACCGCCGCGGCGGCGCCCCGCCGCCCCGCGGCTGCCCGCCCGCCGTGCCGCGCCCGGCGAACCCTGCGGCCACGTCCGACGCCCCGCCGCCCGCAGCCCGGCGCCTCGACACGCCGGGGGCGCGCTCGGTGGAGCGTTCGTCCGCGGGGGCGGCCGAACGCTCCATCGGATGGTCGGTGCGCCGCCGCGGCGGCTTCCGCCCATGACCCCGGCCCGTTCGGTGGAGCCTTTGCCCGCCGTGGCGGCCAAGCGCTCCATTGAATGGTCGGTGCGCCGCCGCGGCGGCTTCCGCCCATGACCCCGGCCCGTTCGGTGGAGCCTTTGCCCGCCGTGGCGGCCGAACGCTCCATCGACCAGCCGGACGAGCCGCGCCGTCCTCCGCTTGCGCCCGGGCGGGGCGCCTGGCAGGGCGCCGGCCGAGGTCAGCGCCAGGCTGCGAGCAGCTCGTCGGGTCCCATGGCGACGTCGAGGGCGGCGTCGTCGGTGAAGCCGGTGCGGGAGACCCCGACGGTGGCGGTGGCAGGCTGCTAGCCGGGCACCTCGCGGCCGAGGCGTCGGGCCAGGCCCGCGTCGTCGACGTCGAAGGGCCGCGAGGCGCGTCACTTGACCGCGCCGGTGAACGTCACCCGGGCGTCGGGGCCGTCGCGGTCGGTGCCGACGAGGTCGACCTCGACGCGATGGTCGCGTGTCCAGTAGGCCCCGACCCAGCGCGCCTCGCCAAACCTCGAGTCGGGCAGGAGGCGCTCGATCGCCGAGCGGACGAGCGGCTCGACTGCCGAGCCGGCGTAGTCCTGCCAGGCGCGGTCGATGTCGTCGGCGACGAGGTCGCCCCGCCCACGCGCGACGTCGGTGCGGCGCTCGGCGAGGAAGCGCAGCCAGAAGCGCAGGTAGGGGTCGGCCACGCCGTAGCGCGTCCGCTTGGTGATGCGCCGGCTGGCGCGAGGATCGGATCGGGTGATGACCCCTGCGGCGACGAGTTGCTCGAGGGCGGCGGCCAGCGTGCGCTCCGAGACCCCCGCGCGCGTGCGAATCGCCGAGAAGGCCCGCGCTCCCGAGCCGATGGCCTCGAGGACGGCGCGGGCGCGGAGATGGGGCGGGAACTCGGCGTCCAGCATCTGCGCGCCGGTGAAGACGAGGGGGTGCGCCTCGTCGGCGGTCGCCGCGGCGAGGAACGCCTCGCGGCTGGCGTGCTCCGCACGCTCGGCGACGATCTTGGGGAAGCCGCCGGTCATGAGGTAGGTGTCGAGCGCCTCGGTCGGGTCGAGGCCGAGGAGCTCGGCCACCTCGGCGGGATCGAGTGGCTCGAGCTGCTTGGGCACGGCTCGCTGGTAAAGCGGCCGCCCGTAGGTCGTCAGCGCCTCCATCATCGAGACGTCGGAGCCGACGATGACGAGCAGGATCCCGGTGTGCTGGAGGGCGTGGTCCCAGGCGGCCTGGAGGGTGCCCTCGAGGCCGGGGTCTCGCTCGAGGAGGTAGGGGAACTCATCGAGGACGACGACCGCTGGGCCATCACCGAGCGGGGCGCCCGCCCCGGCCTGCCCGAGCGCGTCGAGCGCATCCTGCCAGGTCGACCATGTGGCCCCCGCCTCGACCGCGGCTGGCAGCCGGCCGAGGGAGGAGCGGGCGACCGCCCTCGCGGTCGGCGGAGTGCCCTCTTCGCCAACTTTCCTTCGGTACCGTTTCGCCGAGGAAAGCTTGTTGTGGGCTACCCCTGCTCGGCCTGCTCGCGCTCGGCCTTGCGCTGAGCGCGCACGAACGCGGCCTTGGCCTTGGCGCGGGCGGTGCGCTCCGGGGCGCCCTCGGCGATGAGCTTGTCGTAGACCTCCTGGTCGATCTGCGGCGCGTCGGCCTGCTCGGCCTCGCCGCCGCCCGACCCGCCGCCGGCGGTCTCGCCCGCCGCGGCCTGGCCCTCGCCCGCGCCCTGGCCGGCGCCGCCCTTGGCGCCCTCCGCGGCCTTGGCGCCACCGCTCGCCGCAGCCTTGCCCGCGGCCTTGCCGCCGCCCGCCGCGGCCTTCTCGGGCTCCTCCGGCAGCCCGAGCTGGGGCGTGAGCGCGTAGAGGCGGCAGGTCTGCCGCCAGCGCTGCGCGGCGCCGTCGCCGTCGGTGAGGTTGAGCCGGCGGGTCAGCGCCTGGGACTCGAAGCGCGCGTAGCGCGGGTCGTCGACGTCGACGGCCTCGACGGCGCAAGCGATCTCGGCGATCTGGCTCTGGGCGTCCTTGCCACGGGCCGAGAGGGTGACCTCGCTGACCTCGTCGATGCCGGGCAGCTCCTGCTCGCCGGGGCCGGAGAGGACGTAGACCGTCGTGCCGTCGGCGACGAACCACACCGGGCGGTGCACCGGCTTGGCGGGACGGCCGCGCTTGTCGGTCTGGGGGATCGTCACCCACAGGATCGTCGACTTCTTCAGCGCCTGGGCGAGGGTGTGCTTGGTCGCCAGCCGCGGGTCCCCGCCGTCGGGGGTCTCGACGAAGACCGGCACGCGGCCGACCTCGGCCTTGTCGACGTAGCAGACGAGGGCGTGCTCCTCGGCGCTGTCGAGCTCGATGCCGGTGATCTCGGTTGCGACGTCGGTGGTGATGCTCTCGCCCTCGAGGACCATCGGCCGGCGCGGGGAGCGGTAGCGCTCGGCCCCGTCGGGTCCGAGGAGGGCGACGTGCTCGAGGTAGTGCCCCTGCGGCCCGCGGTAGGTGCGGTGGGCCACCGCCGGGGCGGCGGTGCCCGGCAGGGTCGCCACCCGCACGACCGGGTCGACCGCGCCGGGGTCGCCGGAGGCCCCGGCGAGGGCGTCGCGGTCGACGAGGACGGCGCGGTGGAGGATGGCGCGTGCCATGGCGTGGCTCCTGGCGCGGCGCATGCGGCCTCGGCGGGACCCGCTGGCCGCCGGCGGGCCCGCGCCTGCTCGAGCGGGCGGCGCGCTCGTGCGCGCGCCGCAGCGGCGGGCAGTATAGACGCCCGTGTCCTCCGCCCCGCCCTCCTCGAGCCCCGTCGCGGCGCTGCCCCGGCCCGTCGTCTACGGCGGCGTCGTCGTCGGCGTCGTCGCGGTGTCCTCCGCGGCGATCCTCATCCGCCTCGCCGACGCCCCCGCCCTGGCCGTGGCGTTCTGGCGCTGCGCGCTCGGGGCCCTCGCGCTCGCGCCGTTCGCGCTGCGGGCCGCCCGGCGGCTGCCGCCGCTCGACGGCGGCCAGCGCCGCCAACTGCTCGGCTCCGGCGCGCTGCTCGCGCTGCACTTCGCGCTGTTCATCAGCTCGCTCGACTACACGACGGTGGCCTCCTCGGTGCTCTTCGTCGCGATGTCGCCGCTGTTCGTCGGGGTCGGCGCGGCGCTGCTGCTCTCCGAACCCCCGAGCCGGCGGACGTGGGCGGGCATCGCCCTTGCCGGTCTCGGCGCCGCCGTGGCGGGGCTGTCGGGGCTGACCGGGGCGGAGGCCGGCACCGGCCGGGGCACCGCCGGGGACCTCATGGCCCTCGGCGGGGCGGTCGCGGTGGCCGGCTACCTCCTCGTCGGCCGCTCGGCGCGCCGGCGCCTGCCCGTCAGCGTCTACGCCGCCGTGGTCTACGCCGTCGCCGCGGTGCTCCTGCTCGCCGCGTGCCTGGCCACCGGCGCGCCGCTCGGCCTGCGCGGCGATGGCGCCTACGACGCCGCGACGTGGGCGGCGATCGCCGCGCTCGTGGCCGGCCCGCAGCTGCTCGGCCACACCGTCTTCAACGGGCTGCTGTCGACCCTGTCGGCCACCGCGGTGGCCGTGGCGGTGCTCGCCGAGCCCGTCGGCGCGGGGCTCCTCGCCTACGTCGTCTTCGCCGAGGTGCCCGGGGCGCTGTTCATCGCCGCCGCGCCGGTCGTGCTGGCCGGGGTCTACCTCGCCTCGACGCCCTCGCGCGCCGAGCGCGCCGCCGCCGCCGGTTAGCATCCACGTATGGCCACCGACCTGTGGGTCAGCGTCGAGGCCACGACGCTGCACCTCACCGCCCACGACGCCGCCGAGCCGGACGCGCCGGCGGTCGTCGCGCTGCACGGCCTGGCCGCCGCGCACGAGGCCGTCGCCGAGGCCGCCGGCAGTGACCCGCTGGCCGAGCTCGCGGGGAAGGGGCTTCACGTCCTCGCGCTCGACTGGCCGGGGCACGGCCGTAGCGGCGGGGTGCGCGGCCGGCTGACCTACCGCGACGCGATGGTCGCCGTGGCCGCGGCGGTCGAGGCCGCCCGCAGCCGCTGGGAGACCTCCGTCGCGCTGCTCGGCGCGGGGCTCGGCGGGATGCTCGCCCCCTACGCGGCGATCGAGACGCCGGGGGTGGCCGCGGTGGCCGCCGTCGGCCCGATCGACCTGCGCGACGTCGACGCGACGCTGCCGGGCAGTCGCCGGGCGCTGACCTTCCCGCTGGGCGCGGGCCTGTCGCGGCTGCTCGAGGACGCCCCCGGCGCCGCCGAGCGGGTGCGGGTGCCCGTCGGCGCGCTGCTGTCGCGGCGCGACCTCGCCGCCGACGCCGGCGTGCGCGCGCGGCTGTGGGCCCACCCCCACACCGTGCACCGCGCCACCCTCGACGGGCTCGCCTCGATCTTCCTGCACCCCGAGCGCAAGCCGGACCTGCGGGCGCTGCGGGTGCCGCTGCTCGCCCTGGCCGGCGTCGGCGACGGCGTGGTCGCGCCCCGCGTCGTGCGGGCGACCTGCCAGCGCCTCGGCAGCCACGCCGAGACGCTGCTCGTGCCCGGCGCGCGCCGCGCGGTGCTCCTCGACGCCCCCGGCTTCGTGCTGCCGCGGCTCGCGGCGTTCCTGCGCGAGCCGCGCTAGCGGCCACGGGGCTGAGGTCGCGGCGTGCGGCCGCGCGTCGCCCGAGGCCACGCGGCACCCGCCGGCAGAACGGCCACGCCGCCCGCGTCGCACGGGGTCACCCCAGCCGTTCACAGCCGCTCACACTGCGCTAGACTGTGAGCACCGGAAAGCGCGACCGAGGAGCCCGCCGATGCCCCGCACGCTCGACGACGCGGTCGTCGCCTACGCCGAGGCGGCCCACACCGAGCGCGAGACCGTCGAGGCCGAGCTCGCCGGCCTGCTCGCCGAGCTCGCGGCGACGTCGCGGACCGCGGCGGCCTTGCCGCAGGCCGAGCGGGCGGCGCTCGCCGCGGTGGCCACGCCCGCCGACCCCGCCGACGCCGCGGTCGGGCCGTCGCTGCGCGGGGCGCTGGCCCGCCGGCGCATGGACGCCTCGGCGGTGCGTCTCGACGACGCGGCGAGGCGGCTGGGCATCAGCGCCTCGGCGATCCGCCACGTCATCGGCGCCCGCACCGGTGGGGGCACCGAGCTGCTCGGCTGCAAGGACGAGCGCGGCCGCTGGCACGTCCACGCCTACCAGCTGCCCGACGAGCACGGCCACGGCGGTCAGCCCGCCAGCCCCGCGGGCCGGCGGGCGCAGCGCGCGCTGCCGGCGGGCATGGAGCCGCTCGCGGTCGCGGCGTGGTGGGACGCCCCCAACGCCGGGCTCCTCGCCGACGAGCGGGAGTGGACGCCCCGAGGGTGGCTCGGCACCGGCGGCGACCCGGCGCGTCTCGTCGAGGTCGCCGCCGCCGAGGGCCGCGACTAGCGGAGGCGAGTCGGTTGAGCGAGCGGCTGGCCTCCCCACCCGCGCCGGGGGACCTGCCAGAGCCGCGCGAGGGCGAGCGTCTCACGCTGGAGGCGGGCCAGGTGTGGGCCCGGATCTTCCTCCACGCAGGCGCGCGCCCCACCACCTTCGACGGGTTCCGCCGCACGCCGCTGGCCAAGCCAGGCCGCTTCGACGCCTTCGGCGCCGACGGCGTCGACGGGGTGCTCTACGCCGCGATCGCCCACCCCCGCCCCGCCGCTGGCACCGACACCACCGCGCTCGGGGCCTTCGATTCTTCAGCGGTGGCCACGTGCCTCGCCGAGGCCTGCCAGCCGCTCGGGGTGCTCGACCGCGCGGCGCAGCGCACGCTCGTCATCGCCGAGCTCGCCGAGCCGCTCGTCGTGCTCGACGTCTCGAGCGACTGGGCGGCCCGCGCCGGCGCCGGCGTGCACCTCTCTGCGGCGCCGAGGGCGCTGACGAGCCGCTGGGCGGTGGCGATCGCCCAGCGCTGGGGCGATCTCGACGGGGTCGCGGCGATCTCCTCGGTGCGGCCCGCCGGCCGAGCGCTCGCGCTGTGGGCGCCGCGGGCGCAGCGGGCGGTGGCCTCCTCGCGGGTGCGGCTGCACCGCCGCCTCGACGACCCGCTGCTGCACCCCGCGCTGTCGTGGGCGGCTGCGCAGGTCGACGTCGTCCTCTGACGCTCGCGGGCTCGTCGCGTGACCGGCGTCGTCCTCTGACGACCGCGGGTGGGCCGCGTGCCCGACGGCCCGTCACCGGCCCCGCGACCGGCCGCGGCTCAGCGCAGCAGGGCGGTGACGCCGTGCTCGGCGAGCCAGCCGGCGAGCCCGTCGACGAGCGGCAGCGCGTCGAGCTCGGCGAGTCCGGCCCAGACGAGGTCGTCGGCGTCGTCGGCCGCGGCGGCCTCGCCCTGGCAGGCGGTGACCCAGAAGTCGCAGATGACGTAGTGGTAGTCGGGGCCGCGCCGCTCGGCGATGCCGCACAGCGCGCCGACCTCGCAGGCCAGCCCGGTCTCCTCGGCGAGCTCGCGGGCGGCGCCCTCCTCGAGCGACTCGCCGGGCTCGAGCCGCCCGCCGGGCAGCGCCCAGTGGCCCACCCCCGCGCCGTGGCCGCGCTTGACGAGCAGCAGCCGGCCCTCGCGCACCGCGACCACCCCGACGGCGACCTCCGGCCGCGGCAGCGCCGTCTCGCCCACGCCTGCCTCCTCACTCGGTCCTCACCTCGACCCGGCGCCGCAGCCCCGGCGCGGCAGCCCCGGCGCGGCAGCCCCGGCGCCGCAGCGCCAGCCTCCAGCCGCCCGCGACGCCGCCAAGCCTAGGGTGTCCGGCCGGACAGGTCGGCCCCGCGCGCCCGTTCGGGGCGCGCTGGCCCACACCCCGCCCGGCCCTGCGGTACGTTGCCTGCCACATGCACGACCTGCACACCCACAGCGTCCACTCCGACGGGGTCCACGCCCCGGCGGAGGTCGTCGCGCGCGCCGCCGCGGCGGGCCTGGCCGGCCTCGCGCTCACCGACCACGACACGACCGCCGGCTGGGCCGAGGCGTCACAGGCCGCCGCCGCCCACGGCCTCGCGTTCCTCGGCGGCATCGAGCTCTCGACCGAGGAGGCCGGCAGGAGCGTCCACGTCCTCGGCTACGGCCTCGACCCCGCCGACCCCGCGCTGGCCGCTGAGCTGCGCCGGCTCACCGGCGAGCGCCGCCGTCGCGCCGAGGCGATGCTCGCCCGGCTCGAGGGCCTCGGGATCAGCGTCGACCTCGCCGCGGTCGAGGCCATCGCCGGCGACGCCGCGATCGCCCGCCCCCACCTCGCCGAGGCGCTCGCCGCCGCCGGGCACGTCGCCGACACCCGCGAGGCCTTCGACCGCTACCTGGGCGACGGCGCGGCGGCGTACGAGCCCAAGCGCGCGCTCGCGCCCGAGGACGGGGTGGCGCTCATCGTCGCCGCCGGCGGCGTCGCGGTGCTCGCCCACCCGGGGCTGGACCGCGGCTGCGAGGGCCAGCCGGTGTCGACCGCGCTGCTCGACCGCCTCGTCGCCGCGGGACTGGCCGGCGTCGAGAGCGACCATCCCGGCCACGACACCCCGACGAGGGACCGCTGGCGGTCGCTGGCGGCCGACCGTGGGCTGGCCGCCACCGGCGGCAGCGACTACCACGGGCGCCACGACGACGAGGAGATCGGGCGGTGGGCGACCACCGCGGAGACCGTCGCGCGCCTGCTCGCGCTCTGCGGGCAGCGGCGCGCCGTGCCGAGCAGAGGGGAAGTGAGCGAGCCGTGGTAGCACCCGCCAAGCGCCTCACGCCGCAGCCGACGTTCGTGGTCACCAGCGAGGGCCCGCTGAAGGGCACGACGCTCATCGTCACCGGCGACGACCTCGTCATCGGCCGGCGCTCGAGCAACGACCTCGTGCTGCCCGACAACCACGTCAGCCTCGCCCACGCCCGGGTGACCCGCCGGCAGGGCACGGTGCTCATCGAGGACCTCGGCTCGACCAACGGCACGTTCGTCAACGCCGAGCGGCTGTCGACCTCGCGGGCGCTGCGCCACGGCGACGTCGTGAACTTCGGCTCGATCGAGACGCGCTTCGAGGACCGCGGCAGCCAACTCGCCCGCGAGGACTCCACCGAGACGATGCTCGCCCAGCAGGCCGCGATCGAGGAGGACCGCCCGGTGCTGTCCCCACGGCAGGTCGAGGTGCTGCGGTACTTGAAGCAGGGCCTGACCAACCCGCAGATCGCGGTGAAGCTCGGGGTCACCGAGCGCACCGTCAAGGCGCACTGCCAGGAGGTCTACGACCGCCTCGGCGTGCCCAACCGCACTGCTGCGGTCGACGCCGCCCACCGCCTGGGCCTGCCTGAGGACGAGGAGGGCGAGGGCTGAGCCCCGCGCCGGGCCGCCCGCGCGCTAGGGTGTCGGGCGTGTCCGGGCCGTCGAGGCCCCGTCCTCCAACAACCGCTCGGAGGCTCCATCTTCACCTACCGGGCTGACTCGAGATGGCTCTCACCTGCGTGGTGTCGGTCACCGGCAGCCCAGACCGGGTGCCCCTGAGCCCCGGCGCCTCCCAAGGCGTCGAGCGGTCGCGGTGCGACCGCGGCAGGGCCTCATGCCCCGGAGTGGCTTGTCTGCTCTGAGACAGGCTGTGCGGAGGACGGGACCTCGGCGGCCCGGGCGCGTCGCCCCCACGACCCCGCGCCGGTGCGGCGCTGAGGGTCGGCCCCCCGACGAGCTCTCCTGGAGCGATGGACACCGCCGACCTCGCGCTCGATGCGACCCTGCTCGCGCAGGCCTTCGTCACCGTGCTCGTCATCATGGACCCCGTCGGCAACGTCCCGGTCTTCCTCGCGCTCACGCGCGGCAAGGACCGCGCCGGCAAGCGCAAGGCCGCCTGGCAGGCCACCGGGGTGGCCGGCGGGGTCATCCTCGTCTTCGCGCTGCTCGGCGAGCCGCTGCTCGCCGTGCTCGGCATCTCGCTGGAGGCCCTGCAGGTCGCCGGGGGGCTCATCCTCGTCCTCGTGGCCCTGGAGCTGCTGAGCCCCGGCCCCGACGACGCCGCCGGGGAGGCCGAGCGCGGCCGCAACGTCGCGCTCGTGCCGCTGGGCACCCCGCTGCTGGCCGGCCCCGGCGCGATCGCCGCGACGATGCTCTACATCCAGCAGGCTGACACCACCGGCGGCGTGCTCTCGGTGCTGCTGGCGCTCGTCGGCGTGCTCGTCATCGTCTGGCTCGGCATGCGCTTCTCGGGGCTGCTGGCCCGGGTGCTCAAGGACAACGGCATCGAGCTCGTCAGCCGCCTGCTCGGCTTCCTCCTCGCGGCGATCGCGGTGCAGCTCATCGCCTCGGCGGTCGCCGATTGGGTGCGCTACGGCGTGGCCTGAACCTCCCGCCGAATCGCCCTGCGTCACCTCCTTAAGCCGGCGGTCACCTGACCGACGAGAGTCCCAACGCCCCAGGACGGGGCGGTGCGGGACCGACCGGAGGTCCCGGGACACCGGTGAACACGGAGGTTCACACCATGCAGATCAACAACAACGTGATGGCGTTCAACGCCTACCGCAACCTCAACGCCACGCAGGGCGACATGGGCAAGTCCCTCGAGAAGCTCTCGAGCGGCTTCCGCATCAACCGCGCCGCCGACGACGCCGCCGGCCTCGTCATCTCCGAGGGGCTGCGCAGCCAGGTCGGTGGCCTCGAGCAGGCGACCCGCAACTCCCAGGACGGCATCTCGGTCGTGCAGACCGCCGAGGGTGCGCTCACCGAGGTGCACTCGATGCTCCAGCGGATGCGGGAGCTGTCGGTGCAGGCCGCCAACACCGGGTCGAACGACGCTGCGGCCCAGCAGGCTGCCCAGGACGAGATCGACGAGCTCGCCGACGAGATCAGCCGGATCGCCGAGACGACGAAGTTCGGCTCCATCGAGCTGCTCGACGGTAGCTCCGAGATGTCGGCGACTGTCACGAGCGAGGACGTGACGATTGCAAGCGATGGTACGAACCACGAACTCGAGATCGCTGGTGAGACGTTGAGCGTCGACGCAGCAGACGTCGAGAACGTTGCTGAGTTGGCCACCGAGCTCAACACGCAGGCGCAAGAACAGCTCGGGTCGGAGTACAGCGTCGAGGCTGACGGCGACAAGCTTGTCGTGACCCGTACCGGTGGTGAGGACCTCACGATCGACAGTAGCTCTGAGATCAACTTCCCCGACGGCGATAGCGCCGAGGCTACGGGTGGCGCGACCTTCCAGGTCGGCGCCGACGCCTCGGAGAACGACCAGCTCACGATCTCGATCGGCGACATGTCCGCTGGCGCGCTCGGCGTCGACGGACTGAACGTCCTCGCCGACGATGGCGATGTCGACGGCGCCATCGACGCCATCGACAACGCCATCACGCAGGTCTCGGAGCAGCGCGGCACGCTCGGCGCCGTGCAGAACCGGTTCGAGTCGACGATCGCGAACCTGCAGGTCACCACCGAGAACCTGCAGGCCTCGGAGTCGCGGATCCGCGACACCGACATGGCCCAGGAGATGGTCGACTTCACCCGTCACCAGATCCTCCAGCAGGCCGGCACCTCGATGCTCGCCCAGGCCAACATGGTCCCCCAGTCGGTCCTGGGGCTCCTCGGCTAGCCGGTCACGACCGTGACCACAGGCCACCGCCCCCGCGTCACCGCCGGTGACGCGGGGGCCGGCCCGGCCCCACCGCCGGTGGCGGCAGGAGGGAGGTCGTCGTGAGTACCGGACCAATGATGTCGATCGGCGGCATCGCCAGCGGGCTGCCGCCCGACCTCGTCGACCAGATCATGGAGGCCGAGCGCCAGCCGCTCAACCGCCTCGTCGCCCGCCAGGAAGGCCTCGCCCAGGACCGCGAGGCATGGACCGCGGTCACCCAGAAGCTCTCCGGGGTGCGCTCGGCGGTCGACGAGGTCCGCCGCGGCAACAGCTTCGCCGACCTCTTCACCGCCGAGACCACCGGCGACGCCGCCGACGTCGCCGTCACCGGCCGCCCGCCCCAGGGCAGCGCGAGCTTCGAGGTCACCCAGCTCGCGCAGGCCCAGCGCAGCTTCAGCGACCACGCCTTCGACGGCCTCGACGCCGCCCTCGGCGACCTCACCCTTGCCATCGACGGCACCGACGTCACCGCCGACCTCGACGCCGAGGCCACCCTGGCCGACCTCGTCGACGCGGTCAACGCCGCCGACCTCGGTGTGACCGCGAGCACCGTGCAGGTCGAGCCCGGCTCCTACAGCCTCGTCCTCGCCGGCACCGAGACCGGCGCCGAGCAGGCCTTCACCGTCGACGCCGGCGGTGGCTGGGGCTTCCAGACCGCGCGCGCCGCGCAGGACGCCGAGCTCGACGTCGAGGGGCTCGCGGTGTCCCGGCCGAGCAACACCATCGACGACCTCTTCGAGGGGCTGACCCTCGAGCTGCAGGAGACCGGCCCGGCGACGGTCAGCGCCGACCGGGACGTCGACGCCGCCGTCGAGCAGGTCACCGGCCTCGTCGAGCGGGTCAACGAGGCCATCGGCACGCTGTCTGAGCTCACCGCCTACGACCCCGAGACCGACGAGGCCGGCCCGCTGCAGGGCGACCGGACCGCCCGCAGCATCATGGACGACCTGCGCGGGGCGCTGACCGGCCTGGCCAACCCCGGCGGCGAGGAGGGCTTCCGCCG
>JAWOAS010000111.1:0-4869 GCA_046498405.1 Egibacteraceae bacterium
CAGCGGCGCCGTCGCCTGCGCCCCGAGACGCACGATGATGCTGAGCGGCAGGGACAGCGCGACCGCGGCGAGGGCCGCGGCGAAGAGCCACGGCGGCACGAAGGGCAGGCCGGTGAGGATGCCGCCGCCGAAGACCACGACCATGAACGTCGTCGCGGCGCGCAGGACCTCCTCGAGCATGGCCTCGCGCCGCTGCCGGCTGCGTTGCGCCGCGTCGTTGAGGTAGGCGTCGTCGCGTCGCACGGTCGTCTCCCTCCTGCCGCGGTCCTGCGCTGCGAGCGCTCGCCGAGGCGGCGTCCTCGCGTCGGGGGTCCCGGCCCGGCGGTGCCCTCGACCGTCGTGACCGTACCCGGCTGCCCCGCGGCTCATCCCGGGCGTTCGGCGGACGCGGCAGGGACGGTGGTCCTCACGCGCCGCCGAGGCGGGCGCGCAGCGTCGGGGTGGGGGTGGCTGGCGCGCCGACCTCGACGAGGGCGGCGAGGCGCGTGACGGCCTCGTCGGCCTGGGCGTCGGTGCGCGCGAGGACCTCGCCGAGCGGGTCGCCGGGCGCGACCTCGTCGCCGACCTCGACGGCGAGCCAGACGCCAACGGCGGGGTCGACGTCGTCGTCCTTGCGCGCCCGGCCCGCGCCGAGCGCGACGGTGAGCTCGCCCACCGCCCGTGCGGGCACCCCGCGCACGACGCCACGCTCGGCGGCGGCGACCGTCCGGCGCACCGGTGCGGCGGGCAGGACGCCCCGGGGGTCCTCGCACACCGCAGGGTCGCCTCCCTGCGCGGCGATCATCGCCCCGAGGCGCTCGAGCGCGGCGCCGCGCTCCCAGGCCCCGCGCAGCTCCGCCTCGACGGCGGCCGGCGCGGTCCCCCGCGCCCCGGCCAGCCCCTCGGCGGCCAGCGCGAGGGCGACCTCGGCCAGCCGGCCCCTCGGCGGAGCGGAGAGCAGCTCGACGGCCTCGACGACCTCGAGGGCGTTGCCGATCCCCCGCCCCAGTGGCTCGTCCATGCCGGTGACGAGCGCGCTCGTGCGGCGGCCGGCGCCCTCGCCGATCGCGACGCAGAGCTCGGCGAGCTCGGTCGCCGCGGCGTCGTCGGGCATGAACGCGCCGTCCCCGGCCTTGACGTCGAGGACGATCGTTGACGCGCCGGCCGCGAGCTTCTTCGACATCACGCTCGAGGCGATGAGCGCGACCGACTCGACGGTCGCGGTGACGTCGCGTAGCGCGTAGAGCGCCCGGTCGGCGGGGACGAGCCGGTCGGTCTGCGCGGCGACGACGCAGCCGACGTCGGCGGCGATGTCGAGGATCTCCTCCTCGGCGAGGCCGACCCGCATCCCCGGGATCGCCTCGAGCTTGTCGAGCGTGCCGCCGGAATGGCCAAGACCGCGTCCCGAGAGCTTGACGACCTGCGCGCCGCAGGCGGCGAGCAGCGGTGCGACGAGCAGGGTCGTGCCGTCGCCGACCCCTCCGGTGGAGTGCTTGTCGATCGTCGGCCCGGGCAGCCCCGAGAGGTCGAGGACCTGCCCGGAGGCGGTGAGGATGCGCGTGAGCGCGAGCGCCTCGGCGCGGGTGAAGCCGTTGAGGACGCCGGCCATGAGCAGCGCGGCCATCTGCCCCTCCGAGACGCTGCCGTCGAGGTAGCCGTCGACGAGCAGGGCCAGCTCCTCGGCGGTGAGCTCACCGCCGTCGCGCTTGCGGGCGATGAGCCCCGCGGGGCTCGGCCTCACCGCTTGCTCGCGCAGTCGACGCAGCGCACCGACAGGGGCCGGGCCTCGAGGCGGTCCTCGCCGATCGGTCCGCCGCAGTCCTCGCAGACGCCGTAGGTCCCCTCCTCGATCTTGCCGAGCGCGGCCTCGACCTGGCCGAGGCGCACGCGTGCCTGGTCGATGAGGGCGTAGGTCTCGCTGCGCTCGGCGGTCGACTGGGCGAGGTCGGCGAAGTTCTCGTCGACGCCCTCGAGCTTGTCGACCCGCTCGGAGTAGGGGTCGGCGCCGTAGTCGCGGAGCTCGGCGATCGCCGCGTCGCGCTCGGACTCGAGCTCCTTGCGGACCCGGGTGATGAGGTCGTCGTCGGTCATGGCGCCGGCGCTCCTTCCTCGGTCTCGCCGCTCTGCTCGAGCGACGCGCGCGGGTGCGCGGCGTCGTAGACGGCGCGCAGCCGCTCCTCGGTGACGAGCGTGTACACCTGGGTGGTGTTGACACTGGCATGCCCGAGGAGGTCCTGGACGACACGTACGTCGGCCCCTCCGTCGAGCAGGTGGGTCGCGAAGGAGTGCCGCAGCGTGTGCGGGCTCACCCGCTCGCCGAGCCCGACGGCCTCGGCGTGGCCCTTGACGATCTTCCAGCCGCCTTGGCGCGTGAGCCGGCCACCGCGCTGGTTGAGCAGGAGGGCGGGCCCGCGCGGCGCGAGGGCGGGCCGGCCCCGCACGAGCCAGGCCTCGAGGGCCGTGGCGGCCACCCGCCCGACCGGCACGACGCGCTCACGGCCGCCCTTGCCCCGCGCCCGCGCGGTGCGCCCTTCGAGGTCGACGTCGTCGAGGTCGAGGGCGACGAGCTCGGAGATCCGCAGCCCGGTGGCGTAGAGCAGCTCGAGCAGCACGCGGTCGCGCAGCGCGACGGGGTCCTGGCCGGCCGGCGCCGCGAGCAGGGCCTCGACCTCGGCGGCGGACAGGGCCTTGGGGAGGCGCTGGCCCGGGCGGGGCCCGGCGAGCTCGCCGGAGGGGTCCTCGGCTGCGAGGCCCTCGTCGAGGAGGAAGCGGTGCAGTCCCCGCACGGCCACGAGCGCCCGCGCGATGCTCGAGGCGGCGTAGAGCCCGCCGCGCGGGGTCGGGCGCAGCCGCAGCCAGGCCACGAGATCGGCGAGGTCCCCGCGGGTGGCCTCGCGGGGGTCGGCGATCCCCCGCTCCTCGAGGTAGACGCCGTAGAGGCGCAGGTCGCGGCGGTAGGCCGCGAGGCTGTTCGCGCTCAGGCCGCGCTCGACGGCGAGGTGGTCGAGGTAGCGATCGGCGAAGCGCGGCAGTGCGCCCACGGCATCCCTCCTCGGGTCGGCGCCGCCGAGCCTAGCACCACGGTTGACATAATGATCGTCTCCCGTGGGTGGGGCAGGGCTCAGCGCACCCCGAGGCGGTGACCGGCGGCGAGCAGACCGACGACGGTCTTGGCGTCGGTGAGCCCACCGGTGGCCGCGGCGACGACCGCCTCGGCCAGCGGCATGCGCACGACGGCGAGGCTGGCCTCCTCGCCCTCGGGCTCGTAGCCATCCGGCGGGGCGACGGGGGTCAGCCCCTCGCCGAGGTAGAGCGTCGTGTGCTCGTCGGTCCAGCCGGCGGAGTTGTGGATGCTCGTGAGGAGGGTCAGGCGCGCCGCGGCGAGGCCGACCTCCTCGGCGAGCTCGCGCGCGGCGGTGGTCTCGGTCGGCTCGCCCGCGACATCGCAGATGCCGGCGGGGATCTCGAGCAGCTCGGCGCCGACGGGGTGACGGTACTGCCGCACGAGCACGACCTCGTCGTCGTCGACGGCCACGACGGCCACGGCGTCGACGTGCTCGACGATCTCGCGCTCGAAGGTCGCGCCGTCGGGCCCCCGCAGGGCGTCGACGCGGACCCGGGACAGCACGCCGTCGTAGACGCGGCGGCTGTCGGCGACCTCGAAGGCGGCCACCGCTACGCCGGCTCGTTGCCGGGCCGCCACTTGATCGAGCAGCCCACCGACGGCCTCTGCTCGGCGGCGACGGGCCGGCCGGTGAGCACCGCGTCGAGGGCGGCGCGCAGGTCGACCCCGTCGACGGGGACGTCGTTGCCCGGACGGGAGCCGTCGAGCTGGCCGCGGTAGACGAGCACGTGCCCCTCGGCGGCGCCCTCGGCGCCCTCCGGCAGCGACGCGGCGGGGCCGTAGACGAAGAGGTCGGGGGTGCACGCCGCGCCGTAGGCCTTGGCGACCTCCTGGGAGGCGTCGTGGAGGTAGGGGAAGGTGTAGCCGACGCGGCGCGCCTCCTCGGCCATCGCCTCGGGGCCGTCCTCGGGGTAGCGCTCGGCGTCGTTGGCGTTGATGCCGACGACGGCCACCCCGCGGCGCTGGTAGGCCTCGGCGAGGCGCGCGAGCTCGCCCTGGACGTGCTTGACGAACGGACAGTGGTTGCAGATGAACATCACGAGGATCGCCGGGGCGTCGCGCAGGTCGGCGAGGGCGACCTCACCACCCTCGGTGTCGGGCAGGCGGAAGGGCGCGGGCGGCGACCCGAGGGTCGCCATCGCAGAGCTCTCGGCCACGTCGTGCTCCTTGGGTCAGGGCCTGGGCGGTCACGCCCGTGTCGCGGCCCCCGGGCGGGGCGGCGCGTCGGGGCGGCGGTGCCTGCCGGCCATCCGTACCCGCGGGGCCGCGGCGTCCATGCCACCGCCGGCGGGGCGGGCTCAGACCGAGGCGGGGTCGACGTCGAGGCTTGGCAGGCGGCCGGCCTGGGCGAGCATCCGCGCCTTGGCGGCAGCGACGAACCCGTCGAAGAGCGGCTGGGGCCGGTTCGGTCGGGAGCGGAACTCCGGGTGGAACTGCGAGGCGACGAACCACGGGTGGTCGGCGAGCTCGACGACCTCGACGAGTCGCTCGTCGGGCGAGACGCCGGCGATGACCATGCCGGCGGCGTCGAGCTGCTGGCGGTAGCGGTTGGCGACCTCCCAGCGGTGGCGGTGACGCTCGTAGACGACGGCCTCGCCGTAGGCGGCGTGCGCGCGCGTGCCCTCGCGGAGCCTGCAGGGGTAGGTGCCGAGCCGCATCGTGCCGCCGAGGTCGTCGATCTCGCGCTGGTCGGGCATGAGGTCGACGACCGCGTCGGGGGTCTCCGGGGCGAACTCGCTCGAGTTGGCCTCCGACAGGCCGAGGAC
>JAWOAS010000182.1:0-4304 GCA_046498405.1 Egibacteraceae bacterium
TTCGCCGCCGCCCAGCGCGAGGCGCTGACCGCCACACCCGCCCTCGCCGGCCTCGCCGTGCTCGCGCTGCTCGCCGGCGGGGTGCTCGCCCTGCGCCGTGACCGCCCCCCGCCGGCGCTGCCGGCGCGCTTCGACCTCGACGAGGTCGACGAGGCCGAGGAGTGGTCCCAGGCGGTCGATCCCCGCGACGATGAGCCCTGAGCAACACAGACCGGCACCGCGGGCGCACTCAGCCCGTCGGCGCCGCCGCCCTCGTGCGACGCCGCAGCACCCTGCCGACCGCTGCGCCGAGGAGGGCCACGGCGACGGCGATCCCGAAGGCGGGACGCACCCCGAGGGCGTCGGCCGCGGCGCCGTCGACGAGGGCGGCGAGCGGCCGTGTGCCGAGGAAGGCGACGGTCCACAGGGCCATGACCCGCCCCCGCAGGTCCTCGCGCACCCGGCGCTGGAGCAGGGCGGTGAGGCTCGTGAGGGCGAGGAGGAAGCCGGTGCCCATCGCCGCGAAGCCGGCGAGCGCGACGGGGGCGGCCGGGGCGAGCGCGGCGAGGGCGAGCCCGGAGGCGAGCAGGAGGCTGCCCCCCGTCGCGACGGTCGCGAGGCCGAGGCGGCGTTGGGCCCGGCCGGCGAGCAGCGCGACCGCGGCCGCGCCGATGCCGAAGGCGCTGACGAGGAAGGCCACGAGCCCGTCACCGCCGCCGAGCGCGGCGGCCAGCGGCGGTGCGAGCGTGTTGACCGGGTCGGTGGCGAAGCCGACCGCGCCGACGCCGACGAGGAGGAGGACGAGGACGCCGTCGGCGCGGACGTAGGCCAGCCCGGCGCGCACCGAGCGGTCCGAGCCGCCGGTGCGGTCGACCTCCCGCGGACGGATGACCGTGAGCGCGCCGATGAGCGCGAGGAAGCTCACGGCGTTGGCGGCGAAGGCGACCTCGGCGCCGACGGTGGCGAGGAGCACCCCGCCGACGGCGGGACCGAGCGCGCGACCGATGTTGAACGTCAGCGAGGTCAGCGCGACGGCGTCCTCGAGGTCGGCGTCGGGCACGAGCGCGGGCACGAGGGCGTTGAGCGCCGGGCCGGCGAAGGCCACGCCCACGCCGATGCCGCCGCTGGCGGCGATGACCGGCCAGGCGCCGGGCAGCCCGTCGACGCCGAGCACGGCTACGGCCACGGCGATCGCCGTCGCGCTCGCCGCCGCCAGCGACTGGCTGGCGAGCAGGAGCAGCCGACGGTCAAGGCGGTCGGCCAGCGCGCCCGCCCACGGGGAGAGCACCGCGAGGGAGGCGAACTGGGCGACGCTGACGAGGCCGACGAGCAGGGCCGAGCCGGTGAGGTTGAAGACGACGACCGCCGCGGTGACGTTGTAGAGCCAGTTGCCGCTGTTCGAGGCGAGGTTGCCGAAGAACCACGGCCCGAACGTCGGGTCGGTGAGCAGGGCGCGCACCGGCCGCGGCGTCGCGGCGTCGGGCCCGGGGGAGTCGGCCATCATGCGGACGCTACCCTGCCCACGGCACGCCACGCCCTGCGCGGTGGCGCGCCGCCGGCTCGCGCCCACCGATCGGAGCCCGCCCGTGGAGAGCTTCCTCGACCTCGCCTGCGCGCAGGCCCGCGAGCGCGTCGCCGAGGCGCGTGGCCTCGTCGGCGACCCGGCGCTGCGCGAGCGCGCGCTGGCCACCCCGGCCCCGCCGTCGCTGGCCGCGGCGCTCGCAGGGCCGGGCACCGCGGTCATCGCCGAGCTCAAGCGGGCGAGCCCCTCGGCGGGGCACCTCGCCTGGCTGCCCGACCCCCTCGCGCGGGCGCGGGCCTACCTCGACGGTGGCGCGGCGGCGGTGAGCGTGCTCACCGAGCCGGCGCACTTCCACGGCACCCTCGCCGACCTCGCCGTCGTCGCCGCCGGGACCGACGCGCCGACGATCCGCAAGGACTTCCTCGTCGACGCCTACCAGGTCTGGGAGGCGCGCGCGTCCGGCGCGGCGGCGGTCCTGCTCATCGTCGCCGCGCTCGACGACGTCGCGCTGGCCAGCCTGCTGGCCGAGGCCGGGCAGGCCGGCCTCGAGGCCCTCGTCGAGGTCCACGACGTCGCCGAGGCCGAGCGCGCCCGGGCGGCGCTGGCCGCGGCGCCCCCGGCCGGGCGCCCCGTCGTCGGCGTCAACGCCCGCGACCTCGCCACCCTCGAGGTCGACCCCGCGCGCTTCGCCGCCTGCGTCGAGGCGCTGCCGGAGGGCGCGCTCGCCGTGGCCGAGTCGGGCGTGGCCGCGCCCGCCGACCTCGCCCGGGTCGCCGCAGCCGGCGCCGACGCGGTGCTCGTCGGCACCCATGTCGTCACCGCGGTGGATCCTGCCGCGGAGGTGCGTAGCCTGGTGGTAGCCGGGCGTGGCGAGCGGGGGGACGACCCGGGCCAAGCGACGTTGGAGCGACCGTGACCGCGACCGACCTTCCTGCCACCGACGCCAGCCACTACGGACGCTTCGGCGGCCGCTTCGTGCCCGAGGCGCTCGTCGGCGCCCTCGGCGAGCTCGAGGCCGCCCTCGCCGAGGCCCAGGCCGAGCCCGCGTTCGTCGCGCGCATGGCCGCGCTGCGCGAGGACTACGGCGGGCGGCCGACGAAGCTCTACCTCGCCGAGCGCCTCACCGCCCACGGCGGCGGGGCGCGGATCTACCTCAAGCGCGAGGACCTCGCCCACACCGGCAGCCACAAGCTCTGCAACGTCCTCGGCCAGGGGCTGCTGGCCGAGCGCATGGGCAAGCGCCGACTCATCGCTGAGACCGGTGCCGGCCAGCACGGGGTGGCCACGGCGACGATCGCCGCGCTGCTCGGCATGGAGTGCGTCGTCTACATGGGCGAGGAGGACACCCGCCGCCAGCACCTCAACGTCGTGCGCATGCAGCTCATGGGCGCCGAGGTCGTGCCGGTGACCGCAGGCACGCGCACGCTCAAGGACGCGATCAACGAGGCGATGCGCGACTGGGTCGCCAACGTCGCGACGACGCACTACCTCATCGGCTCGGTCGTCGGCCCCCATCCCTTCCCGATGCTCGTGCGGGAGTTCGTCAAGGTCATCGGCGAGGAGACCCGCGCCCAGGTCCTCGAGCGCGAGGGCCGCCTGCCCGACGCCGTCGTCGCCTGCGTCGGCGGGGGCTCGAACGCCATGGGGATGTTCCACCCCTTCATCGACGACGCCGGCGTCCGCCTCGTCGGTGTCGAGGCTGGGGGCGAGGGGCTCGACACCCCCCGGCACGCCGCGACGATCTCCGGGGGCACCGAGGGCATCCTCCACGGCGCGCGCAGCTACGTCCTCCAGGACGACTACGGCCAGGTGCGCCCGACCCACTCGGTCTCGGCCGGCCTCGACTACCCCGGCGTCGGCCCCGAGCACGCCTGGCTCGCCGACTCCGGGCGTGGCACCTACCTCGCGGCCAGCGACACCGAGGCGCTCGAGGGCTTCCGCCTGCTCTCCGAGCTCGAGGGCATCATCCCTGCGCTCGAGCCCGCCCACGCGGTGCTGCCGGCGCTGCGCCTGGCCGGCGAGCTCGGCCCCGACGGCGTCGTCGTCCTCAACCTCTCCGGCCGCGGCGACAAGGACGTCGACGAGGTCGAGCGGGTCCTGCGCGAGGTCCGCGGCCAGGCCCTCGGCGCCGAGGCCACGTCGTGAGCGCGGCCACCCCGACGGCGGCGGGCTCGCGCGCGGCGAGCGTCGAGGCGGCGATCCGCGCCGCCAACGACGACGGTCGCGCCGCCCTCGTCGTCTACCTGCCGGCGGGCTACCCCGACCTCGCGACGTCGCGGGCCTGCCTCGAGGCCGCAGCCGAGGGCGGCGCCGACCTCCTCGAGGTCGGCTTCCCCTACTCCGACCCCCTCATGGACGGCCCGACGATCCAGGCCGCCAACCAGGTCGCCCTCGAGGCGGGGCTGACCCCCCGCGACGACCTCGCGATGTGCGCCGGCCTCACCTCGGCGGTCGACGCGCCGGCGCTCGTCATGACGTACTACAACCTCGTGTGGCACTACGGCGGCACCGAGCGCCTCGAGGCCTTCGCCGCCGACGCCGCCGAGGCGGGGCTGGCCGGCGCGATCATCCCCGACCTGCCGGGCGAGGAGGGCGGGCCGTGGCACGACGTCGCCGACGCCCACGACCTCGCCACGGTGTTCCTCACCGCGCCGGTCTCCTCCGAGGAGCGCCTCGCCGCCGCCGCGCGGGCCTCGACCGGCTTCGTCTACGCGACCTCGACGATGGGGGTGACCGGGACGCGCGAGAGCCTCGCCGACAGCGCGCGGCCGCTCGTCGAGCGCCTGCGGGCGGTCAGCCAGCG
>JAWOAS010000185.1:0-5000 GCA_046498405.1 Egibacteraceae bacterium
GCGGTCGTCCTCTGCAACGGCATCGCCTGCAGCGACGAGTACTGGCGCGCGCTCGTCGGACCCCTGGCCCGCGACCGTCTCGTCCTGCGCTGGGACTATCGGGGGCACGGGCGCAGCGGCGCGCCGGCACGCCGCGAGGCCGTCGGCCCCGAGACCGTGGCCGGTGACCTCCTCGCCGTGCTCGACGCCGCGGGGCTCGACGAGGTCGTCCTCGTCGGCCATTCCTACGGCGTCCAGGTCGCCGCGACCGCCCTGCCGCACCTCGGCACGCGCACCCGCGGCCTCGCCGCGGTGGCTGGTGCGGCCGGCCACCCGCTGGGATCGGTCGGCGGGCCACTGCCGGCGGGACGACTCCTGCCGGGGCTGGCCGGGCCCGCGGGCTTCGTGCCCGCGGCGACGACGACGCTGTGGCGTGCGCTGTGGGGCAGTCCCGTGCCGTACTGGACGGCCCGACTGATCGGGGGCGCGAGCGGGGCGGCCCCACGGCCGGTCATGGACGACTTCGCCCGCCACGTCGGCGACCTCGACCCCTTCGTCCTCGCCGACATGATGGCCGCCGCCGAGCGCGACGACGCCACCGACCGCCTCGGCGCCTGCGACGCGCCGGTGCTCGCGCTCGCCGGGGCGCGCGACCGCCTCACGCCCGTGAGCCGGCTGCGGGCGCTGGCCTCGGCCGCACCACGTGGGGCGCTGGCGGTGCACCCGCGCGCCAGCCACGTCCTGCCCGCCGAGGCACCGGCCTGGGTGCGCCGTCAACTCGCCCCGCTGCTCGCCGAGGCCGACCGCCGCCACGACTGACCGGAGACCCGCCACGATGACCGACAGCGACCTCGCCACCCCGCTCGGGGACGGCATCACCGCGATCGACACCCGCACCGCGGGCCTGCGCAACGTCACCGCCGGCTACCTCCTCGACGCGCCGAGGCCCACGCTCGTGGAGTGCGGCCCGGCGCTGTCGGTCGACGAGGTGCTGCGCGGGCTCGCCGAGCGCGGCCTCGACGCCGACGACCTCGCCTACCTCGTCGTGACCCACATCCACCTCGACCACGCCGGTGGGGCCGGCGACGTCCTCGAGGCGTTCCCGCGGGCCAAGGTCGTCGTCAGCGAGGTCGGCGCGCCGCACCTGTCGGCGCCCGAGCGGCTCAACGCGAGCTCACGACGGGTCTACGGCCCACTCATGGACACCGTCTACGGGGAGTGCACGCCGATCGACCCCGACCGGGTCCTCGCCGTGACCGACGGCGAGGTCCTCGACCTCGGCGGCGGCCGGCGCCTCGAGGTGCTCTTCACCCCCGGGCACGCCAAGCACCACATCGCCGTCTTCGACCCCGACGCGGGGGCGGTCTTCGCCGGCGACTCGGTCGGGGTGAGGATGCCGGGGATGGCCACGATCCGGCCAGCCACCCCTCCCCCCGACTTCGACGCCGTCCTCGCGACGCGCTCCCTGCGCCGCTACCGCGAGCGCGACCCCGCGCGCGTCCTCCTCGCGCACTACGGCGAGGTCGGCCCGGCCTCAGAGGCCCTCGAGGAGGCCGAGGAGCAGCTCGAGCGTTGGCTCGCCACCGCGGCCTCGGCCTGGCAGGAGCACGCTGAGGTCGACCACATCGCCGAGACCCTCGCGGCGCGCTTCCGCGACGACGTCGCCAGCGCCGACCCCGAGGCCCGCGAGCGCGTGGAGCTGCTCTCGGGCTTCGAGAGCAACGCCGCCGGGCTCCTGCGCTACCTCGAGCTGCGCGCCGAGGGCCGCGTCGCGACCTGAGGGGCGACCCGCCCGCGAGATCGGGATCCGCGCGCTGACCTGCCGCCCCGACGCGACCGGCGGCGCGGCGGGCAGCGCCGCTGCAGACCGCGGTCGCGCCCCGGCCGGCTCAACCCCGCGCCGCGTCCCCATCGAGGGCCGCGAGCGCGTCGGCGTCGACCGCGGCGATCCGGGCGCGCCACCGCTCCGCGGCGGCCTCCTGCCCCGCCTGCCGCGAGGCCCGCGCGGCGAGGTGCCACAGCCGCACGTGATAGGGCTGCGGCTCCTCGACGTCGAGCTCGACACGGCGCAGCACCCCGAGCGCCCCGTCGGGCTCGCCGGCCTCGAGCCGTGCGCCGGCCACGACGATGAGCCCCTCGGCGACACGGTCCTCGTCGACGCCGGCGTCGATCATCGCCTCGACGTGCTCCACGGCCTGATCGACCTTGCCGCCGGCGCGCGCGCAATCGGCGAGGAGGTGGTTCTGGTCGTGCCGGCCCGACAGCCGCCGGTACGTCAGCAGCTCCCGCTGGGCCTCGCCGTAGCGACCCTCGAGGTAGAGGGCGATGCCGAGGCCCTCACGCACCGCCCAGCTGCGGCTGGCCACGGACTTCGCCCACGACAGCAGCTCGACCGCGCGGGCGGCGTCGCCCCGCGCGATGGCCTCCTCGGCGGCGCCGAGCGCCCGCGCGAGGTCGTCGACCGATCCCGCTGGGGCCGTGGCGCGCACATCGGCGTGCACCTCGCGCGGCAGACGCGGCCGCTCGGCCGGCAGCTCGGGCTTGCGTGGCCGCGAACCCTGCTCGGCTGCCCTACTCGGGCGTGGCGGGGGTCCCCCTCCGCGCGCGCCCCGTGGTGGCCTGCGCTTGGATTCCTCCACCGTGCCTCCCTCCTGACACAGCGAGAGCCGCCCCCAAGGGGCGGCTCCCACCGAAGAGGACGTCCGCGGCGACCTACTCTCCCACCCAGTTGCCCGGGCAGTACCATCGGCGCTGGAGGGCTTAACTTCCGGGTTCGGAATGGATCCGGGTGTACCCCCTCCGCTATGACCGCGGAAGATCTATGAAGTTGGTGGTCGCGTCCGACGGCGAACGTCGGAACACCATAGCGAGCGCGAGCATCAGGCAAGTCCTCGGCCTATTAGTACCGGTCGGCTGAACCCATTGCTGAGCTTACACCTCCGGCCTATCAACCCCGTCGTCTCGCGGGGGGCCTTACTCCCTTGCGGGATGGGAGACCTCATCTTGAAGCGTGCTTCGCGCTTAGATGCCTTCAGCGCTTATCACTTCCGTACGTAGCCAACCGGCCATGCCCTTGGCAGGACAACCGGCACACTAGAGGTACGTCCACCCCGGTCCTCTCGTACTAGGGGCAGCCCTTCTCAAGTCTCCTACGCGCGCAGCGGATAGGGACCGAACTGTCTCACGACGTTCTAAACCCAGCTCGCGTGCCGCTTTAATGGGCGAACAGCCCAACCCTTGGGACCTACTCCGGCCCCAGGATGCGACGAGCCGACATCGAGGTGCCAAACCTTCCCGTCGATATGGACTCTTGGGGAAGATAAGCCTGTTATCCCCGGGGTAGCTTTTATTCGATGAGCGACGGCGCTCCCACTTGCCACCGCCGGATCACTAGGTCCTGCTTTCGCATCTGCTCGACCTGTCAGTCTCGCAGTCAAGCTCCCTTGTGCCCTTACACTCGAAGGCTGATTGCCGACCAGCCTGAGGGAACCTTTGAGCGCCTCCGTTACTCTTTAGGAGGCAACCGCCCCAGTCAAACTGCCCGTCAGGCGCTGTCCCTGATCCGGGTTACGGACCGAGGTTAGAAGTCCAACATTACCAGGGTGGTATTCCAAGGGCGGCTCCGCCTGAACTAGCGTCCAGGTTTCCTAGCCTCCCACCTATCCTGCACAGATAATATCGAACCCCAACACCAAACTGCAGTAAAGCTCCCGGGGTCTTTCCGTCCAGCTGCGCGTAGCGAGCATCTTTACTCGCAGTGCAATTTCACCGAGCCTCTGGTCGAGACAGCGCCCAAATCGTTACGCCATTCGTGCAGGTCGGAACTTACCCGACAAGGAATTTCGCTACCTTAGGACGGTTATAGTTACCGCCGCCGTTTACTGGCGCTTAGATTCGGAGCTTCGCCGAAGCTAACCCCTCCTCGTAACGTTCCAGCACCGGGCAGGCGTCAGTGCATATACCTCGTCTTACGACTTCGCATGCACCTGTGTTTTTAGTAAACAGTCGTTTGGGCCTGGTCACTGCGGCCATGGGACGCTTCGGACGCGAGGTCCTACACCTCCCGTGGCACCCCTTATCCCGAAGTTACGGGGCCAATTTGCCGAGTTCCTTAACCAGAGTTCGCTCGATCGCCTCGGTATTCTCTACCTGTCCACCTGAGTCGGTTTGGGGTACGGGTAGCTCTCACCCTCGCTAGAGGATTTTCTTGGCAGCATGGGACTTGGCACTTCCACTTTGCGTGTCGGTATCGTGTCTCAGCCTCGTGCAGTCCGGATTTGCCTGGACCGCGGCCTACGCACTTGCCCCCGGACGACCGTCGCCGGGGTTGCCATACCCTCCTGCGTCTCCCCATCGCTAGCCTACTGTGGAGTGGGTCGGTAGCCCCGAAGGGTTTCCTTAGCGACTCCAGTTCGGCTGTGGGCGGTTGAGAGCTAGTACAGGAATATCAACCTGTTGTCCATCGACTACGCCTCTCGGCCTCGCCTTAGGTCCCGACTTACCCTGGGCGGATGAACCTTCCCCAGGAACCCTTGGACATTCGGCGGAGGGGTTCCTCCCCCCTCTTTCGTTACTCATGCCGGCATTCTCACTCGACACGCGTCCACGACTAGGTTGCCCCGCCGCTTCGCTCGCGTGTCGACGCTCCCCTACCCAGCACGCCCGCTTTCGCGTGAGTGGCGTGCTGCCGCAGCTTCGGTACATGGCTTAGCCCCGTTACATTGTCGGCGCGGGACTTCTTGACCAGTGAGCTATTACGCACTCTTTCAAGGATGGCTGCTTCTAAGCCAACCTCCTGGTTGTCTGGGATGTCCCACATCCTTTCCCACTTAGCCATGATTTAGGGACCTTAGCTGGCGGTCTGGGCTGTTTCCCTCTCGACCATGGAGCTTATCCCCCACAGTCTCACTGCCGTGCTTGGCGTATCGGCATTCGGAGTTTGTCTGAAGTTGGTAAGCTTGTAGGCCCCCGCGTCCAAACAGTGCTCTACCTCCGATACGGAACGCACAACGCTGCACCTA
>JAWOAS010000185.1:10000-50338 GCA_046498405.1 Egibacteraceae bacterium
GATCGCCGAGGGCGGCTCGACGATCACCCAGCAGCTCGCGAAGAACGCCGTGACCGGCGACGCGCGCACCGTCGGCCGCAAGCTCGAGGAGGCCAGCGTCGCGCTGCAGCTCGAGGCCGAGCTCGGCAAGGACGGCGTCCTCGAGCGCTACCTCAACACCGTCTACCTCGGCAACGGCGCCTACGGCGTGGCGGCTGCCGCCCGACGCTACTTCGGCGCCGAGATCGGCGAGCTCGACCTCGGCGCCGCCGCCCTGCTGGCCGGGCTGCTCTCGGCACCGAGCCGCAACGATCCCTACGCCGAGCCCGAGCGCGCCGAGGCCGCGCGCGGGCGGGCCCTCGAGGCGATGGTGCGCGAGGGCGTCATCGACCGCGCGCGCGCCGAGGAGGTCGCCGCCGAGCCGCTCGGCGTCGGTCCCGCCCCCGTGGTGGGCCGGCGCGACGCGCCCTACTTCGTCGACCTCGTCGTCGACCGCCTCGAGCACGACCCCGCCTTCGAGGCCCTCGGCGACACCCCCGCCGAGCGCGCCGACCGCCTCTTCCGCTCGGGGCTCGTCGTCGAGACGACCCTCGACCCCGCCTGGCAGGAGGCCGCGGAGGCGGCGGTGGCCGCCACGGTCGGCGAGCCCGACGATCCCGCCGCCGCGATCGTGGCCATCGACCCCGCCACCGGTGCGGTCCGCGGCCTCGTCGGCGGTCGCGACTGGGACGACGCCACCGACCCCTCGGCACGGTTCAACCTCGCGACGACCGCGGCACGCCAGCCGGCGTCGGTGCTCAAGCCCGTCGTCCTGGCCGCCGCGCTCGAGCGCGGCTGGAGCCTCGGCGACCACCTGCCGGCCCCCGCGAGCCTCGAGCTGCCCGCCGACCCCCCCGAGGAGCCCGACGCCTGGGAGGTCGCCAACCACCGGGACCACGACTACGGCCTCGCGACGCTGCGCGAGGCGGTGACGCTGTCGATGAACACGCCCTTTGCCGCGCTCGTCGACGAGCTCGGCCCCGAGACGATCGCCTCCCTCGCCGCCGACCTCGGGGTGACCACCCCCCTCGAGGCCCGCCGCACGCTCGCCCTCGGCGTCCACGAGGTCACCGTCCTCGACGTCGCCACGGTCCAGGCCACGCTCGCCGCCGGGGGCGTGCACCGCCGGCCCTCGGTGATCAGCAGCGTGCGCGACGCCGAGGGGCAGGTCCTCTACGAGCGCGAGCCCGATCCGGGCCGCCGGGTCCTCGACCCGGCCGTGGCCTGGCAGGTCACCCGCGCGCTCGAGGGGGTCGTGGCCGCGGGCACCGGCGAGCGCGGGGACATCGCCCGACCGCTGGCCGCCAAGACCGGGACCTCACAGGACAACGTCGACGCCTGGTTCGCCGGCTACACCCCCGACCTCGCCGCGGCGGTGTGGATGGGCTTCCCCGAGGGGCGGGTGCCGATGGAGCCGCCGACGACGCGCCGTCGCGTCGACGGGGGGACCTGGCCGGCCGAGCTCTTCGCCCGCTTCGCGATGAGCGCCCTCGAGCAGGTGCCCGCCGAGCGCTTCGAGCCCCCCGACGTCGACCTGCGACGCGTCGAGGTCCACGCCACCGCCGACTGCCTCGCCGCGCCGCAGACCCCCGGGGCCCTGCGCGTCGCGCGCGCGTTCCCGGCAGGCCTCGAGCCGACCGAGCTCTGCCTCGAGCCACGCGGGGCGGTCCCGCTGCCGCAGGGCAGGGCGCGCGCGGCGGGCCAGGGCCCCTAGCCCGGCGGCGCGGGCGCGCGGGGGCTGCGCACGTAGCGCGAGACCCACGGCGAGCCGGCCACGGCGAAGCGCCATGGCCAGTCGGCCGCCTCGGCGATGCCGACGCGCGGCCCCGCGGTCACCGCCGGGCGCGCGCCGTCGTCGTAGAGGTCGAGCGCCGAGGCCGACAGGGCCACGCCGCTCCACGAGCCGTCGAGGCCGAAGCCCTGCGCGAGCCGCCCCGGGCCGCGCAGCAGGTCGCGGTCGGGCCGGCCCCCACGGCGCGCGCGCATGGCCTCGAGCCCGGCCAGCGGCTCGGCGGCGCGGACGAGGACGCCCTGGCCGACGTCCTCGGCGCCGGTGGCGACGTTGAAGAGCCAGTGGACCCCGTAGGAGCGGTAGACGTAGGCGGTGCCGGGTGCGCCGAAGAGCGGCTCGTTGGCGGCGGTGCGGCGGCGGTGGGCGTGACAGGACGGGTCGTCCTCGGTGTAGGCCTCGGCCTCGACGATCCGGGCGAGCAGCCCCTCGTCGGGGCGGGCGAGGAGGACGCCGCACAGCGCCGCGGCGACCTCGGGGGCGGGCCGGGCGAAGAAGGCCGCGCCGAGGGCGACGGCGTCGGGCGGCCGGGCGGCGGCGTCCTGCGGGCCGCTCACCCGCCCCGCTCCCGCTTGGCCGCGACGAAGGCGCGGACCTCCTCGAGGCTGCGGGTGTTGAGCACCGCCGAGGCCGGGGCCCAGCCACGCTGGGCGGTACGCGCCGCCCACACGAGGTTGCGGAGGTCACCGGGGGCGTGGGCGTCGGAGGCCAGCGACAGCGTCGCCCCGGCCTGCACCGCGCGACCGACGACCTCGGCGGGCGCGTCGAGCCGGCGCAGCGAGCCGTTGACCTCGAGCGCGGTGCCGGTGTCGACCGCGGTGGCGATGACCCGCTCCCAGTCGAGGTCGTAGCCGGGGCGCTGGCCGAGCAGCCGCCCGGTGGGATGGCCGATCGCGTGGACGTGCGGGTTGGCCATTGCCGTGCAGATCCGCGCGGTCTGCGCGGCGCCGTCGCGGTCGAGCATCGTGTGGATGCTCGCCACGCACCAGTCGAACGTCGCGAGGAACGCGGGGTCGTAGTCGACCCCGCCCTCGCCGTCGATGTTGAGCTCGAGGCCGTCGAGCAGGGCGAGGCCGTAGCGCTCGGCGAGCCCCGGCAGCGCCTCGCGCCGGGTGAGGAGCTCCTCGCGGGAGGCGCCGTTCATCGTGAGGTCCTCGGCGTGGTCGGTCACCGCCCACCAGGCCAGGCCGCGCTCGGCGGCGGCGGCGACCATCGCCTCGAGGCTCGCCCGGCTGTCGCCGGAGACGTCGCAGTGGCCGTGGAGGTCGCCGACGACGGCCTCCTCGGCCACGACCGCGGGCAGGGAGCCCTCGGCGGCGGCCTCGATCTCCCCGGTGTCCTCGCGCATCGGCGGTGGCACCCAGGCCAGGCCGAGGGCGGCGTAGACCTCCTCCTCGCTGGCGCCGGCGCGGCGCCGCCCGGTCTCGCGGTCGGCCACGGCGTACTCGTTGACGGTGAGCCCGTCGCCGACCGCGCGCTCGCGCAGGCGGACGTTGTGCGCCTTCGAGCCGGTGAAGTAGACGAGGGCCGCGCCCCAGGCCTCGGGCTCGACGAGGCGCACGTCGAGCTGGATGCCGGGGCCGCGGGTGCGCACCGAGAGCTTCGTGTCGCCGTCGGCGAGGACCTCGGCGACGAGGTCGCGGTCGCCGCGCACGGCCTCGGCGGCCTCGGCCGGCGCGGTCGTGGCCACGAGGACGTCGAGGTCGCCGAGGGTCTCGCGCATGCGCCGCAGCGAGCCGGCCGGCTCGGCCCGCTCGACGGCGTCGAGGGCCTCGAGGCGCTGGCACAGCTCGAGGGCGAGGTCGACGACGTCGGCAGCTGGGGTGCGGTCGGTGTCCTTCGCGCCGATGCGCTCGAGTCCGCTGGCGATCCTCGCGGCGCTGCGCTGCCCGAACCCCTCGAGGGCGGCGACCCGCCCGTCGTCGAGCGCGGCGGCGAGGTCGTCGAGGCCGTCGATGTCGAGCTCGGCGTGCAGCCGCCGGGCGAGCTTGGGCCCGAGGCCGGGCACGCGCGTGAGCTCGACGACGCCGGGCGGCACCTGCTCGCGCAGCTCGCGCAGCAGGCCGATCTCGCCGGTGTCGGCGAACTCGACGATCTTCGCCGCGGTCGACTCGCCGATGCCCGCCACGTCGGTGAGCTCGTCCTCGTCGAGCTCGGCGAGGTCGACCTCGGCGGCGCCGACGGCCCCGGCGGCGCGCTCGTAGGCGCGCACGCGGAAGGCGTCCTCGCCGGCCAGGCGCAACAGCTCGGCGATCTCCTCGAGCTGGCGGGCGATCTCGGTGTTGGCCCAGGCCATGGCCTCGCCCTCCTCGGGCTCGGGACGCCGGCGGTCGGGCGGCGGCATGCCGACCGCAGGCTACCCGCCGAGGCGCTCCCGCAGCGCGGCGAGCTGGGCCCGGACCGCCGCGGGCGCCGGTCCGAGGGTCGCCGCGCGCCGCGCGACCGCCCCGGCGACGTCGGTGAGCGCGCCGACGTCGGCGTCGCCGAGCTCGGGCAGCAGGGTGGCGAGCCGCGGACCGTCGAGGTCGGTGAGGTCGACGCCGTCGGCCTCGCAGGCCGCGACGGCCTCGCCGACGCGCTCGTGGGCGGTGCGGAAGGCCACGCCGCGACGCACGAGCTCCTCGGCGACGTCGGTGGCCAGGGCGAAGCCACCCGCCGCGGTCGAGGCGAGGCGCTCGCGGTCGAAGGACAGCGAGGCCACGGTGCCGGCCATCGCCGGCAGCGCGAGGGCGAGGGTGTCGACGGCGTCGAAGAGCGGTGGCTTGTCCTCCTGGAGGTCGCGGTTGTAGGTCAGCGGCAGCCCCTTGAGGGTCACGAGCAGCGCGACGAGGTCGCCGATGAGCCGCCCGGCCTTGCCGCGGACGAGCTCGGCGACGTCGGGGTTGCGCTTCTGCGGCATGATCGAGCTGCCGGTGGAGAAGGCGTCGCCGACGCGCGCCCAGCCGAACTCCACCGAGCTCCACAGCACGATCTCCTCCCCGAGGCGGGAGAGGTGGACCCCGAGCAGGGCCGCGGCGGCGAGGACCTCGACGGCGACGTCGCGGTCGGCGACGGCGTCCATCGAGTTCGGCGCCACCCCCCGGTAGCCCAGCGCCGCGGCGTAGCGCGCGGGGTCGAGCCCGAGGGTCAGCCCCGCGAGGGCGCCCGAGCCCAGCGGCGAGTGCGCGTCGATGCGCGCGGCGGCGTCGGTGAGGCGGCCGACGTCGCGCTCGAGCGCCCAGGCGTGGGCGAGGAGCTGGTGGCCGAGGGTCACCGGCTGGGCGCGCTGGAGGTGGGTGTAGCCCGGGGCGATCCAGTCGATGACCGCCTCGGCCTGGTCGGCCAGCGCCGCCTCGACCGCGCGGACCCCGGCGACGAGCTCGGGCAGCGCCTCGTCGGCGAGGTAGCGGCGCAGGTCGTTGGCGATCTGGTCGTTGCGGCTGCGCCCGGCGCGCAGCCGCCCACCGGCCTCCCCGGCGAGCTCGACGAGGCGGCGCTCGATCGCGCCGTGGAGGTCCTCGTCGTCGTCGCGGTAGGCGAAGCGCCCCGCGGCGAACTCCCCGGCGATCGCCTCGATCGCCGAGAGGATCGCGGCGTGCTCGCCCTGGGCGAGCAGCCCGAGCCGGGCGAGCTCGTCGGCGTGGGCGCGGGAGCCGGCGAGGTCGACGCGCCACAGCCGGTGGTCGACCTCGACCGAGCGCCCCAGCGCCCAGGCCGCGGCGTCGGGCGCCTCAGCGAAGCGCCCGCCCCACAGCCGGCCCTCGACGCCGCCGCTCACTGGCGCACGTGGCCCTGGCGCTGCGCCCACACCTTCGTCGGCAGCCCCCAGAGCTTGACGAAGCCCTCGGCCTGGGTGTGGTCGAAGGCGTCGCCCTCGTCGTAGGTCGCGAGGCTCTCGTCGTAGAGCCCGATGGGGCTGCGCCGCCCGACGACCGCGGCGTGGCCCTTGAAGAGCTGCAGGCGCACCTCGCCGGTGACGAAGGGCTGGCTCTCGGCGACGAAGGCGTCGATCGCGCGCTTGAGCGGGGTGAACCACAGGCCGTTGTAGACGAGCTGGGCGTAGCGCCCCTCGAGCGCGCGCTTCTCCTGGGCGAGCTCCTGCTCGAGGCAGAGGTCCTCGAGGTCGCGGTGGGCGGTGAGGATCGTCACCGCCCCGGGGCACTCGTAGATCTCGCGGCTCTTGATGCCGACGAGGCGGTCCTCGACCATGTCGATGCGGCCGATGCCGTGGCGGCCGGCCCGGCGGTCGACCTCGGCGACGAGCGCGGCGAGGGGCAGCGGCTGGCCGTCGACCTCGACGGGCACGCCCTCGACGAAGCGCAGCGTGAGCTCCTCGGGCTCGTCGGGGGTGTCGGCCAGGGCCGCCGAGCGCTCGTAGACGTCCTCGGGCGGCTGCGCCCACGGGTCCTCGAGGATCCCGCACTCGGCGGTGCGCCCCCAGAGGTTCTCGTCGATCGAGTACGGCGAGTCCTTCTTGACCGGGATGGGGATGTCGCGCTCGGCGGCCCAGGCGATCGCCGCGTCACGGGACAGGCCCCACTCGCGGATCGGCGCCTCGACGGCGAGGTCGGGGGCGATCGTCATCGCCGCGACCTCGAAGCGCACCTGGTCGTTGCCCTTGCCGGTGCAACCGTGGCCGATCGCCGCGGCGTCGTGCTCCTTGGCCGCCTCGACGAGGTGGCGGGTGATGAGCGGGCGCGACAGCGCGCTGACGAGGGGGTACTTGCCCATGTAGAGGGCGTTGGCGGCGATCGCCGGGCCGACGTAGTCGTCGGCGAACTCCTCCTTGGCGTCGACGACGAGCGACTCGACCGCCCCGCAGTCGAGCCCGCGCTGGCGCACGCGGTCCATCTCGCCGGGCTGGGCCTGCCCGACGTCGATGGCCAGGGCGATGATGTCGTAGCCCTTCTCCTCGGCGAGCCAGCGGATCGCCACCGAGGTGTCGAGGCCGCCGGAGTAGGCGAGGACGAGGCGTGGTCGGGTCATGGCGCGCTCCTAGACAGGGTCGGGTCGGGGGGAGGGTCGGGTCGGGGGGGCAGGGTCGGGTCCGGGGCAGGGGTCGGATCGGTCAGGTCGTCGGGTCCCCACCGGGGGCGGGCACGACGGCCCTGGCGGGGTTGGCGTGCTTGCGCTCGCGCAGGGCCGCGGCGACGTCCTGACCGCTCGTGCCCTCCTCGGCGACGACGAGGAGGGTGTCATCGCCCTGCACCGTGGCCAGGACGCCCTCGAGGTCGGCGCGGTCGATGGCGCTGGCCACCGCGGCGGCCGCGCCCGGCGGGGTGCGTACGACGGCGAGGTTGCCCGAGGCGGCGATGGCGATGGCGAACTGGCGCAGGACCTGCGCGAGCCCGCCCGGCTCGGGCAGGGCGTAGGCGAGCCGACCGTCGGCACCGCGCTGCTTGCCGATGCCGAGCTCCTCGAGGTCGCGGCTGACCGTGGCCTGCGTGGCCTCGACGCCGGCGCCGGCCAGCAGCGCGACGAGCTCGGCCTGGCTCGCGACCTCGTAGCGCGCGACGAGGTCGGCGAGCAGCCGCTGGCGGCGCTCACGGAGGCTCGCGTCGGCCACCGCGCTCACCCGAGCAGCGCGAGCAGCAGCGCCTTCTGGGCGTGGAGGCGGTTCTCCGCCTGGTCCCACACCCGTGACTGCGGCCCGTCGATGGCCGCGGCGCTGATCTCCTCGCCGCGGTGGGCGGGCAGGCAGTGCAGGACGATCGCCTCGGCCGAGGCCGCGGCGAGCGCGTCGGCGTCGAGGCGGTAGCGGCCGAAGGCCGCCGCGCGCGCGTCGGCCTCGGCCTCCTGGCCCATCGAGGCCCACACGTCGGTGTAGAGGACGTCCGAGCCGGCGACCGCGCCGAGGTGGTCGGTCGTGGCGGTGACCTCCGCGCCGCTGGCCTCGGCGTGGGCGCGGGCGCGGGCCAGGACCTCTCGGTCGGGGCCGTAGCCCTCGGGGTGGGCGACGGTGACGTCGAGGCCGACGAGGGCGCCGGCCACGAGCAGCGAGTGGGCGACGTTGTTGCCGTCGCCGAGGTAGGTCAGCCGCCGCCCGGCCAGCCCCCCGGTGGCCTCCCGGATCGTCTGCAGGTCGGCGAGGGCCTGGCAGGGATGGGCGAGGTCGCTGAGCATGTTGACGATCGGGATCGTGCCCTCGTCGGCGAGGGTCTCGAGGCGCGACTGGGCGAAGGTCCGCACCGCGAGGGCGTCGAGGTAGCGCGAGAGCACCCGCGCGGTGTCGCCGACGGTCTCGCCGCGGCCGAGCTGGAGCTCGGCGGAGGACAGCACGAGGGGGTGGCCGCCGAGCTCGGCGACGGCGACCTCGAAGGAGACCCGCGTGCGCGTCGAGGGCTTCTCGAAGAGCAGCCCGACGGTGCGCCCGGCGAGGTCGTCGCGCTGGCGGCCGCCCTGCGCGCGCTCGGCCTTGAGCGCGTCGGCGTGGTCGAGCAGGGCGAGCAGCTCGGAGGCGTCGAGGTCGTCGACGGTGAGGAAGTGGCGGGTCACGGCGTCGCTCCGTGGTCGGCGGCGGTGAGGAAGTAGCGGGTCACGGCGTCGCTCCCTGGTCGGCGGCGGTGCGGTCGAGGGCGGCCGAGAGGCGCTCGGCCATCGTGTCGAGGTCGGCCTCGTCGATGACGAGGGGTGGGGCCAGCCGGATCGCGTCGGGCGCGACGGCGTTGACGACGAGCCGCTCGTCGAGCGCGGCGGCGACGACGTCGGCGGCCACGGGCCGGTCGAGGACGAGGGCCTGCAGCAGCCCCCGCCCGCGGTGGCCGACGGCGAGGTCACAGCGCTCGACGAGGTCGTCGAGGCGCGCGGCCAGCGCCGCGCCGAGCTCGCCGGCGCGGGCGACGAGCCCCTCGGCCTCGAGGGTGTCGAGCACCGCGAGGGCGGCCGAGGCGATGACCGGCCCGCCGCCGAAGGTCGTGGCGTGGTCGCCGGGGCCGAAGGCCCCGGCGGCGGGCCCGTGGGCGAGGATCGCGCCGATCGGCAGGCCGCCGGCCAGGGCCTTGGCGAGGCAGACGACGTCGGGGACGACGTCGGTGGTCTGCCAGCCGTACCAGGCCCCGAGGCGGCCGATGCCGGTCTGGACCTCGTCGACGACGAGGAGGGCGTCGTAGCGGTCGCAGAGCTCGCGGGCGGTGGCCAGCATCGCCTCCGACAGCGGGCGGACCCCGCCCTCGCCCTGGACGACCTCGAGCCAGATCGCGCAGACGTCGCCGTCGACGGCCTCGGCCAGCGCCTCGGGGTCGTCGTGGGGCACGTGGGTGACCCAGTCGCCCAGCGGCGCGAACGGCACGTGCTTGGCGGGGCTGCCGGTGGCCAGCAGCGCGGCGAGCGTGCGGCCGTGGAAGCCGCCGGCCAGCGAGACGACGCGGACCTTGCCGGGGTCGCGCTGCTTGCCCCAGCGACGCGCGAGCTTGATCGCCGCCTCGTTGGCCTCGGCGCCGGAGTTGCAGAGGAAGGCCCGGCCGTCCTCCCAGCCGGCGAGCGCGGCCAGGCGCTCGGCGAGGGCGATCTGCGGCTCGGTGTAGAAGAGGTTGGAGACGTGGACGAGCCGGCGCATCTGCGCGTCGACGGCGTCGGCGACCGCAGGGTGGGCATGGCCGAGCGAGGTCACCGACAGCCCGCAGAGGAAGTCGAGGTAGGCGGTGCCCTCGTCGTCGTAGAGCGTGGCCCCGTGGCCCTCGACGAAGGCCACGGGCTGGCGCGCGTAGGTCGGCAGCAGGGCGGCGGCCTCGCGGGCGCGCAGGTCGGCGAGGCTCACCGGCAACCCCCCGTGCCCGGGGCGTCGGCCCCGCCGGCGGCGTCCTCGGGGACGACCATCGTGCCGACCCCCTCGTCGGTGAAGACCTCGAGGAGCAGCGCGTGCTCGATGCGCCCGTCGAGGAGGTGGGCCTGGGCCACGCCGCCGGCCAGCGCCTCGACGACGCTCGTGATCTTGGGGACCATCCCGGTGCGCAGCTCGCCGTCGTCGACCATCGCCTGCAGACGGGCCACCCCGACGGTCGACAGCAGCGTCGAGGCGTGGGTGCCGAAGTGCTCGTAGAGGCCGGGGACGTTGGTGAGGTAGATGAGCTTGTCGGCGTCGAGCGCCGTGGCGATCGCCCCGGCCACGCGGTCGGCGTTGATGTTGTAGACCGTGCCGTCCTCGTCGCGCCCGAGCGTGGCCACGACCGGCACGACCCCGTCGGCGAGCAGCCCACAGAGCAGCGTCGGGGTGATCGCGGTGACCTCGCCGACGTAGCCGAGGGCGGGGTCGGCCTGGCGCGCGGCCACGAGGCCGGAGTCGGTGCCCGAGACCCCGGAGGCCGCGGCCCCGGCGCCGGCGATGAGGCCGACGAGCCAGGGGTTGACGTGGCCGAGCAGCGCGAGGCGCACGACCTCGAGGGTCGCCGCGTCGGTGACGCGCTGGCCGTCGACGAAGCTCGCCTCGAGGCCGAGGCGGCGGCTCAGCGTCGAGATCTGCGGGCCGCCGCCGTGGACGACGACGACGTTGACGCCGACCGAGCGCATGAGGGCGATGTCGGCGGCGAAGGCCGCGGTGGCCTCGTCGGGGCCCTCCCCCTCGACGGCGACGTTGCCGCCGTACTTCACCACGACGGTGCGCCCGCTCCAGCGGGTGATCCACGGCAGCGCCTCGCGTAGGACGCGCGCCTTGTCCTGCGCGACCTTCGTGCGGTCGGTGAGGTCGGGTGGGGCGAGGGCGTCGGGTGAGGCGCTCACGTCGTGTACTCCGCGTTGATCGTCACGTAGTCGTGGGTGAGGTCGCAGGTCAGCAGCGTCGCCGCGCCCTCGCCGAGGCCGAGGTCGACGGCGAGGGTGACGTCGGGGCCAGCGAGCGCCGCGGCGGCCTCGGCGCGGTCGAAGGCCGCGGCCATGCCGTCGGCGCAGACGACGACGTCGCCGAAGGCGATCGCGACCCGGTCGGGGTCGACGAGGGCGGGGGCGGCGCCGACCGCGCCGATGACCCGACCCCAGTTGGGGTCGCCGCCGGCCACCGCGGTGCGCACGAGGGCGCTGTCGGCGACCGTGCGCGCCACCGCCAGGGCCTCGCCGTCGCTGCGCGCGCCCCCGACGTCCAGGCGCACGAGGCGGTGCGCCCCCTCGCCGTCGCGGACGATGTCCTCGGCCAGCGCCCCGCAGACCGCGGTGAGGCCCTCGGCGAGCGCCGCCGGTGACGGCGTCGCCGCGGCGGTGCCGGTGGCCAGCAGCAGGACCGCGTCGTTGGTCGACATGCAGCCGTCGACGCTGATGCGGTTGAACGTCGCCTCGACGGCGGCGGCGAGGAGGTCGCCGGCCTCGGCGGGGGCGAGCGCGGCGTCGGTGGTGACCACCGCGAGCATCGTGGCCATGCCCGGCGCGATCATCCCCGAGCCCTTCGCGAGCCCACCGACCACGCAGCGGCCGCGCCCGTCGCTGACCCGGGCGGCGGCCTCCTTGACCGTCGTGTCGGTCGTGCGGATCGCATCGGCGGCGTCGGACCCGCCGGTCGGCGAGAGCGCGGCGGCCGCCGCGGGGATGCCCGACAGCAGGGGCTCGGCGGGGATCGGCTCGCCGATGACCCCGGTCGAGGCCACGAGCACCTCGGCCGCCTCGCAGCCGAGGCACCCGGCGACCTCGGCAGCCGAGCGCTCGGCGAGCGCGAGGCCCTGCGGCCCGGTGCAGACGTTTGCGCTCCCGGCGTTGAGCAGGATCGCCCGGGCCCGCCCGTCGGCGAGGTGGCGCGCGGTGACGCGCACCGGGGCGGCGCGCACGGCGTTGCGCGTCTGCACGCCCGCAGCGGTGGCCAGCGCACCGGCGTCGACGAGGGCGAGGTCCGGCGCGCCGCTGGGCTTGAGCCCGGCGGCCACCCCCGCGGCGCGCACGCCCTCGACGGCGCAGACCCCGCCGGGCAGGGCCGCGAGGCCCGCCGCGCCGGCCAGCCCGCCGTGCCATGGCGCAGCCGCGCCGATCGGCGCGCGCGTGCCGGCGCTCACGGGTAGAGCCCCGCGCTGCGCAGCCCGAGCGACTCGTCGTAGCCGAGGGCGGCGTTGGCGGCCTGGATCGCCTGGCCCGAGGCGCCCTTGACGAGGTTGTCGATCGCGCAGGAGACGGTGACGGTCCCGCTGCGGTCGTCGACGGCCACGCCGAGGTGGGCGGCGTTGCCGCCGGCGACGTGGGTCGTGGCCGGCCAGGTGCCCGCGGGCAGGACCTCGACGAACGGCTCGGGGCCATAGCGGCGGTCGAAGGCCGCGCGGACCTCGCCGGCGTCGACGCCGGCGCGCAGCGGCGCGGTCACCGTCGCGAGCATGCCGCGGGCCATCGGCACGAGGTGGGGCACGAAGGCCACCGGCTGGGGGCCCTCGAGCCCGGCGATCTCGGCGAGCCCCTCGCGCCGCGCGGCCTCGGCCCAGTGCGCCTCGATCTCGGGGGTGTGGCGGTGCCGCGGGGCGCCGTAGGCGGTGACGTTGCCGAACATGTGGCTCGCGTGGAGGTCCTCGCGCAGGGACTTGCCGGCCCCCGAGGTGCCCGACATCCCGACGACGACGACGCCGTCGGCCTCGACGAGGCCGGCCAACGGCACGAGGCCGAGCAACGCGGCGGTCGGGTAGCAGCCCGGGCCGGCGACGAGCGCGGCCCCGGCGAGGTCGTCGCGGAAGAGCTCGGGCAGGCCGTAGGGCGCGGGGGCGTGGGCCGGGGCGGTGTGCTCGAGGCCGTACCAGGCGCTGAAGACCTCCGGGGGCAGGCGGAAGGCCCCCGAGAGGTCGACGACGCGCGCCCCGGCGGCCAGCAGCGCCGGGGCGAGCTCGAGGCTCGTGGCGTGCGGGGTCGCGAGGAAGACGAGCTCGCAGTCGGCGAGGGCGTCGACCTCGCTGGCGACGAGGACGGCCTCGCCACCGGGCAGGCCGCGCAGGTGGGGGAAGACCTCGTCGACGCGCTGGCCCGCGCTCGCCCCGGCGGCGACGACCGCGACGTCGAGGAGGGGGTGCTCGGCGAGCAGGCGCAGCAGCTCCGCGCCGCCGTAGCCCGACCCACCGACGATGCCGACCCGCACGTCGTTGCCTTCCCTCGCCGCGTTATTCACCGGAGCGCATAACTATACGGCAGTGGGCCAGGGGTCCGCAAACGACCGTCCCCGCGGCGCCGTGCGGTTGGCGGGGCGGGCCTAGGCCCGCGTGGCGTCGCCGTCGTCACGGCGGCCGGGCCGGCCGACGTCGCGCAGGGCGGGGATGCCGAGGAAGCCCGAGGCCAGCAGCCCCGAGCCGCCGGCGGGCAGGAGGATGATGAGGACCTGCTGCCAGAGCTCCTCGGGCCCGGCGATCATCGCGAGCAGCCCCCACCACAGCATGCCGCCGAGGATGGCGGAGAGCGCGGTGCGCTGGCTCGGCGGGCGGTCGTCGAGGAGCTGCCAGCCCGCGGCGGCCACGACCTGACCACCGAGCGCGCCGAGCCCACCGGCCACCGCGAGGGAGGCGCCGATCGTCGCCCCGGCCGCGGCGCCGGCCACGCCGCAGGCCACGACGAGCGCCGCGAGCCAGCGCACCCCCGCCTCGCCCCAGCGCGCCTGGAGGATCTCCCGGGCGGCGAGGGAGAAGCCGACGGCGAGCACGACGAGCAGCGCGCCGGTGTCGAGCCACACCGCGGTGGCCGCGGTCAGCGGGCAGGCGACGACGAGGCCGGTGGCGAGGGCGCGGTCACCGCTAACGGCGCAGCACCCCCCCGACGCGCGCGGCGACGGCCTCGGCGACGCGCTCGATCGCCGCGGCCTCGTCGTCCTCGCCGAGCACCGTCTCGGCGTCCTCGAGCCGCACGCGGTAGGCCAGGCTCTTGCGCCCCTCCCCCACCGAGGCGCCGCGGTAGACGTCGAAGAGGTCGCAGGCCACCGCGGTGGGGCCCGCGCCGGCGAGCACGGCCTCGGCGACCGCCCCGGCGGGGGTGGCCTCGTCGACGACGACGGCGACGTCGAAGCGGATCGGCGGGCGTGGTGAGGGCACGACCGCGCGTCGCGGCCTGACCCCGCCGGCGAGCAGGTCGGCCAGGCGCAGCTCGCCGACGAGGGTGCGCGCCGGCACCTCGAAGGCCTCGGCCACGCGCGGGTGGAGCTCGCCGACCGCGCCGAGGTCGACGCCGTCCAGAGCGAGCCGCGCGGCCCGCCCCGGGTGGAACGGCGCCTCGCTCGTCGGCGTGGCCTCGAGCGGGGGGCGTCCCACGGCGTCGCGCACGAGGTCGACGGCGCCGAGGAGGTCGTAGAGGTCGGCGGGCCGGGCCGAGCGGTCATGGCGGGCGGGCACGAAGGCCCCGCAGGCCGCGAGGCCGAGCACCGGGGGCTCGGCGGGCAGCGCCACGCCGTCGGGGCCCCCGTCGGCGGCGGGCTCGTCGTCGGTCGGCGGCAGGTAGACCCGCCCGACCTCGAAGAGCGCGAGGTCGTGGTGCTGGCGGTTGACGTTGTGGCGCAGCACGCGCAGCAGGCTCGGCACCATGCTCGTGCGCAGGACCGTCTCCTCCTTCGACAGCGGGTTGACGAGCGCGACGGCCTCGCGGCGCCGGTCGTCGGCGGCCAGCCCGAGCGCGTCGAGGTCCTCGAGCGCGGTGAAGGGGAACGGCATGATCTCCGTCCAGCCGCCGCCGGCCAGCGCCCGGCGCACCGCGCGGCGCGCCTCGTGCTCGGGCGTGCGCGCGCCGACCTGCCCGGTCGAGGGCACGCGGCTCGGCACGCGCTCGTAGCCGTGCAGCCGCACGAGCTCCTCCTGGAGGTCGACCTCGCCTGCGAGGTCGGGGCGGTGGTGCGGCGGCGTCACCTCGAGATCGGCGCCGGCGGGGCGCACCTCGCAGCCGAGCCGCTCGAGCAGGCGCTGCTGCGCGGCGGCGTCGAGGTCGAGGCCGAGCCGGCTGCGGGCCCGCGCGGTGCGCAGGTGGATGCGGGCACGCTCGGGTGGGCGGGGGTAGTGGTCGGCCCCACCGGTGACCTGCCCGCCAGCGGTGGCGGTGATGAGCTCGGCGCAGCGCGTGGCCGCGAGCCGGGCGGTCTCGGGTGGCACCGCGCGCTCCCAGCGCTTCGAGCCCTCGGTGTGCAGGCCGTGGCGCCGGGCGGTGCGCAGGACGGTGCGCGCCGAGAAGTTCGCGACCTCGAGGAGCACCTCGGTCGTCGCGTCGTTGATCTCGGTGGCCTCCCCGCCCATGACCCCGGCGAGGGCCACGGGGCCGTCGGCGTCGCAGATGAGGAGGTCGTCGACGTCGAGACGGCGCTCGACGCCGTCGAGGGTCGTGAGGGTCTCGCCGTCCTCGGCGACGCGCACGACGATCTCGGGGCCTGAGAGCAGGGCGAGGTCGTAGGCGTGGATGGGGTTGCCGGTCTCGAGCAGCGCGGCGTTCGTCGCGTCGACGACGTTGGAGACGGGGCGCATCCCCGCTGCGGCGAGGCGGCGCTGCAGCCACGCCGGGGAGGGCCCGACGGTCACGCCCTCGATGCGCCGGGCGTCGAAGCGCGGGCAGCGCTCGGGGTCGGCGATCGTCACCGGCACGCCCGGGTCACCGGTCGGGGCGACCGGCTCGGGCAGGCGCAGCGTCGCCCCGATCAGGGCGGCGAGGTCGCGGGCCAGGCCGTGGAGGCTGAGGGCGTAGCCGCGATCGGGGGTGACCTCGAGGACGAGCACGGCGTCGTCGAGGTCGAGCCAGTCGGCGACGTCGGCGCCGAGCGGGGCGTCGGCCTCGAGGCGCCAGATGCCGGTGTGGTCCTCCCCGACGCCGAGCTCGCGGGCGCTGGCGAGCATGCCGTTGGAGGTCACGCCCATCATCGTGCGCCGGCCGATCTCGAAGCCGCCGGGCAGGACGCTGCCCGGCTTGGCCCAGGCCACACGGTCGCCGGCGCGGAAGTTCGCCGCGCCGGCGACGACCTCGAGGGTCTCCTCGCCGTCGCTGACCTCGGCGCGGTGGAGCTTGCGGCTGCCCTCGACGGGAGCCATCGACAGGACCTCGGCCACCCGCACGCCGCGCACCCCGGCGGTGGGGCGCTCGATGGCCTCGACCTCGATGCCGGCCATCGTGAGGACCTCGGCGAGCTCCTCGGCGGGCAGGTCGACGTCGACGAAGTCGCGAAGCCAGGACAGCGGGACGCGCACGGCGGGACTCCTAGAGGCTCGAGAGGAAGCGGAGGTCGTTCTCGACGAAGAGGCGCAGGTCGGCGATGTCGTGGCGCAGCATCGCCATGCGGTCCACGCCCATCCCCCAGGCGAAGCCCTGGACGGCGTCGGGGTCGTAGCCGCCGGCGACGAGGACGTTGGGGTGGACCATGCCCGCGCCGAGCAGCTCGATCCACCGCCCCCCGTACCATGCGTCGAGCTCGCAGGAGGGCTCGGTGAAGGGGAAGAAGTGCGGGCGGAAGCGCAGCGCGACGTCCTCGCCGAGCAGCGCCCGCGCGGCGACCTCGAGGGAGCCCTTGAGGTCGGCGAAGGAGAGGTCGCGGTCGACGGCGAGCCCCTCGATCTGGTGGAACATCGGCAGGTGGGTCGCGTCGGGGGTGTCGCTGCGGTAGACCCGTCCGGGCACCGCGACGTAGAGCGGCGGGTCGGTGGCCAGCATCGCGCGGATCTGCATCGGCGAGGTCTGGGTGCGCAGGAGCACCCCGGTCGAGCCGTCGTCGGCGACCTCCTCGACGCCGTCGAGGCGCTGGACGTAGATCGTGTCGTTGAGGCTGCGCGCCGGGTGGTCCGGCGGGGTGTTGAGCGCGTCGAAGTTGTGCCAGTCGGTCTCGACCTCGGGCCCCTCGGCCACGGCGTAGCCGAGGCCGGTGAGGACGTCGAGCATCGCCTCCATCGTCTCGGCGACCGGGTGGAGATGGCCGGTGGCCGGCCGGCGCGGCGGCAGGGTGACGTCGACGGCCTCGGCGGCGAGGACGACGCGGTCGCGCTCCTCCTCGAGCTCGCGGCGGCGGGCGGCCTCGGCCTCGGCGAGCTCACCGCGCACGGCGTTGATCGCCGCGCCGAGCTCCCGTCGCGCCTCGGGCTCGAGGCCGCCGAGGGTGCGCTGGAGCTCGGCGAGCGCCGAGCGCTTGCCGAGCCGTCGGGTGCGTGCCTCGTCGAGCTCCTCGAGCGTGGCCGCGGCGCGCAGCGCCGTGAGCGCCTCGTCGCGGATGCGGTCGATCTCCTCTGCGCTCATCGTGGTCCGTCTCGCCTCTCGCTCGTCGCTGCGTGGGGTCGGCCACCGGGGGTCGTCGGCTCGCCGTCGGGGGCGCGCACCGGCAGCTCCACGTGGAGGCGGGTGCGCCGGCCCGGGTCGCTCTCGGCCCAGATGCGGCCGCCGTGGGCCTCGACGATCCCGCGGGAGATGTAGAGGCCGAGGCCGGTGCCGGCCCGTCGCTCGCCCGCCCGACGATAGAACTTCTCGAAGAGCTGGCCCAACGAGGCGGGACTGAGCCGCCCGCCCTCGTCGACGACCGTGAGCCGCACGAGCCCGCCCTGACCCCGCCCGCGCACGGTGACCTGTCCCTCGCCGTAGCGCACGGCGTTGTCGACGAGGTTGGTGAGGACCTGCTCGAGCTTGTCCTCGTCGGCGTCGATCCGCGGCAGGTCGCCCTCGAGGTCGACGACGAGCCCGCGGTCCTCGAGCTCGGGCGCGGCCCGACTCGCGACGCGCTCGACGACCGGCTCGAGGTCGATCGGCGCGCGTCGCAGCTCCAGACGCCCAGCGTCGATCCGGCTGACGTCGAGGAGTTCGCCGAGCAGCCGCGTGACCCGGTCGGCGTCGGCGTTGATGACGGTGATCATGTGGCGCTTCTGCTCGTCGCTGAAGCGCTCCCACTTCGCGAGCAGGGTCTTGCTGAAGCCCTTCACCGAGGTCAGGGGGCTGCGCAGCTCATGGCTCACCGTCGCAACGAGCTCGGAGCGGGCGGCGTCGAGGCGCCGGCGGCGCTCGGCGCGGCGCAGGACGACGACGAGCCAGGCCTGCCCGGCCAGCGCGTGGCGCGCCGCGGTGACCATGACCGGGCGCGGGCCGCTGGCGGTCGCCACGGTGAGGGCCGCCTCGGGCACGCGCGCGGCCACCGCGGGCGAGACGGTGGCCGGCGGCAGCGCCGCCCACCAGTCCGTGCCGGTCTCGGTCGTCAGCGCCACGGCCTCGCGGGCCGCGCGACCGGTGGGGTCGGCGCCGAGCAGGCGGCGGGCCAGGTCCGTGGCGTGGGCGACCCGACCGTCGCCGTCGACGACGACGACGGGGTCGGGCAGCAACTCGAAGGCGGCGGCCGCCTCCGCGAGTGAGCCGGGCCCGGCCGCGGCGGCGTCGCCCGGCGTGGCGCGGCTCATCGCGCCCCCCGCTGGCGCGCGGCCTCGAGCAGGGCCACCGCCGCGGTCGCGGCGAGGTTGAGCGACTCCGCGCGGCCCTGCCATCCCGGCCGCAGCGCGCCGGGCATCGGCACGCCGACGACCGCGTCGCAGCCGGCGGCGACCTCGGCCGGCAGGCCGTCGGCCTCCGCGCCGAGGACGAGCAGGGTCGGCGCGGCGAGGTCGGCCTCGGTGTGGGCCAGGGCGCCGCCGGCGTCGAGGCCCAGGGTCGCCAGGCCGCGCTCGCGCGCGGCGGCCAGGGCCACCAGCGGGTCGACGCCCTCGACGACGGGGAGGTGGAAGAGCGAGCCGGCCGAGGCGCGCACCGCCTTGGGGTTGCGCGCGTCGACGCTGCCGGCCGACAGCAGCACCGCGTCGGCCCCGGCGGCGTCGGCGCTGCGGACGATCGCCCCGGCGTTGCCGGGGTCGGCGACCCCGCAGCAGAGCACGGCCAGCGAGGCCGCGTCGAGGGCCTCGTCGAGCGCGGGCTCGTCGAGCGCGGCGACGCCGACGACGCCCTGAGGGGCCATCGTGGCCGCGAGGGAGTCGAGCACGGCCGCGGTCACCTCGCTGCGCCGCGCTCCGCGGGCCTCGGCGGCCCGGGCGAGGTCGTGCGCCGCGACCGGGGCGTCGACGGCGACGAAGACCTCGACGAGGTGGGCGAGGGCCTCGGCGAGGACCTCGGGGCCCTCGACGAGGAAGACCCCGCGGCGGGCGCGCTCCCGTCGGCGCGCGAGCTTGCGCGCCGCGCGCACCCGGTCGTTGGCGGGGCTCTCGATGATCATCGCGGGCCGTTGCGCCGGCGTCGGGACGTGGCGCGGCGCGGTGGTGGTGGCGGTGGTGGTGCTGGCGGGCATCGCCTCACGGCCCCCCCACGCGCGCAGAGCGCGCCTAGGCGTCGAGGGCGCGCTTGGCCGCGCCCACGAGCTCGCGGAACGCCTCGGGGTCGCGCACGGCGAGGTCGGCGAGGATCTTGCGGTCGACGTCGATCTCGGCGCGCTTGAGCCCGTGGATGAAGCGGCTGTAGGACAGGCCGTCCTGGCGGGCCGCGGCGTTGATCCGGGTGATCCACAGGCGCCGGAAGTCGCGCTTGCGGGCGCGCCGGTCGCGGTAGGCGTAGCGCTCGGCGTGGAGCACCGCCTCGTTGGCGATGCGGTAGCGGCGGCTGCGCGCGCCGCGGAAGCCCTTCGCGCGGGCGAGGATCGCCCGTCGTTGCTTGCGCGCGTGGACGCCGCGCTTGACGCGTGCCATGGGAGGTCCTTTCGCTCGTCGCCAGCGGCGCCGCTAGCGGCGGCCGAGGAGGTCGTTGACCTGGCGGCGGTCGCCGCCCTCGAGCACGCCGGGCTTGGACAGCCGGCGCTTGCGCTTCGACGGCTTGTGCTCGAGGAGGTGCTTCTTGTTCTGGCGGCGGTGGACGACCTTGCCGTTCCTCGTGACCTTGAAGCGCTTCTTCGCGCCCGCGTGGGTCTTCTGCTTCGGCATGTCGCTGGTCCTTCGCTCGTCGCGGGCGCAACGACGACGGCCGCTGCGCGCGGCAGCGGCCGGGTCACGTCACGCCGGCGCGCTCGACGCGCGGCGTGTCGCGACCCGTGCTGGGTGTCGTCACCGACCCCGCAGGGTGGAGGGCAGGCCCCTCGCTTGCTCATGCGGTTGTCGACGGGCCGCGGGCCCGTCGCGCGGCAGTGTAGCGCCTCGGCGCCGGGCCCGTGCGCCAGGTCGTGGGCGGCACGCCCGCGCCGCGGACGTCGACGGCCCCGGCGTCGCTGACGCTCAGTCGCGGCCGGGCACCCAGAGGCGGTCGCTGCCCTGGCTGCCCTGACCGGGGCTCTGCGAGGGCGGCGGCGAGGATGGGGGCGCCTGGGCGGTCGGCTCCGAGCCCTCGGGCTCGCCGGCGGCCCCGCCGGCCTGCTGCTCGGCCTCGACCTGGGCCTGCTGCAGCTGGGCCAGGCCGCTCTCCATGCCGCTGCGCAGCTCGTCGCTGACCCGGTCGCCGACCGCGCCGACGAGCGCGGCGACGGCGTCGATGAGCACGCGCGCGTCGGGCCGGCCGAGCTTGAGCTCCGCGCCGGTGCCGAGCATCGTGAAGGCCTGGGCGACGATCTCGCTGGGGTCGGCGGCCCGCAGCTGCTCGATGTAGGCCTGCATCTCCTCCTGGCTCGGCTGGCCCTGCTGGCTCGGATCACTCATGGGTGCGCTCGCTTCGCTCGGGGTCGGCGACCATCGTAGCCAGGCCGCGCGCCACGTCACCGCCGGGTCAGCCCGCTCGGCCGTCGGCCTCCTCGTCGGCCCCCTCGTGGGCCTCCTGGCCGGCCTCCTGCCCGGTCCCCTCATCGGTCGCCTCCCCGGTCTCCTCCGCGGTGCCCTCGCCACGCTCCTCGGCGGCGAGGTGGGCGGCGAGCTCGCCCGCGGCCTGGGCCCGGGTGCGCAGGAACCCCAGGACGACGAGGGCGATGACGACCGCGGCGAGGGCGAGCGCGACCGGCGGGATCGGCCGTAGCAGCAGGCCCACGGCACTGACCGCGAGGACGGCCTTGATCGCCCGCCGCGCCAGCGGGCGGTCGGAGAAGACCGACTGCAGGCTCGCGATGATCCCGATGATCGCGACGAGGACGAAGGCGAAGGGCACGAGCTGGGGCAGCCCCGGCTCGACGACGATCCCCGGCCAGGTGAACAGGGCGACCATGAGCAGCAGGAGCGGCAGCGCCATCTCGAGCGCGCGGAGCATCGTGCGCATGAACGAGGCGTCGGCGATGCGGGAGGTCACCGCCGCGGTGAGCGAGGTCGGCGGCGAGAGCTCGCCGAAAGCGGCGATGAGGAAGGCGTAGAAGTGGACCTGCCAGGGGTCGAGGCCCATCTGGATCATGAACGGGGCGATGACGACGGCGACGATGATGTACGTGGGCGCGGGCGGCAGCCCCATGCCGACGACGTAGCCGAAGAGGAACGCCACGAGGATGACGAGCACGATGTTGATGCTCGCGACCTGGACCATGAGCTGGCCGACGGCGGTGGGCACTCCGGTGATCGTGAACGACGCGGTGACGAGGCCGAGGATCGACAGCAGGAGCGTGAGCTCGGAGGTCATGCGCGAGAAGGTCTCGACGAACCCCTCGTAGGGCTCGATGAGGTAGCGCGGCCTGCGGAACTGCGCGCTGCGCAGCGAGCGGACGAGGAAGAGCGCGGTCAGCGAGACCATGAGCACGAAGAAGACCTGCTGGGCGGCCTGCATCGCCGGGGCGCGCACCCAGCCCATGAGGTAGATGAGCCCGAGGATCGCCAGGCCGTAGGCCAGCAGGTTGGCCTTGTCGAAGAAGTTCAGCGGGGAGACGTCGGGCGCGAGGCCCTTGGCGTTGAAACGCGCGGCGAGGAGGTAGACCGCGAAGCTCACGCCGAGGAAGTAGATGATCGCCGGGGCGAAGCCGCGCGCGACGACGTCGAAGTAGCTCACCCCCATGTAGTCGGCCATGAGGAACGCCGCGATCCCCATGAGCGGCGGCATGAGCTGCCCGCCGAGCGAGGTCGCGGTCTCGATCGCCGCGGCGCGGACCTTCGGGATGCCGGACTTGATGAGCGCGGGGATCGTCACCGAGCCGGTCGTCGCGGCGTTGGCCGCGCCACTGCCGCTGACCGCGGCCACGCCGAAGGACCCGATGACCGCGGCCTGCGGCAGCAGGTGGGGTGAGCGCACCGCGAGGCGCTGCGCGGCGCGGATGATCGAGTCGATCGCGCCAAAGCCGCGCAGCGTCGCGAGCACGAGGATGAACGAGCCGATGAGCGTGAGCGCGAGCTGGGGCAGCTGCTCGAAGATCCCCGTGCTCGTCTCGAGGCTCATCGACGTCACGACCCGCCCCCACGACATCCCCGAGTGGCCGAACATGCCGGGCACGGCGTAGCCGTAGACGACGTAGACGGCGAGGAGGACGTTGAGGATGAACAGGGGCAGGTACTTGCGCCGGGCGTACTCGAGGAGCAGGAGCGTCAGCGCCGCGCCCGCGGCGAGGTCGGCGCTCGTCCACCGTCCCATCCGCAGCATGCGGATGGCCTCGAAGTTCGTGAAGAGGTAGGCCCCGGCCACGGCGGCCACGGCGATGAGCGCCATGCCGAGACCGGCCGACAGCACGGGGGGCAGCCGCGGATAGAGCTTGCCCTGCCGGATGTCGTCGAGGGTGGCCACGACGTAGGCCACCGGCACCATCCCCACCGCGAGCATCGTCGGGCCGCCGGCGCCGGTGGCGTAGTAGCGCAGGAGCACGACGGTGAAGAAGGCCCCGACGGCGAAGAAGCCGACGGTCGCGGCGCGCTCGAGCCACGCCGGCGTCGGTCGCGGCGCGTCCCCGCCGTCACCGCCGACGGTCGGCGCCTCGGGGCTCTGCGTGGCCATGGATCACCTCGCGCCGTGGGGGGCGAGGGAGGGGGCGGCGGGATCGCCGGCCCCCTCCCGGTCAGCGGCTCACTCGGCGATGCGGTCGTCCCAGGCGTCGTCCCAGACCCCCTGGTCCTCCATCCAGCTCGCGAGGCCCGGGTGCACCTCGACGTAGTCGACCGAGGAGGCCACGCCGCGACGCTGGAGCTCGGCGGGGCCCTCGGCGAGGACGCTGAAGGCGTCGTCGGCGGCCGCGAGCTCCTCGGCGTTCTCGTCGATGACCTCGAGCATCTCGTAGACGTCCTCCTCGCTGACCTCGCTGCCGACGTGGAAGCCGTAGAAGAACGGCACGAGGAGCATCTCGTCGGTGCCGACGTCGCCCTCGAAGCCCTCGGTGGAGACCGGCACGACCTCGAAGCCGGCGTCCTCCATCTCGGCGACCTCCTCGTCGGTGGGGTTGAGGATGCGCATGTCGGTCTGCAGCTCGGCCTCGACGACCCAGGGCGCGGGGGCGATCTCCGAGGAGGTGTAGGCGACCATCGCCGAGATGTCCCCGGTGTCGAGGGCGCTGCCGGCCACGCCGGTGTCGACCTCGACGTACTCGTGACCGACGTCGATGGCGTCCATCGCCGCCTCGAGGTTGGCCCGGACGTCCCACGGCGCCGGCGCGGTGAAGACCGGCTCGCCCTCGAGGTCGCCCCAGCTCGTGAACTCGTCGGCGTTGTCGGCGTGGATCGCCAGGCCGGTCTCCATCGGGTAGGCCCAGAACGACTGCACCGGCATGCGATCGGCGTCGTCGGCGAAGCCCTCGTAGCGGTCGCGGTCCTCGGCGATCTCGGCGAACGCGACGTTCGCGCCGTAGTAGGCGTCGAAGTCGCCCTCGGCGTAGCCGACGACGCTCTGCACCGCCCCGCCGGTGGGCAGGACGTCGGTCTGGAAGCCCTCCCACTCGCGGTTGAGCAGCGCCGAGAGGTTCACGAGCGCGGCGTGCCCCGCCGAGCCGACGTCGGAGGTCGCCCAGGCGATCGACTCGGCGTCGGGGTCGGCCTCGGCGTCGCCCTCGTCGATGTCGGGCTCGGCCTCGTCGTCACCGCCGTCGTCGGTCTCGTCGGTCTCGTCGGCCTCGTCGGTCTCGTCCTCGGCATCGCCGACGTCGACCTCCTCGTCGGCGATGTCGGCGTCGCACGCGGCGAGGAGGAGCGCGAGGGCGCTCAGCAGGGATAGCAGGATGAGGAGACGTTGGCGCATCGACGACCACCTTTGGCTCGCGGGTGGCGACGGAACCGGCCGGCGGTCGCGGGCCGTGGCCACCTCGACGGGGCTTGAGGCCGGGAGCGTAGGAACCGCGCTATCGTGCCGTCAAGAGAAACGTTGTTTCTGCGGGTGACCGTCGACACCCGCCACCCCGGCCCCGCACCAGGCCCGTCCGCGACGAGGAGACCCCCGATGACCGCCACCGAGCCCCCGCCCCGACGCGTCGCGCTCGTCACCGCCGCGAGCCAGGGCCTTGGCTTCGCCAGCGCCGAGGCGCTCGCCGCCGCGGGCCACGACCTCGTCGTCTGCGCGCGGGATCGCGAGCGCCACGAGCCCGCCCCGGGCCGCCTGCGCGCCCCCGGCGTCGAGGTCGCCGCGACCCCCGCCGACGTCGCCGACGCCGGCGCCCTCGAGGGCCTCTTCGGCCTCGTCGACGAGCGCTTCGGTCGCCTCGACGTCCTCGTGGCCAACGCCGGGGGTCCGCCACCGGGGACCTTCGCCGACCTCGACGACGCCGCCTGGCAGCGCGGCTTCGAGCTCACGCTCATGAGCGCGGTGCGGTCCCTGCGCCTCGCGATCCCGCGGATGCGCGCCGGCGGCTTTGGCCGTCTCGTCGTGATCGGCTCCTCGAGCGTGCGCCAGCCGCTGCCGGGCCTCGTGCTCTCCAACGCCTACCGCCCCGCCCTCGCGGGGGTCGTGAAGTCCCTCGCCGTCGAGCTCGGTCCCGACGGCATCACGGCGAATCTCGTCTCGCCGGGGCGCATCGACACCGACCGGGTGCGCAGCCTCGACGCCGGCCGCGCCGAGCGCACCGGCCACGCCGTCGAGGAGGTCCGCGCCGAGGCCGAGGCGTCGATCCCGATGGGACGCTACGGCCAGCCCGCCGAGCTCGGCGCGGCGGTGGCCTTCCTCGCCTCGGAGGCCGCCGGCTACCTCACCGGCCAGAGCCTGCTCGTCGACGGTGGGCTCGTGCCGACGCTGCCGTGACCGCCCGTGACCGCCGCGGGCTGCGGCGACCGGGCGCGGCCGCTCACCCGAGGCCGCTCGTGGCGAGGTAGGCCTCGACGATCGGCTCGCCGGCGAGCAGCGCCGCGATCGCGCCGAGGGCGAGGTAGGGGCCGAAGGGGATGGCGTCGCGGCGCGAGCGCGCCCCCGTGACGAGCAGGGCGACCGCCGCCAGGCCCCCGAGGAGGAAGCCCGCGAAGAGCCCGACGACGAGCTCGCCCCAGCCGAGGGCCCCGAGACCGAGCCCGATGACCCCGGCGAGCTTGACGTCGCCCATGCCCATGCCCCGGGGGCTGGCCAGCGCGATCGCGAGCAGCAGCGCGAAGCCGACGAGACCGGCCAGCGGGACGCGCAGCGCCGCGGCCGGGTCGCCGTCGAGCAGCGCGCCGGCGACGAGCAGCGCGGCGAGCACCGGTGCCAGGGGGTAGGTCAGGGCGTTGGGGATGCGTCGGGTGCGCGCGTCGATGACCGCGAGGACGAGGAGCGTCCAGGCGAGCAGGAGCAGGCCCGGCAGCAGCCAGCTCGCTCCGATCCTCCAGGCGACCGCGGCGAAGAGCAGGCCGGAGGCCAGCTCGAGCAGCGGGTAGCGGGCGCTGATCGGCTCGCCGCAGGCCCGGCAGCGCCCGCGCAGCAGGACCCAGGAGACGACGGGCACGTTGTCGCGGGCGGCGATCTCCGCGCCGCAGCCCGGGCAGGCGCTGCCCGGGCGCACGACCGAGGCGCCCTCGGGCACCCGGTGGACGACGACGTTGCCGAACGACCCGACGAGCAGTCCGAGGACGCCAGCGAGCACGGGCAGGGCGACCTCCACGACCGGCAGTGTGCCCCAGCCGGCCCGCCGCGCGCGCGCCGCTCCCCAGGCCACGCGCGCTCCGCGCGGCCACCGGCCCGTTGCCGGCTTCGACCCGGGGGCCTAGCGTGCGGGTCCGCACACCACGGCGGCGCACCGGGCCCCGCGTCCGCGCCGCCGGTGCCGGAGGGATGCCGCATGCCCGAGCCGACCGCACCGGAGGCGCTCGTCGAGGAGGTCCGCGCGCGCTACGCCAGCGCGGCCCGCGACGCCGCGCAGGGCGCGGCCTCGTGCTGCGGGCCGAGCGCCTGCGACGACCTGGGGGCCGGGGGCTTCGGTCCGGGGCTCTATGACCCCGACGAGCTCGCGGCACTGCCCCAGGCGGCGGCGGGCGCCAGCCTTGGCTGTGGCACGCCCACCGCGGTGGCCGAGCTGCGCCCCGGCGAGGTCGTGCTCGACCTCGGCTCCGGCGGCGGGATCGACGTCCTGCTCTCCGCGCGGCGGGTGGGCCCGAGCGGTTGGGCCTACGGCGTGGACATGACCGAGGAGATGCTCGACCTCGCGCGGCGCAACGCCGCCGACGCCGACGTGTCGAACGTCTCCTTCCTCGCCGGGCGCATCGAGGCCGTGCCCCTGCCCGACGACAGCGTCGACGTCGTCATCTCCAACTGCGTCGTCAACCTCTCGGTCGACAAGGCGGCGGTGCTCGCCGAGATGCGCCGCGTCCTGCGCCCCGGTGGACGGCTCGGCCTCACCGACGTCGTCGCCGAGGACCGGCTCAGCGCCGACGACCGCGCCGAGCGCGGCAGCCACGCCGGCTGCCTCGCTGGCGCGCTGTCGCAACGCGAGCTGCGCGCGGGCCTGGCCGCCGAGGGCTTCGTCGACGTGCGCCTCACCGCCACCCACGCCGTCGCCGACGGCCTCGCGAGCACGATCATCGAGGCGCGGCTGCCCGCATGAGCGCCCCGGCGCCCGCCGGGCTCAGCGCCCGTCGACGAGGGTGAGCAGCCGCGCGGTCTCGATCGCCGACTGCGCGGCCTCCCAGCCCTTGTTGCCGGCCATCCCCCCGGCACGGGCGACCGCCTGATCGTAGGTCTCGGTGGTGAGCACGGCGTTGGCGACCGGCACGCCGGCCTCGAGGGCGACGCGGCCGACCTGCGCGGCCTGGCCGGCGACGTAGTCGAAGTGGGCGGTCTCGCCCCGCACGACCGTGCCGAGCGCGATGAGGGCGTCGAAGCGCCCGCTGCGCGCCATCGCCTGGGCGACGACGGGCAGCTCCCAGGAGCCCGGCGCCCAGGCGAGCTCGATGGCGTCGTCGTCGCCGCCGTGGCGGACGATGCAGTCGACGGCGCCGTCGACGAGCCGGCGGACGACGGTGTCGTTGAAGCGGGCGGCGACGAGGCCGAAGCGCAGCCCCGTCGCGTCGAGCGTGGCCTCGTAGGTCCTCACGTCGTCTCCTCCTCGATCTCGTCGATGTCCTCGGCGACCTCGGCGACGACGTCGGCGAGGCGCAGCAGCTCGTGGCCCATCTTGTCCCGCTTGGTCGTGAGGTAGCGGAGGTTCTCCACCGTCGGGGTCGTCTCGATCGGCACGCGCTCGACGATGCGCAACCCGTAGCCCTCGAGACCGGCGCGCTTGTCGGGGTTGTTGCTCAGCAGCCGCAGCGTCGACAGGCCGAGGTCGACGAGGATCTGCGCGCCGGTGCCGTAGTCGCGGCTGTCGGCGGGGAAGCCGAGCTCGATGTTCGCCTCGACGGTGTCGCGGCCGTCCTCCTGGAGCTTGTAGGCCTGGAGCTTGTGGGCGATGCCGATGCCCCGACCCTCGTGGCCGCGGACGTAGACGACGACGCCCTCCCCGGCCTCGGCGATCTGGCGCAGCGCGTCGTGGAGCTGGGTGCCGCAGTCGCAGCGCAGCGAGCCGAAGACGTCGCCGGTGAGGCACTCGGAGTGCATCCGCACGAGGACGTCCTCCTTGCCCTCGGGGTTGCCGCGCACGAGCGCGAGGTGCTGAGCGTCGTCGAACTCCGACTCGTAGGCGTAGGCGGTGAACGTGCCGAACGCCGTGGGGATCGTGGCCTCGGCGATGCGCCGCACGAGCCGCTCGTGGCGCCGCCGGTGGGCGATGAGGTCGGCGATCGAGACGATCGGCAGCCCGTGGCGCGCCGCGAAGGCCTCGAGCTGGGGCAGGCGCTGCACCGAGCCGTCGTCGTTGACGAGCTCGCAGGCCACCCCCGCGGGCGCACGCCCGGCGAGACGGGCGAGGTCGACGGCGGCCTCGGTGTGCCCGGCCCGGTTGAGGACCCCGCCGGGCTGGTAGCGCAGCGGGAAGATGTGCCCGGGCCTGGCGAAGTCCGACGCCCGGGCGTCGGGGTCGACGAGGCGGCGGATCGTCACCGCGCGGTCGGCGGCGCTGATGCCCGTCGACACGCCCTTGCGGGCGTCGACGGAGACGGTGAAGGCCGCGGCGTGGGGGTCGCCGGGCGCGTCGACCATGAGCGGCAGGTCGAGGGCGTCGGCGCGGCTGGGCTCGAGGGGCGCGCAGACGAGCCCGGAGGTGTGGCGCACGTAGAAGGCCATCGCCTCGGGGGTCACCGCATCGGCGGCCATGACGAGGTCGCCCTCGTTCTCACGGTCGGCGTCGTCGACGACGACGGCCATGCCGCCGCGGGCGATCTCGGCGACGGCGTCGGCGATCGGCGTGAGCATCCCCTAGCGCCCCTCGGTGCCGGCCGTCGCCTCGGGCGCGGGGCTGTAGGGGGTCGGCACGCCGCCGCGCAACATGCGCTCGACGTACTTCGCGATGATGTCGACCTCGAGGTTGACGGGGTCGCCGGGCTCGCGCGAGCCGAGCACGGTGACCTCGAGCGTGTGGGGGATGAGGCCGACGGAGAAGGAGCCCTCGCCGACCCCGGCGACGGTCAGCGAGACGCCGTCGACGGCGATCGAGCCCTTCTCGACGACGTAGGGCGCGAGGTCGGGGGGCAGCGTGAAGGTCATCGTCGTCCACTCCTCGTGCTCGGTGACGTCGGTGACCTCGGCGACGCCGTCGACGTGGCCCTGCACGAGATGCCCGCCGAGACGGCCGTCGGCGGGCAGCGCCGGCTCGAGGTCGACGGGGTCGCCGGGCGCGAGCGCGCCGAGCCCGGTGCGTGAGAGCGTCTCGCCCATGACGTCGGCGACGAAGCCGCCGTCGGGGCGCAGCTCGGTGATCGTCAGGCACACGCCGTTGACGCTGACGGAGTCGCCGACGACGGCGTCGGCGACGACGTCGTGGCAGGTGACGGCGAGCCGGCCGTGGCCCTCGCCCATCTCGACGGCCGCGACGCGGCCGAGCTCGGTGACGATGCCGCTGAACACTGCGGTCCTCCTAGGTCGGCCCCGCGCCGTGCGGCGCGGGGGCGTGGTCGTGCTCGGTGGGCCGGTCCGCCGCCCCGGCGGGCTCGGCGCGGCGCCCGTAGGTCAGCACCGCGTCGCCGTCGACGCGCTCGACGTCGACGAGGTCCCAGCGCGGCGCCCCGGCGAGCGTCGGCACCGCGAGGCCGGTCAGCGCCGGGCGGGCGTCCTCGCCGAGCAGCACCGGCGCGACGTGCGCGACGAGCCGGTCGGCGAGCCCCGCGGCGACGACGGCGCCGGCCACCGCCGCGCCACCCTCGACGAGCAGGCTCTGGCAGCCCCGCGCCCGTGCGGCGGCCAGCGCCTCGGCGAGGCCGCCGTCGGCGGCGCGACCGTCGACGCGGACGACGTCGATGCCGGCCCCCTCGAGATGGCCGGCCTCGGCGTCGGTGTCGACGACGACGAGGCTCGCTGCGGCGGCGTCGTAGACCCGGGCCCCGGGACCGGTGCGCGCGCGGCGGTCGAGGACGACGCGCAGCGGCTGGCGCGCCCCGGCGGCCGGCGTGGCGGCCGGCGCGCCGTCGGGGCCGAGGCGCACCGTCAGCGCGGGGTCGTCGGCCAGGACGGTCGACGAGCCGACGACGACACCGTCGACCGCGGCCCGCAGCCGGTGCGCCGCGGCGCGGGTCGCCGGGCCGGTCAGCCACTGCGAGGTCCCGTCGGCGGCGGCGATGCGGCCGTCGAGGCTGAGCGCGAGCTTGACGACGACGGCGGGACGGCCGGCGGCGACGCGCTCGAGGAAGCCCGCGAGGCCCTCATGGGCGGCCGCGGCGCCGACGCCGACGGCGACGTCGACGCCGGCGGCGGCCAGGCGCTCGGCCCCACCGCCGGCCACGGGGTTGGGGTCGGCCACGGCGACGACGACGCGCGCCACCCCGGCGGCGGCGAGGGCGTCGGCGCACGGTGGGGTGCGCCCGGTGTGCGCGCAGGGCTCGAGGGTGACGTAGGCGGTCGCGCCGCGCGCGGCGTCACCGGCCGCCGCGAGGGCCGCGGCCTCGGCGTGGGCCCCGGGCGGCGGGGCGGTGGCCCCCTCCCCCACGACCGCGCCGTCGCGCACGAGCACGCAGCCGACGGCGGGGTTGGGCCAGGTGCGCGTCGCGACGCCGTCGGCGAGCGCGAGCGCGCGGGCCATCCAGCGCTCGTCGTCGCTCACCGCTGCCCTCCTCTCCGCGGCCTGCTCGGGGGAGGTGCGATCGCAGCGGCGACGGGCACGGCCAAGCCGTGCCGGCCACGCTGGCGACCTCGCCTTCTCTCCTCCGGACTCTCACCGTCGGCTCCGGCCTGGTCCCTGTTGGGACGCCACCGGATCCACCGTCATAGGACGGGTCGCGGGCTCCCCGCTCCTGGGAGCGGGCCACCGCCGGTCGGGACTTGCACCCTGCCCCGAAGGCGCGCGCATCGCGTGCGCCCCGAAGGCTACCGCGCCGCCAGCCCCGCCGACGGGCGGACGGGACCCTCGTCGGGACGGCGCCGGGCCCTCCGGCCCGCGGGCCCGGGGACGTCACGCTGCGCGGCCCGGCCACCGCCGGCGGTGGCGGGGCCCGCTCAGCGGCCGGGGCCCGCTCAGCGGCGGCGCAGGACGACGAGGTACATCCCGTCGGTGCCGTCGAGGTCGGGGCGCAGCAGCCGCCCCGGGCCGTCGGGCAGCGCCGTCCCGGCGGTGGGCCCGCCCTCCTCGGCGGTGTAGTCGGGCCGCCGGTCGAGGAAGGCGCCGACGACGGCGGTGGTCTCGGCCACCGTCCAGGTGCAGGCGGCGTAGACGAGGGCCCCACCCGGGCGCGGCAGGTCCGCGGCGGCGGCGAGGAGGGCCCGCTGGGTGGTCGCGAGCGCGGCGGGGTCGCCGGCGCGGCGACGCCACCGCAGCTCGGGGCGGCGGCGCACGACCCCGAGGCCGGTGCAGGGGACGTCGAGGAGCACGGCGTCGACGGCGCCGGGAGGCCACGGCGGGGCGGTGCCGTCGGCCACGGCCACGGGCACGTCGAGCCCGAGCGTGACGGCGAGCGCGGCGACCCGGCGGGCGCGGTGCTCGTGGAGGTCGGCGGCTACGACGCGCGCGCCGAGGTCGGCGGCGTGGCAGGCCTTGCCGCCCGGTCCCGCGCAGGCGTCGAGCAGGCGCCCGCCGCGCCCGGCCGCGGCCGCGGCGGCCTCGGCGACGACCATCGAGGCCTCGTCGGCCACCGTCGCCCGCCCCTCGGCCACTGCCGGCAGCGCGCCGGGCTCGGCCCCGGGCACCCGCAGCGCCGAGGGCGAGCGCGCACCCGGCGTCGGGTCGAGCCCGGCGTCGGCGAGCTCGGCGGCCAGCGCCTCGGCGTCGCCGCGGGCGCGCAGCGTCACCCCCGGGGCGGCGTTGCCGGCCTCGAGGACCGCCCGGGCCTGCCCGCCGAAGCGCGCCCGGGCCTCGGCGACGATCCACGGCGCGTAGCCGGTCGCCAGGCCGAGCCCCTCGCTCGTGGCCTCGTCGGGCCAGGGCAGGCCGTCCCAGCGCCGGGCGAGGGCGCGCAGCACCCCGTTGACGAAGCCGGTGACCTTCGCGCCGACCTCGGCGCGGGCGAGGTCGACCGAGGTCGCCACCGCGGCGTGGGCGGGGGTGGCGCCGTAGGCCAGTTGCCAGGCCCCGAGGCGCAGGACGTCGCGGACGTCCTCGTCGATGCTCGGGCGTGACAGGACGTGGCCGAGCGCCCAGTCGAGGGTGCCCTCCCAGCGCAGCGTCTCGTAGGCGAGGTTGGCGGCGAAGGCGCGGTCGCGCGGGCCGAGCCGGCCGATCGCCGCGTCGACGGCGGGGGTCGACCACGCCCCGTCGGCGTGGACCCGACGCAGGACCCGGTAGGCCGCCCGCCGGCTCGCCAGGCCCTCGGAGCCCACGCTCAGGCGTCGGCGCCGAGGACGCGCCCGAGCGGGCGGTAGCCGTTGGCGAAGGCCGCCCCGGCCATGCGGGCCTTGCCGGCGGGCTGGACCTCGTCGAGGCGCAGGGCGCCCCGCCCGCAGGCCACGACCGGCCCGCCGGCGCCGTCGTCGTCGACGTCGACGCGGACGACCTCGCCGGGGGCGCCCCTGCCGTCGACGACCGCGGCGCGGTGGACCTTGAGCCGCTCGCCCTCGAAGGTCGTGTGCGCGCCCGGCACGGGGTTGAAGGCCCGCACCGCGCGCTCGAGCGCCTCGGCGGGCTCGGACCAGTCGAGCGCGGCGTCGTCCGCGGAGAGCTTCGGGGCGTAGGACACGCCCTCCTCGGGCTGGGCCACCGGCTCGATCGTCCCGTCGACGAGCCCGACGAGCGCCTCGACGAGGGCGGGGGCGCCGAGGTCGGCGAGGCGGGCGGTGAGCTCGCCGGCTGTCTCACCCGGCGCGACCGATGTGCGCCGCTCGGTGAGCACCGGGCCGGTGTCCATGCCCTCGTCGAGCAGGAAGCACGTCACCCCGGCCTCGGTGTCCCCGGCGCGCAGCGCGTGGGGCACCGGCGCGGCGCCGCGCCAGGCCGGCAGGAGGCTGAAGTGGAGGTTGACGAAGCCACGCCCGCCGGCGGCGAGGACGTCGGCGGGCAGCAGCGCGCCGTAGGCCACGATCGCGCAGGCGTCGACCTCGAGCGCGGCGAGCTCGGGCCCGATGGTCTTGGGCTTGTCGGGCTGCCAGACCTCGAGTCCGGCCTCGAGCGCGGCGGCCTTGACCGGCGGCGGGGTGAGCCCGTAGCCGCGCCCGGCGGGTCGGTCGGGGTTGGTGACGACGCGCACGACGTCGATGCGCTCGTCGTCGGCGAGGGCGCGCAGCGACGGGACGGCGGGGGCTGGCGTGCCGAAGAAGCAGATCCTCATGGCCGCAAGCCTAGAGCGTCGCGCCCGGCGCCGGGTCGCGTGGTCGGGTCGCCACCGCACCGGCCCCGGTGCGCCGTCGGCGCCTGCGGGACCCGGCGCGGCGCCCGGCGGCTCAGGCCCCGGCGGCCTCGTCGAGCGGTGGCATCGCGTCGCGCCGCCGCGCGGCCTCCTCGAGCTCGCCGGCGCGGATGCGCTTCATCGCGGCCTTGCGGTCGTGCCGCGCGAGGTGGTCGATGAAGAGGATGCCGTTGAGGTGATCGAGCTCATGGAGGAAGATCCGCGCCCGCAGGCCCTCGGCGACGGTGTCGAGCTCCTCGCCGTGGACGTCGTAGCCCCGCACCCGGGCGCGCAGCGGACGCTCGGTCGGGTAGAAGAGCCCGGGGAAGGACAGGCAGCCCTCGTCGTCCTCCTCGGTCTCCTCGGAGGTCTCGACGACCTCGGGGTTGACGACCGCCCCCGACGCCTCGTCGTGCGCCCAGGTGAACAGCCGCTTGAGGACCCCGACCTGGTTGGCGGCCAGTCCGGCGCCCTCGGCCCAGCGCATCGTCTCGAGCATGTCGTCGGCGAGGCGCGCGAGGGCCTCGTCGAAGGTCGCGACCTCGGACGCGCGGGTGCGCAGCACCGGGTCGCCGAAGATGCGGATCGGCAGCAGGGCCATACGAGCCGTTCTCCCTCGAGGCGGACCGCTCCCATCCTGCGGGGCCGGCCGGCCGACGGCAACGTCGCGGATGCGCCGACCGCCGGTCTCGCGCATGATGAGGGCCAGCCCCTCGGAGGTGGGTCATGGTAGAGCGCAAGATCACGACGACCGAGGCGATGAGCCCCGACGGCAAGCCCTCGATCGGGCGCGGCTACGACCTCGGCTTCAGCCACGCCGCGCTGCGCCCCTCCAGCGACGCCGATGCCGCCGGCACCGAGGAGCTGCGCACGATCGGGGTCTCCCCCGAGCGGCCCGACGAGCGCGAGGCCCTGCGGCTGCGGGCCTTCGGCCTCGACCGGGAGGTGCGCCTCGTCGAGGAGGACGGCGCCCTCGCCGTCTACGACGCCGACGGCAGCCGCCGCGTCGGGCGGGTCAGCGACCGCGAGGCCGACGCGGTGCGCGCACGGCTTGCCGCCCAGCCCGACCTCGCGACGTGGGTGTGCTGGGAGTGGCTCACCGACGACGGTCGCGACCGCATCGAGATCGCCCTGTCCGCCCCCGACCAGCGGCCCCAGCCGCTCGCGCCGCCCTCGCAGTCGACCGCCGGCGCCCCTGACGGGCCCGGCGGCGGCGGACGGCGGCTCTGGCCCGCGATCGGCGCGCTCGTCCTCGTCATCGCCGTGGCGTTCGTCGCCTGCTCGTAGGCACCGCCGCGCTCAGCCGGCGCTCGTCGGGTCGACGTCGACGACGACGCGCCGGCCCTCGCGGCTCCAGGCCTCGCGCAGGGCGACGAGCGCCTCGAGGGTGGCCGGCAGCGCGACGGACTTCACGAGCGAGGCGCCGTCGACGTCGGGGCCGAGGACCTCGTCGTCGGCGGGCAGCGCCTGCCGTAGCGCCGCGGCGACCTCCGCGGCCTCGGCGGCGGGGCGCACCGCGACGAGCCAGCGCGACGGCGGGAAGCCGAGCTCGGCGCGCCAGGCCGCCTCGCGCCGCCAGAAGCCGTCGGGGTCCCAGCGCACGAGCGCCTGCACCGCGGCGTCGCCGGGCTCGCGGGTCTGCACGACGACGCGGTCGGCCTCGCGCGCGGCGTCCATCCACAGCCGGAGGGCGTCCTCGCCGGCCTCGAGCGCCGGGCGGGCGCGCAGCGCGTCGGCGTCGGGGACGACGAGCACCGCGGCGCGCTCGCCGGCCAGCCAGCGCGGGCGGCTGACGACGCTGCCACGGGTCATCACCCCGATCGCCGGGCGTGCCTGCGGCCCGTCGGCGTCGAAGCCCTCCATGCGGGCGACCTCGGCGGAGGGGTGGGCGCGCGCGAGCTCGGTGGCCAGCCGTCCCGCCCCGGCGGCCAGCGGCGCGGTGCGGGTGTCCCCGCAGGCCTCGCACGCCCGCGCCGGGCCGCGCCAGCCGCAGGCCGGGCACTGCCGGGCCGCCTCGTCCTCGCGGTCAGGGCGCAGCGAGCCGCCACAGTCGGGGCAGACCAGGCGGGTCCCGCAGCCGGTGCAGGCCAGCGCGGCGCCCTGGCCGCCCCGGGCGGCGAGGACGATCGCGGCGCGCCCCCCGGCGACGGCCTCCGACAGCGCCCGGGCGGCCCGCGAGGTCAGGCGGGCGCGAGCCCCGGGGCGGGGGTCGTCGAGGTCGGCGACGTCGACGCGGGGCGCGCGCTCGCGCTCGGTGGTGCGGTGGGCGCGGGCGGGGGTGACGTGACCGGCCTCGAGCAGCCGCCACAGCGCGGCGCTCGGCAGCTCGCCGAGCAGCACCGCGGTCGCCCCGGCCATGCGCGCGCGGGCCAGGGCGACGTCGCGGGCGTGGTGGTGGGGGCTGCGGCGCTCCTTGTAGGCGGGGTTGGCCTCGTCGTCGACGAGGACGAGGCCGAGGTCGGGCAGGGCGGCCAGGGCCGCGCCGCGCTCGCCGACGGCGACGTGGGCGTGGCCGAGGCGGCAGCGCAGCGCCGCGCGCGAGCGCTGGCGCTCGGGCTGGCCGGCGCGCAGGTCCGCGGCGTCGGCCCCGCCGACGGCGAGGGCGGCGTCGGCCACCGGCGAGGCGGGGTCGGGCGAGAGGACGAGCGCCCGGCGACCCGAGGCCAGGGTGCGGGCGACGAGGTCGGCGGCCAGCAGGGCCGGGTCGTCGCCGGGCAGCGGCCGCAGCCAGAACGCCGGCGGCGGGTCGGCCCCGCCCCGCCCGGCGGTGGCCTGCAGCAGCGCCGAGGCGGCGTAGGGCCGCCAGGTGCGCGCCGGGCACGGCGGGCGGTCGGCGCGGCTGGGCGCCACCGGCGCGTCCCACCGTGCCGCCTCGGCCTCGACGGCGGCCACCCGCGGGGGCACGGCGTGGCGCAGGACGTCGGCCAGCGTGCCGGCCCAGCGCCGGGCGACCCAGCGGTACAGCGCGAGGTCGTCCTCGTCGAACCAGACGACGTCGCCGGCGAGGCGGTGCAGGGGCTTGACCCGCCCGGGGTCGGCGTCGGTGCCCTCGCCGACGCCGAGCACCCACCCGGTGCGCCGGCGCCCGGCGAAGGGCACGACGACGCGTTGGCCCGTCACCGGCTCGGGGCCCTGCCCGAGCGCGTAGTCGAAGGGCCGGTCGAGGTGGGCGGGCCGGACGTCGACGCAGACGCGGGCGTAGCGCGCCACGCGCCGCTCAGCCGTCCGCGAGGCGGGCGAGCTCGTCGGCGTGGTCGGTGCGCTCCCAGGTGAAGGCCTCGCCCTCCCGGCCGAAGTGACCGTAGACCGAGGTCTCGCTGAAGACCGGCCGCAGCAGGCCGAGCTCGCGGATGATCGCCGCGGGGCGCAGGTCGAAGACCTCGTGGATCGCGGCGAGGATGGCCTGGGGGTCGACGGTCTCGGTGCCGAAGGTGTCGATCGACACGCTCACCGGGTGGGCCACGCCGATGGCGTAGGCGACCTGGAGCTCGGCCTTGCGCGCGAGCCCGGCGGCGACGACGTGCTTGGCGACCCAGCGCGCGGCGTAGGCCGCCGAGCGGTCGACCTTCGTCGCGTCCTTGCCGCTGAAGGCGCCGCCACCGTGGCGCGCCATGCCCCCGTAGGTGTCGACGATGACCTTGCGCCCGGTGACCCCGGCGTCGGCCTGCGGGCCGCCGAGTTCGAAGCGCCCGGTGGGGTTGACGAGGACGTCGGCCTCGTCGAAGGCGATGCCCTCGGGCACGAGCGGGGCGATGACGTGCTCGACGAGGTCGGGCAGCAGCAGGGTGTCGATGTCGATGTCGGCGCGGTGCTGGGTGGAGACGAGGACGCGCTCGATGGCCACCGGCCGCCCCCCGGCGTAGGACACGGTGACCTGGGTCTTGCCGTCGGGGCGCAGGTAGGGGATGGTCCCGGACCGGCGCACCGCGGCGAGGCGCTCGGCGAAGCGGTGCGCGAGGTGGATCGGCAGCGGCATCGCCGCGTCGGTCTCGTCGGTGGCATAGCCGAACATCATCCCCTGGTCGCCGGCGCCGAGCGCGTCGAGGTCGGCCTCCCCCTCGCCCTTGCGCAGCTCGAGGGACTTGTCGACCCCACCGGCGATGTCGGGCGACTGCTCGTCGAGGGCGACGAGCACCCCGCAGGTCGCCCCGTCGAAGCCCGCCTCGGCGCTGTCGTAGCCGATGCCGGTGACGGTCTCGCGGACGATCTTGTTGATGTCGACGTAGGTCTCGGTGGAGATCTCCCCGGCGACGAGGACGAGCCCGGTCGTCACGAGGGTCTCGCACGCCACCCGCGCCTGCTCTGGGGTGGGGTCACCGGCGAGCACGGCGTCGAGCACGGCGTCGGAGATCTGGTCGGCGACCTTGTCGGGGTGACCCTCGGTGACCGACTCCGAGGTGAACAGCGTGGCGCTCATCGGGGCTCCAGCGGGACGGTGGTGGTTGCGGTCGGGGGATCGGCGGGCAGCAGGCCCTCGAGGCGGTCGCAGACGATCGCTGCGAGGCGGGCCTTGCTCGTGAGGGCGACCTCCTCGCGGCCGCCGGCGGCGTCGAGGAGGACCGCCCGGTTCGTGTCGGCGCCGAAGCCGGCGTCGGGGGCGTCGACGCGGTTGACGACGACGAGGTCGAGGCCCTTGGCGGCGAGCTTCGCGCGGCCGTTGGCCTCGGCGTCGTCGGTCTCGGCGGCGAAGCCGACGAGCACGCGGCCGGCCTTGGCGGCGCCGAGCTCGGCGAGGATGTCGGCGGTGGGCTCGAGCTCGAGGCTCACCGGCGCGTCGTCGCCCTTCTTGCGCTTGCCGGCCAGCGGGGCGACGGGGCGCCAGTCGGCCACCGCCGCGGCCTTGACGACGGCGTCGGCCCCCTCGGCGGCGGCGTGGACCGCGGCGCGCATCTCCTCGGCGGTCTCGACGGCGTGCAGCCGGGCGCCGGGCGGCGGGGACAGCGCCGTGGGCGCGCTGACGAGGTCGACCTCCGCGCCGCGGTCGCAGAGCTCGGCGGCCAGGGCGAAGCCCATCTTGCCCGAGGAGCGGTTGGCGAGGTAGCGCACCGCGTCGATCGGCTCGCGCGTGCCGCCGGCGGTGACGACGACGCGGCGGCCGGCCAGTGGGCCGACCGGGCCGGCGAGCGCCGCGGCGACCGCCGCGAGGATCTCGGCCTCCTCGGCGAGGCGGCCCTCCCCCACGTCGCCGCCGGCGAGCTCGCCCTCGGCGGGGCCGACGATCCGTGCGCCGCGGGCTGCCAGCGTGGCGACGTTGGCCTGGGTGGCGGGGTGGCGCCACATCTCGGTGTGCATCGCCGGGGCGACGACGAGCGGGCAGGTCAGGCAGGCCGCGACCGACGACAGCAGGTCGTCGGCGAGGCCCGTGGCGAGCTTGGCGAGGACGTTGGCGGTCGCCGGCGCGATGACGGCGACGTCGGCCTCGCGCGCGAGCGCGACGTGGGGGACCTCGTGGGCGCCGGCGAAGACGTCGGTGGGCACCGGACGGCCGGTCAGGCCCTCGAAGGTGGCGGGGCCGACGAAGCGCTCGGCCGAGGCGGTCAGCACCGCCTGGACGCTCGCGCCGCCGCGCCGCAGGGCGCGCGCGAGCGCGGCGGCCTTGTACGCGGCGATGCCGCCGGTCACGCCGAGCAGCACGTGCCGGCCGGCGAGGGCTCCCCCGGCCTCGTCCATGCGAACGGTGCTAGGCCTCGTCGCCGTCGGCCTCGGCGGCGGACGCGTCGTCGGGCTCGGCAGCCTCGGCCTCGCGGACCTCGGTGTCGGCAGCCTCAGGGGCCTCGGTGTCGCCGGCGTCGTCGGGCTCGGCGACGTCGGCCTCGGCGACGTCGGCCTCGCCGACCTCGGCAGCGTCGGCCTCGCCGACCTCGGCGGGGTCGAGCTCGACGATCTCGGCCCCGTCGTCGGCCTCGATGCCGCCGAGGAGCTCCTCGGCGACGCGGCGGGCCTCGTCGGCCTGCTGCACGACGATCTTCTCCTCGGCGATCTCCTCGAGGGCGATCGACAGCGGCTTGTTCGAACTCGACTCGACGAGCGGCGGCGTGTAGGCGCCGAGGCCCTCCCCGAGGGAGTGGTAGTAGGAGTTGATCTCCCGGGCGCGTCGAGCCGCCAGGTGGACGAGGGTGTACTTGCTGTCGACCTTGTCGAGCAGCTCGTCGATGGTCGCGATGACGATCACCTTCCCGCGTGAGGGCGGCCGTCGCGGTGACGGCAGGCAGACGTGCCGGTCAGCTGACCGGAGGTCCGAGTATAGAGGCGATCGCCGCCGCTGCCGCCTCGACGTCGTCGTTGACGACGACGTGGTCGAAGTCGCCGGCCTGGGCGAGCTCGGCGCGGCCGAGCTCGAGCCGCTCGGCGATCCGCGCGGGGTCGTCGCTGCCCCGGGCCTCGAGCCGCTCGCGCAGCGCCTCGGCGCTCGGCGGGGCGAGGAAGACGAGGACGGCCTCGCCGAAGCGCTCCCGGACCTGCCGCGCGCCCTGGACCTCGATCTCGAGCAGGACCGTGCGGCCCTCGGCCAGGCGCGCCTCGACGCTCGCGCGCGGGGTGCCGTAGCGGTGCCCGCCGAAGGAGGCCCATTCGAGGAGGGCATCGCTGGCGATGAGGTCGTCGAAGGCCTCGTCGTCGACGAAGTGGTAGTCGACGCCGTTGCGCTCACCGGGACGCGGGGGGCGTGTCGTCGCCGAGACCGAGACCTCGAGGTCGGGGCGCTGGCGGCGCAGGGCCTTGACGACGGTGCCCTTGCCGACGCCGCCCGGTCCGGTGAGGACGACGAGACGGCCCGCGGTGGCGCTCAGCGGTGGTCGCCGCCGAACTCGGCGAGCAGCCGCTCGCGCTGGTTGGCGCCGAGCCCGCGCAGGCGCCGGGAGGGTGAGATGTCGAGGCGCTCCATGAGCTTGCGCGCCCGGACCTTGCCGACCTTGGGGATCGCCTCGAGGACCGCCGAGACCTTCGTCTTGCCGACGATCTCGTCGCTGTCGGCGCGCGCGAGCACCTCCTCGAGGCCGATCGCGCCGGTCTTGAGCTCCTCCTTGAGCTCGGCGCGCACCTTGCGCGCGTGCGCGGCCTTCTCGAGCGCCTCGCGGCGTGCGGCGTCGTCGAGCTCGGGCAACGGCATGGGAACTCCTCAGGGCACCGACGGTGGGACGAGGCCGCATCCTAGACGCCGCGTCGCGGGGGTCAACGTGGCGGCGCGGGGTGCGCTCAGGCCGAGGCGGCGGCGCGCAGCTCGCTCGCCCGGAACAGGGGGGTGAGCGTGAGCCCGGCGGCGGCCAGCGCCTCGGGCCCGCCGGCCTCACGGTCGATGACGCAGAGCACCTGCACGACCTCGGCGCCGCGGGCGCGCAGGTCCTCGCAGGAGGCCACGACCTGGCCGCCGGAGGTCACGACGTCCTCGACGACGGCGAGGCGCCGCCCTGCCACGGGACCGCCCTCGGCGAGCTCGGCGGTGCCGTAGGCCTTGGCCTCCTTGCGCACGAAGCGGGTGGGGCGCCCGGTGCGCTGGCTGAGCATCGTCGCCAGCGGGATGCCGCCGAGCTCGAGGCCGGCGACGAGCTCGGCGTCGTCGGCGAGCAGGCCGGCGAGGCCCTCGGCGATCTCGGCGAGCAG
>JAWOAS010000063.1:0-10154 GCA_046498405.1 Egibacteraceae bacterium
GCGTCGGGGATCTCCACCGGCGCGTAGGTGTGCCAGTGCTGGTCCTTGCCCAGGGCCACCGGCGGGGTCAGCGTGCCGACCTTGGCCGAGGCCAGCCGCAGCTCGGGGCGGTAGCCGCGCTTCTCCGCGGGGGTCTCGAAGACGATGCCCCAGCCACGACGGTCGAGGTCGTGGTAGGCCTCGGTGAACCACTCGCCGTGGAGGCGCTCGGCGCCGGCGAGCAGTTGGGTGCGGTCGAGGGTGCCCCGCCCCGAGGAGCTGCCGTCGACGAAGCGGTCGACGCCGAAGGCGCGGTGGAAGGGCAGGACGTCGACGGCGTTGAGCGGGCGCCCGCCGAGGCGGTGCCAGCGCGTCGTGAGGATCGCGAAGGCCAGCCGCAGGTCGTCGACCTCGCGCAGGCCCGGTGCGCGGCGGAAGTACGCGGCGTTGAGGAAGTCGGTGGCCCAGCCCGCCGCGGTCGGCCCGGCGATCGACCACCCGCCGAGGCGGGCGAAGCGCCCCTGCGGGCTCGTGGCGACCCTCGCGGCGACGAGGGCGAGGGCCGCGCCACCGGCGATCGTCGTGGCGCGGCGTCGGCTGAGCGGCATGGCAACTCCTGGGGGGCGCAGTGGCTGTTGGCGGCAGCGTGCCCACTCTGCGCCGGGCGACACCGCGGCCCGCCGCTGGGTCCTCGCCCCGCCGCCACCGTGGCCGGCCGGCGCCGCCGCGGGGTCGCCGCGGCCTCAGCCGTCGGCGGGCCGGACGTGGATGACGTCGCCGGCGTCGACGGCGACCTCGCCGTCGTCGGTGGCCACGAGCAGCCGCCCGTCGTCGGCGATGGCCGTGGCCCGACCGGCCAGCGGCGCCGCGCCGGGGCGCTCGACGCGGACGTCCTCGCCGATCGTCGCGCACCGCGCCCGGTAGCCGGCCAGGGTCGCGGCGGGATCGTCCTGCCACTCGCCGTAGCGACGGTCGAGCACCCCAACGAGGCCGGCGAGCAGCCTCCAGCGGTCGATGGCGCGCCCGGCCTCCTCGGCCAGCGAGGTCGCGCCGGCGAGGTCGGCGGGGCGCTCGAGGCCGCGCCAGTCGACGTTGCAGCCGATCCCGGCGATCGCCGCCGCGGGATCGCGCTCGACGAGGACCCCCGCGGCCTTGCGACCTCCGACGAGGAGGTCGTTGGGCCACTTCAGGGCGACGTCGGGCTCGGCGGGGCCCTCACGCAGGTGCGCGGCGACGACCTCGGCGAGGACGCTACCGACGAGCAGGGGCAGCGTCGCCATCGCCGCCTCGGCGACCTGCGGGCGCAGCACGAGGCTGACCATCAGCGACGTGCCCGCCGGCGCCTGCCAGGCCCGGCCCAGGCGTCCGCGCCCGGCGGTCTGGACGTCGGCGGCCACCGCGTGGATCTCGGCGACGCCGCGGCGGGCGGCCTCGAGGGCCACGGCGTTGGTCGAGCCCACCTCCGGGTGGAACTCGAGACCCGACAGGCGGCTCGGGCCGTCGACGAGGGAGCGCACGAGGGCCTCAGGTGGTGGCTGGCTCATGGCCGGCATCCTCGCAGGTCCGCCCCGCCTCCTCCTAGACTCCCCGCCCAGCACCGCACGCACAGGGAGGGCCCGTGGCCGACACGACCGCCGAGCGGCTCGACGAGCTGCGCCGCCGCGTCGCCGAGGTCCACGCCGGGGGCGGCGCCGCGGCGGCCGAGCGCCAGCGCGCCAAGGGCAAGGCCACCGCCCGCGAGCGCCTCGAGCTGCTGCTCGACCCCGGCTCGTTCGTCGAGATCGGCCGCCTCGCGACCCGCCGCGACGACGGCTCCGGGGGGCCCGCGGTGCCCGGCGACGGCGTCGTCACCGGCCACGGCACGATCGACGGGCGGCGCGTCTGCGTCTTCAGCCAGGACTTCACCGTCCTCGGCGGCTCCCTCGGGCAGGTCCACGCCGAGAAGATCGTCAAGCTCATGGACGCCGCACTGCGCATGGGCGTGCCGCTGGTCGGGCTCAACGACTCCGGCGGCGCGCGCATCCAGGAGGGCGTGGCCGCCCTCGGCGGCTACGGCGAGATCTTCCGCCGCAACGTCGCCGCCTCGGGGGTCGTCCCGCAGCTGTCGGCGATCATGGGCCCCTGCGCGGGTGGCGCGGTGTACTCCCCGGCGATGACCGACTTCGTCGTCATGGTCGAGGGCACGAGCCACATGTTCATCACCGGCCCGGAGGTCATCAGGACCGTCACCGGCGAGGACGTGACCTTCGAGGAGCTCGGCGGCGCGCACGCCCACGCGACGCGCTCGGGCGTGGCCCACCTCGCCGCCGACGACGAGGAGGCCTGCCTCGAGGACCTCAAGGTGCTCCTGTCCTACCTGCCGCAGAACAACCTCGAGGAACCGCCCCACGAGCCGCCGGTCGACGACCCCGAGCGGGCCGACGCCGCGCTCGACACGCTCGTGCCCGACAGCCCGAACGCCCCCTACGACATGCGCGAGGTCGTCACCCGCGTCGTCGACGACGGCGAGCTCCTCGAGCTCTCGCTGGCCTACGCCGCGAACCTCGTCACCGGCTTCGCCCGCCTCGACGGCCACCCCGTCGGCGTCGTCGCCAACCAGCCGACCCACCTCGCCGGCGTCCTCGACGTCGACGCCTCGGAGAAGGGCGCGCGCTTCGTGCGCACCTGCGACGCCTTCAACGTGCCGCTGCTGACCTTCGTCGACGTCCCCGGGTTCCTGCCCGGCACCGACCAGGAGTGGGGCGGGATCATCCGCCATGGCGCCAAGCTCCTCTACGCCTACTGCGAGGCCACGGTGCCCAAGCTCACCGTCATCACCCGCAAGGCCTACGGCGGGGCCTACGACGTCATGGGCTCCAAGCACGCCGGCGCCGACGTCAACCTCGCCTGGCCGACCGCGGAGATCGCCGTGATGGGCGCCGAGGGCGCCGTCGGGGTCCTGCACCGCCGCGAGCTCGCCGACCTCGCCGCGGCCGGCGGCGACGTCGAGGCGCGCCGAGCCGAGCTCGCCGAGGCCTACCACCGCGAGCTCGCCAACCCGTGGCGCGCCGCCGAGCGCGGCTACCTCGACGACGTCATCGAGCCGTCGGCCACGCGCCCGACGCTCGTGCGCGCGCTGGCCTTCACCCGCTCCAAGCGCGAGCCCCGCCCACCCCGCAAGCACGGCAACATCCCGCTGTAGGAGGCACCGACGGTGGACGCCGATGTTGGCAGCCGACCCCCGCCCCGCCGGCGGGCGCTCGCCGACGGGCGCGTCGTCGAGGTCGCCGCCGAGGTCGGCGCCGCCGAGCTCACCGCGGTCGCCGCCGCGCTCGAGCGGCGCGTGCCGACGCCGGTGTGGCGGCGGGCGGGCATCATCGAGGCGGTCGGCAGCACGGCCACCGCCGCGCCGAGCGGGTCTTGGGCGGGTCTCGGCCGCGGCGGTCGGTAGCGCGGCGGTGGCCGCACCGACCGGGCGTTGGGCAGGGCCCGGCCGCGGCCAGCGGCCGCTGACCTAGCCGGTGACCTCGAGCGTGCCGTTCATCGTCGCCTCATGGCCGGGGATCGTGCAGATGTAGTCGTAGGTGCCCGGCTCGAGCTCGACGACGTTGGTCTCGGTCTCCCCGCCGGCGATCGTGCCGACGACCTCGATCTCGTTCGGCTCGGTGATGACGACGTTGTGGTCGGCCGCGCCCTCGTTGACGAGGGTGAACTCGACCGCGCCGGCGGCGACCTCCTCGGGGAACTCGGTGTACTCGTTGTCGATCGCGACGAACGTCGCGGTGTCGGCGATGTCGCCGTCGCCCGCGGCCTCCCCGTCACCTTCGGCCGTCTCGTCGGGACGGTCGTCGGCGGCGACCTGTTCCTCCGGGACGACCTCGGGGGTGCCGTCGAAGCAGGCGGTGAGCCCGACGGCGAGGAAGGCGACGAGCAGGACCATCAGCGTGCGCGCCATGGGATGTCGGCTCCTTGTGCGAGGCGCCTCCGCACGATCCGCGTGGATGTTGGGTGCAGAGGTAAAGGTAGTGATCGGAGCCAGTGTGCCGCGTCGGCCGCCGATGACCACCCTTTGAGGCGTCTCGTCGGCCCGGGCGCGGCCACCGCGCCGGTATCCACAGCCCCATCGCGCCGGACCACCGGGGTCGCGCCGCGCGCTGGCAGACTCCGCGCATGGTCCACCGACGACGCCGCAGGCCCCACGCGGGCCGCCCGCCCATCGACGAGCTGCTGCGCCCGGCGATGCAGGCCCTCCGGTTGGGCACCGACTCCCCCGAGCTCGCCGCGCTGGCCGCCGACCTCGACGCCGCCGTGCCCGCCGCCGGGCGCCTCGTCGACGAGGACCTCGCCGCGGCCCTGGCCCGGGGATGGAACCCCGCCGAGCTCGTCCACGTCGCCGACGTCGACCTCGAGCCCGCCACCGTCGCCGTGCTCGCCGCAGCGGTGCACGAGGCCCCCGCGGTCTCCGAGGCCGCGGGGCCGCGGTGGCGGGGCGAGCTCGAGGACCTCGCCGGCCGGGCCCGCGAGGCCGCGCGCGTGGCGGGACGCGACCGGCTCTACGCGCTGCTGGCCTGCGCGTCCTTCCTCGAAGGGCTGCCGACGGTGCCGGCGACGACGGCGGCGGCGGGGGCGCGCCGGCCCTCGCAGCTCGACGCGCGGGTGCTCGCCCGGGTGCGGGCCCTGCTGGCCAAGGCCGAGTCGACGGCCTACGAGGAGGAGGCCGAGGCGCTGTCGGCCAAGGCGCAGGCGCTCATCGCCCAGCACGCCATCGACGAGGCGCTGCTGGCCGCCGGCAGCGACGACGTCGGCGCCCCCGGCCTGCGGCGGATCCTGCTTTCGGGGCCCTACCTCGACGCCCAGCACGCCCTCATCGCCGCGGTCGCGCGCGCCAACCGCTGCCAGGCGATCTACGAGCCGTGGGCCCGCTGGGTCAGCCTCCTCGGCTACGACACCGACCTCGACGCCATCGACCTGCTCGCCACCTCGCTGCTCGCCCAGGCCACCCAGGCGATGCGGCGGCACGGCCCCAAGCGCGACGCCGCCGGCCGCTCGCGCACCCGCTCGTTCCGCCGCTCGTTCCTGCTCGGCTACGCCGGGCGCATCGGCGAGCGCCTGCGCGAGGCCACCGACGCCCAGGTCGCCGAAGCCGGCGGCGACGCGCTGCCGGTGCTGGCCAGCCGCGAGGAGCGCGTCGCCGCCGCGGTGCGCGAGACCTTCCCGCGCCTGCAGACCAAGCGCTCGTCGGTCAGCAACGGCGGCGGCTGGCACGCCGGTCGGGCGGCCGCCGACGAGGCCGAGCTCAACGCCGCGCGGCGGCGGCTGCGCCGACGGTGAGCGCGCGCTGACCCGCCGCGGGGCCGACCGCCGGCGCGGCCGAGGATCTAGCATGACGCGGCGCCGTCGAGGGAGGCACCGTCGATGCTCGGCCCCGTGCTCGTCGCCAACCGCGGGGAGATCGCCTGGCGTGTCGTGCGCGCCTGCGCCGACCTCGGCGTGCCCTCGATCGCGGTGTACTCCGAGGCCGACCGGCACGGCCCATGGGTGGCCGCCGCCGACGAGGCCTACCTCCTCGGACCCGCCCCGGCCGCCGAGAGCTACCTCGCGATCGACCGGATCCTCGCCGTGGCCGAGCGTGCCGGCGCCGCGGCGATCCATCCCGGCTACGGCTTCCTCTCCGAGAATGCGGCGTTCGCCTCGGCGGTCCTCGACGCCGGCCTGACGTGGGTCGGCCCGCCGCCGGAGGCGATCGCGACGATGGGCGACAAGCGCTCGGCCCGCGCCGCGGCCGAGGCCGCCGACTGCCCGGTCGTGCCCGGCGGGGTCGACCCTGCCGGTGACCCCGCTGCGGTGACGGCCTTCGCCGCGACCCACGGCTACCCGGTCGCGGTCAAGGCCGCCTTCGGCGGGGGCGGCCGCGGGCTCAAGGTCGTGCGCGACGACGGGCAGGCCGCGTTGGCCCTCGAGGCCGCCACCCGGGAGTCCCAGGCGGCGTTCGGCCGCGGCGAGGTCTACCTCGAGCGCTACCTCGACCGCCCCCGCCACATCGAGATCCAGGTGCTCGCCGACGCCTCCGGCGCGGCGATCCACCTCGGCGAGCGCGACTGCTCGACGCAGCGCCGTCACCAGAAGCTCCTCGAGGAGGCGCCCGCGCCCGGACTCGACGCGACGCTGCGCGCGCGGATGGGCGCCGCGGCGGTGCGCGTCGCCGAGCAGGTCGGCTACGTCGGCGCGGGCACCTGCGAGTTCCTCGTCGAGGGCGAGGACTTCTTCTTCCTCGAGATGAACACCCGCCTGCAGGTCGAGCATCCCGTCACCGAGCTCGTCACCGGCGTCGACCTCGTCGCCGCCCAGCTGCGCCTCGCCGCCGGCGAGGACCTCTGGCTGACCCAGGACGACGTCGCCCTGCGCGGGCACGCCATCGAGGCGCGCATCAACGCCGAGGACCCCGGCGCCGGCTTCGCGCCCCGCCCCGGGACGATCCGGCGCTGGCGGCCAGCCGCCGGCCCCGGGGTGCGCGTCGACGCCGGCGTCGCAGAGGGCTCCACGGTCACCCGCGACTACGACTCGCTGCTCGCCAAGCTCATCGCCTACGGCGCCGACCGCGAGGAGGCCCGCCGCCGCCTCGCGCGGGCCTGCCGTGAGTTCGTCGTCGAGGGGGTGGCCACGACCCTGCCGTTCCATCGCCTGGCCCTCGACCATGAGGCCTTCCGGGCCGGCGACGTCGCCACGACCTCGGTGGAGGGCGAGTGGAGCCTCGCCGGGCTCGCGGCCGCGCCACCGGGGTCCGAGGAGGCAGCATCCGAGCCCGCCCACTCACTCATCGTCGAGGTCGACGGTCGGCGCCTCGACGTCCGCGTCCTCGAGCCGCCACCGCCCGCCCGGGCGCGACGGCGCCGTCGCGCCGGACGCGCCGCACCGGCCGCCGGCGGCCCGGGCCGCCTCGTCGCGCCGATGCAGGGCACGATCGTCAAGACCGCAGTCGCGCCCGGCGAGCCCGTCGCCCACGGCGACGTCATCGTCGTCCTCGAGGCGATGAAGATGGAGAACTACGTCAGCGCCGACCGCCACGGCGTCCTCGAGCGCCTCGAGGTCGGCGCCGGCGACCTCGTGGCCAGCGGCGCTCTGCTCGCGGTCATCGGCGACGGCCCCGACGGCGAGCCTCCCGGCGGCGGGCCCCCGACGGCGCTACCAGGGCTGAGGGCGCTACCGGCTGACAGCGCTACCAGGGCTGCTGACGGGCCATGAGCAGCCGGGCGGTCTCCTGCACCGACCCACCCATCGACGGGTAGATCGTGAGGGCGTGCGCGAGCTGGCTGACGGTGAGCCGGTTGTGGACCGCGACGCTGAGCGGGGTGATGAGGTCGCTGGCGCCGGCGGCGACGACCGCGCCGCCGAGCACGGTGCCCGAGCCCGCGAGCGCGTGGATCTTGATGAACCCCTCGGTGTGCTCGGCCATCTTCGCCCGCGGGTTGCCGGCGAGGTCGAGGGTGACGGTCTCGACGGGCATCTGCGCGGCGGGGATCTGCTCGGAGGTCAAGCCGACGGTGGCGACCTCGGGGGCGGTGAAGATGCACGCGGCGATCGCGTCGCGCCGCAGCGGCTCGACGGCCTGGCCCAGCGTGTGCCACATCGCGTTGCGGCCCTGCATCGCCGCGACGCTGGCGAGCATCGTGCCGCCGGTGACGTCCCCGGCGGCGTAGATCGTCGGCACGCTCGTGCGGCTCACCCCGTCGACGGGGATCGTGCCGCCGCTCACGTCGACGCCGGCTTCCTCGAGGCCGAGGCCCTCGACGGCGGGCACCTGCCCGATGCAGTACAGCGCATGGGTGCCCTCGACCCACTCGTCGTCGCCGACGCGCACGCGCACCCCGTCGGCGGAGCGCTCCATGTCGACGGCACGGCGGTGACGGTGGATCGTCATGCCCCAGCGCTCGAAGGCGTCCTCGATGACCGCCGCGGCGTCGGGGTCCTCCTTGGGCAGCACCTGGTCGCGGCTCGAGATGAGGTGGACGTCGGCGCCGAACTTCGAGAACGCCTGGGCGTACTCCGCGCCGGTGGCGCCCGACCCCACGACGATGAGGCGCTCGGGCAGCTCGCGCAGGTCGTAGAGCTCCCGCGAGGTGAAGACCCGATCGCCGTCGGGCGCGCTGAAGGGCAGCACCCGCGGATTCGAGCCGGTCGCCACGAGGATCGCGTCGGCCGGCAGCTCGCTGACCGCCCCGCCGGGCTCGCGCACCTCCACGCGCTGGGGACCGAGCACGCGACCCTCGCCCTCGATGATGCGTACGCCGGCGGCGGCGACCTTCTTGCCGATGTCGTTCGACTGGTTGAACGCGAGGCCCTTGACGCGGTCCATCACCGCGCCCATCGCCACGGTGGACTGGTCGCCGATGTCGCTTCCGCCCTCGAGGCGCACGCCGAGGCGGTTAGCCGACTGCATCCACCCCATCGCCTGAGCGGAGACGATGAGCGCCTTCGACGGCACACAGTCCCAGAGCACGGAGTTGCCGCCGAGGCCCTCGCGGGAGACGACGGTGACGTCGGAGGCGTGCTCGGCCGCGACAAGGGCGGCCTCGTAGCCGCCCGGGCCGCCGCCGATGATGACGATGCGCATACAGCTTCGGTCCCTCAGCGAGGCTCGCTGCGCGGCGTCAGCGCAGGTAGCGCGAGCCTACGGCACGGGCCGGCCACCCGCCCACCAGCGTGTCCCACGTCGCGGTCCCGCCAGCGGGGTGGCGGCGCTCCGGCGCAGCGCAACTGCGCGGTCGGCCGTCGCCGCCTCGGCCTCGGTGGGTGGCCGAGGCCACGCGCCCGTGTGGGGTCGTCTACTGGATGATGGCCTGCACCTCGTCGATGGGCAGGTCGAAGGAGCGGGTGACCGGCAGGTCGGGAAGGTCACCGGAGAGGCCGTTGAAGGCGGGATCGCCGCTCGAGGACGTCCACGAGCCGCGCCAGGTCTGCGAGACGACGACGGTGACGCTGTCGCCAGGGGGCCGCTCACCGTAGGTGTGGGTGATCGCGCCGTCGGGCCAGGGCGTGCCAGGCTCGCTGTAGGCCGCGCTGGTCCCATCACCCCAGTCGACCTCGAAGTCCCCCGCGATGTCGAGTCGCACCTGAGCCACGCCGAGGTCGAGCGTCGGGGTCGCTGCCACCGCGCTGTCGGGGCCGGTCTCGAGGAAGGCTGGCAGCCCGGTGAGGGCGATGCCCGGCTCGATCCACGGGTCGAGCTCGGGCACCCGCGTCTCGTCGTAGGCCTCGAGCACGCGCGCGGCGACGATCTGCGTCGCGCTCATCCCAGGAACGGCGCTCGCCCCGGCGCACCGGCGCCACTGGGTGATCATGTCGAGCGTCAGTCTCTCCGCTCGCTGGGCCTCCCGGGAGTTGGCGATGTTCGAGCCCGGATCTCCCACCTCGGTGCGATAGTTCATGCACGGGCCGTCCTCGTCGCTGGAGATGACGGGCCAGACGATGACGTCGGACGAGTCCGGCGCCGAGCCGCCACCCCCTCCCGTGCTGACCGCACGTGCGCTCTCGCCTGCTCGAGCGCCGCTCCCAGGACCTTCCGTCCTAACCCCGATGCCGTATCCGTCCCGGCGATCTTGCCTGCCAACGGAGCTCTCAAAGGGGTTGTCCGATGCACGTATCTGGCTATGTGGTAGTAGCAATATCAACATGGCAGCCACAATCGCAACCGTAAGAGTACGATTGCGCATACGTGCTGCTCGACCAGGACCGATACTCACTGACATAGCTTCGGGACCTCCGACTGCCCGGTCGGCAAGTTACCTTCATCCCGAATTCTCCATAAGGGTGGCTCATCCTCCGTTTTCGAACCGCCCTCGGCGACGACCCAGACGAAAAGTTCTTCGAATCGCGCATCGGCCTCGCCCAGGACATTGGAGGGCTCAAAATCCAAACGGATACGACCCACGAAACAGTCGCTGGATGACTGGTCGAGATTGACTAGCGTCCATATTCGGGGTGATGGTTGATCACGAAGAATATCTCCTACTTCACCGGACTCTAGAACTAACGACCAAATATCTCTTTGCTCCTGGAGTGCCTGCCCGGTGTACATCGACGCGTAGAGGTCGTCGGCCTCCGGCGTGTACATCCCCGAGGCCGCGATCTCCCGCAGCGCGTCGCCCTCGATGGAGGCGAACACATCGAGGATGCGCTGGACGTAGTCCTCGTCGATC
>JAWOAS010000066.1:0-8747 GCA_046498405.1 Egibacteraceae bacterium
CGTTCAGCCAGGACAGCGTCTGGTTCTTGTTGGCCGAGTCCCCGGCCGGATCGGCACGGGCGTACCCCATGTGGTCCTGCGCGTGGAAGACCTTGTCCACTGCCCTGTGGTCGAACTGGGTCGAATGATCCGGAACCACGCCCTGTTCGCGCCCAACGGCACCAACGCCGATTTTATCCGTGTCACGGGACCTGACTCCCTGGAAAACGAGGAGGACGGGCGCGAGGCGCTGCGCTGGGGGGGTGACGAGGCGGGCGTGCGCGCGGCGCTGACCGAGGCCGTCGAGGTCTACGCCGAGGTGGCCGCGCACGCCGCGGCTGGACGCGCGACCGAGGCGCTGGCCGGGCTCGACCGCTGCCGGGTGCTCTGCGCGCACCGCCGGGGGCCGCGCAGCGTCGCCGAGGCGACCTCGACGATCCTCGCCGCGCTCGCCGCACGGGGCGTCGACGTCGGGCAGCCGTGGTTCGCCGGGCGGGCCGTCCTCGTCACCGAGAACGACCCCTCGACGGGGCTGGCCAACGGCGACGTCGGGGTCGTCGTCGACGACGGCGGCGCCCGCCGGGTCGCGTTCCCCGCGGCGGGCGCGGCGGTGCGCCTGCTCGCGCCCGCCCGGCTGCCGGCCGTCGAGACGACGTACGCGACGACGATCCACAAGAGCCAGGGCTCGCAGGTCGACCACGCCATCGTGCTCCTGCCGGCCGTCGACTCGCCGATCGCGACCCGGGAGCTCGTCTACACCGCGGTGACGCGGGCGCGGCAGCGCGTCAGCCTCCTGGCCAGCCCCGAGGTCACCGCCGCGGCGCTGGCTCGGCGCATCCAGCGGCCCTCCGGCCTGGCCGCGGCACTGTGGGGCTGAGGCCGCTGCTGTGGGCGCGGCAGCGGGTGGTGGCTACCGCTCGCCGCTGGTGGTGTCGGTGACGGCCATGCCGAGGAGCCCGGCTGCGGTGCAGAGCTCGCGGTCACCTGCCACGAGGATGCTCGTCCGGAGAGGACACGCTCGGCGGCAGCGAGGTGGTTGGCGTCTTCGCCGCGCAGCGCGTGGCGCTGCGCGAGGTCGCCCGCACGACGCACGAGGGTGGCGTCGATCTCGAGGAGACCCAACTGCCGGTAGAGGCCGTCGAGCGCGTCGATCGCCGCGGCGAGGCCCTCCGAGGCCAGCCGCCCCAGGCGGACCGCCTGCGCGAGCGCCGCTCGAGCCTCGGCGTCGACGAGTCGCACCGAGGTCACGTGCTCTGCTGCGTCCCAGATCCGCCCGACCCGCGCCGTCCCGGGTTCCTCGACGAGCAGCGGGATCACCGCGGAGGTGTCGAAGGAGGCGATCACCGACGCTGCTCGGCCACGAGGTCGCTGACCGCTCCGGTGGCGGTGACACGGGTCGGTGGCCGACGTCGGTGGGGGGACGTCGCCCCGCTCGCCTGCTCGCCTCGCACGCGAGCCACCGCGGCCACGCGCTCCTGAGCCGGTCCACCACCCGCGGCCGCGCGGAGGTCGCGCCCATCCGCTGCCGGGCGGAGGCCGCGCCCATCCGCTGCCGGGCGGAGGCCGCGCCCAGCCGGTGGGGCCATCGCGGCGCGGCAGCCCCCGCTCAGGGCAGGCCGACGCCGGTGCCCTCGAGCAGGGCGAGCGTCTCGGCCAGTGGCAGGCCCACGACGCTGGTCCAGCTGCCCTCGATGCGCGTGACGAACGCCGCGGCTGGCCCCTGGATCCCGTAGCCCCCGGCCTTGTCGAAGGGCTCGCCGGAGGCGACGTAGGCGGCGATGCGCGGCGGGGCCAGCGCGACCATCGTCACGCTCGTGCGCACGACGACGTCCTCGACGGCGCCGGGCCCGCGGACCGCGACGCCGCTGTGGACCTCGTGGGTGCGCCCCGACAGCCGGGTGAGCATCCCGCTGGCCTCGCCGGCGTCGCGGGGCTTGCCGAGCACGCGGCCGTCGAGGACGACGGCGGTGTCGGCGCCGACGGCGACCTCCCCGTCGGCGAGGTCGGCCGCCCGGGCCTTGGCCCGCGCGAGCCTGCGGACGTAGGCCCCGGGCTCCTCGCCGTGCCACGGGGCCTCGTCGACGTCGACGGGCCGCACGACCGGCGCGAGCCCGGCCAGGGCGAGGAGCTCGGCGCGCCGGGGCGAGGCCGAGGCGAGCACGACGGTGGGCTCAGCCACCGCTGACCGCCACGGCCGGGTCGCAGACGGCCGGCTCGGCGTCGCGCTCCTCCCACCAGCCCTCGGGCAGGGCCAGGCGCCCGACCCCGCCGGTGCGGCCACGCGGGGCGCGCACCGCGTCCTCGACGACGGTGAGGTCGCCGTCGAGGTCCGCGAGCAGCGTCTCGACGTCGGCCACCGAGGCGACCGACCCCGCCGCGGCGTGCGCTCGCCGACCGACCGGGTAGCCCTGGAGGTACCAGCGCAGGTGCTTGCGGAAGCGCCGCAGGGCGGCATCGGCCCCGGCGTGGGCGAGGAGCAGGTCGAGGTGGCGCCGCGCGGTCGCGCGGATCTCGCCCAGGGGCGGGGGCCCTGCGGGGCGCCTGCCGGCGAAGGCGGCCTCGAGGTCGGCGAAGAGCCAGGGGCGGCCGAGGCAGCCGCGCCCGACGACGACGCCGTCGCAGCCGGTGGCCTCGACCATCGCCAGGGCGTCGCCGGCGGCCCAGAGGTCGCCGTTGCCGAGGACCGGCACGGCCCCGTCGAGCGCGCGGCGCAGTTCGGCGATGGCCTCCCAGCGGGCGTGCCCGCCGTAGCCCTGCACGGCGGTGCGGGCGTGCAGCGCGACCGCGGCGGCGCCCTGCTCGGCCGCGGTCGCGCCGGCGTCGAGGAACGTCAGGCGCTCCTCGTCGAGGCCGAGGCGCATCTTCACCGTTACCGGCACCGGCCCGGCGGCCTCGACGGCGGCCCGCACGACCGCGGCGAAGAGCCGGCGCTTGACCGGCAGCGCCGCCCCACCGCCGCCGCGCATGACTTTGGCGACCGGGCAGCCGACGTTGAGGTCGACGTGGTCGACGACGTCGTGGCCGGCAAGCGCGGCGACCGCGGCGCCCATGACCGCGGGATCGGCGCCGTAGAGCTGCAGCGACCGCGGCCCCGGGGCGTCGGGGTCGGGGCGCACCATCGCCCAGCTCCGGGCGTTGCCCTCGACGAGCCCGCGGGCGGTGACCATCTCCGAGACCGCGAGCACCTCACCGTGCTCGGCGCAGAGCCGGCGGAACGGCGCGTCGGTGACCCCCGCCATCGGGGCGAGGACGACCGGCGTCGACCGCGTGATCGGACCGAGCGAGAGCGCCATGCCCCCAGCATCGCGCAGCGGCCGGCCTCGCGCGCCGCGCCTACACTGGCGGCTCGACCCGAGAGGCGACGCGCGTTGCCAGCGCGCGCCAGCGGAGGACCTTCGAGGAGGAGAGGCACGGATGCTCGAGAGCCGCAATCCGACGTTGCGCCGCGTGGCCGAGGGTGGTGGCCGGGGCGCATCGCCGACCACGGCGTCGTCCAGCCCGGTCGACGGCAGGCTCGCCCGCCTTGCCGAGGGCGCGGGCAGCGACCGGATGACGATCGAGGGGACGGTCTCGAAGACCCTCGGGCTCCTGCTGCTCACCGCGGCCACGACCGTCGGCGTGTGGTTCTGGGCCGGCGGGCAGCCCGTGGCGGTGCCCTTCGCCGGCTTCGCGTTCTTCCCGCTGCTCGCCGTCGGGGTGCTCACCGGGTTCAAGCCCCACCTCGCGCCGATCACCGGCCCCATCTACGCCGTCATCGCCGGCGGCTTCATCGGGGTGCTCACGCTGTCGCTGCAGACCTTCGTCGGCGGGGACCTCACGATGCTGCCGATGCAGGCGGCGCTGGCGACGATGGCGGTGAGCGGGGCGATGCTCTTCGCCTACCGCACCGGGCTCATCCGCGCGACGCCACGGCTGCGCAAGGTCGTCATCACCGCGACGCTCGCCATCGCCGTCTTCTACCTCGTCAACATCGCGATGAGCTGGTTCGGCTCGCCGATGACCCTCATCTGGGGCGGCGGGATGCTGCCGATCCTCCTGTCGGTCGCCTTCATCGCCGTGGCCTCGCTCATGCTCATCCTCGACTTCGACCTCATCGAGAAGATGGCCGGTACCGCCGAGGCGCGCATGGAGTGGTACGGGGCGTTCGCGCTGACGACGACGCTCATCTGGCTCTACATCGAGATGCTGCGCCTCCTCGCGCTGCTGCAGCGCGAGTAGGCGCCGGGGGATGCTCCGCCTGGCCCTCGGCGACGTCGTCGCCGAGGTCGACCCCGCCTGGGGAGGGCGCCTCGGCGCCCTCACGATCGACGGCGCGCCACTCCTGCTCGACGCGGCCAGCGCCGGGCCGCACCCGCCGGCGCTGGCGTGGGGCAGCTACCCGATGGCGCCGTGGGTCGGGCGCCTCGGGGGGGCGGCCTTCACCTGGCAGGGTCACCGGCACGCCCTGCCGGCCGATCACGGGCGCCACGCCATCCACGGCCTCGTGCACTCCCGACCCGCACGGGTCGAGGCGGCCACCGAGACCGTGGCGCGGCTGTCGACGCCGATCCCCTCGCCGCCCTGGCCCTGGATCGCCGAGCTCGCCCAGGAGGTAGGCCTCTCGCCGGGCGCGCTCACCGTTACCGGGGAGGTGCGTGCCGAGGCCGCGTGCCAGCCCGTGGCCCTGGGCTGGCATCCGTGGCTGCGGCGCGGCCCGGGCGACGTCGCCGTGCGGGTGCCCGCCGACGAGGTCGTTGCCACCGACGCCGAGCTCATCGCGACCGGGGCCACCGAGGCCGTGCGGGGGGCCACCGACCTGCGCGCCCTCGCGCCACTGGGTGGGCGGCGCCTCGACCACACCTTCGTCGGCCTCGACGGGCCGGTGACCCTCGCCTGGCCCGAGCGCACCGTCGAGCTCCACCCCGGCGAGGGCATCGGCGCGGTGCACGTCTTCGTCACCGACGACGACGTCTGCGTCGAGCCGCTGTCGGCCTGGCCCAACGCCCACAACGGCGACGGCGGGGCCGCGGCGTCGATGGGGCTCGCCGTGGCCTGTCCGGGCACGCCGGTGCGCGCGAGCTGGTCCCTGCGCTGGTCGTAACTGGTGTGGCCTGCCGTCGGCGAGCGGCCCGGTCACGCCGCGCCCCGCACGGCGCGGCGCGACCGGGCGCTCAGTGCGGCACCGGACCTCGTTCCCGCGCGACGAGCTTGCCGATGCCGCCTCCCGCCAACAGCGCAACAAGGAGGCACAGGGGGAGGAGCCACCATTGCGCTGCCGCGGCGCTGACCGCGGCCGATGCGGGGAGGCCGACCACGAGCGCGATCATGAGCCCAGCCTCGACCGGCGTGTACCGTCTCGGCGCGGCCATCACCATCGCGCTGTGACCTCCTCCTCGCTGCGTGGCACTCTCTCCGCTGTGCCGCCCCCCGACGGGGGCGGACGGCCCCTCCCCTGAGGGACGGGAGTCCCCCCGCGGCGGGTCGGCGTCGAGCGCAGGGAGGTGACAGCGGTGAGCGATGGGGGCCTCGAGGGCCTCGTCGGCCCGGGGTGGGCCGAGGCGCTCGCGCCGGTGCGCGGCGAGATCGCCGCGCTCGGGGACTTCCTCCGCGCCGAGGTCGCCGCCGGTCGGCGCTTCCTGCCCGCCGGCGACCGCGTCTTCGCCGCGCTCGCCCAGCCCATCGACGAGGTCCGCGTCGTGATCCTCGGCCAGGACCCCTACCCGACGCCGGGGCACCCCATCGGCCTGTGCTTCAGCGTCGCGCCGCACGTCCGGCCGCTGCCGGCGAGCCTGCGCAACATCATCGAGGAGTACCGCGCCGACCTCGGCCACCCCGCGCCGGCCACCGGCGACCTGAGCCCGTGGGTGGCCCAGGGGGTGCTCCTGCTCAACCGCGTCCTCACCGTCGAGGCCGGCAAGCCCGCGAGCCACCGCGGGCGCGGCTGGGAGCGGGTCACCGCGCGGGTCCTCACCGCCCTCGCCGAGCGCGACGCGCCGCTGGCCGGGGTGCTCTGGGGCCGCGACGCCCGCCAGGCGCGCTCGCTGCTCGGTGGCGCCCCGTGCGTCGAGGCCCCCCACCCCAGCCCGCTGTCGGCGTCGAGGGGCTTCTTCGGCTCACGCCCGTTCAGCCGCGTCAACGACCTCCTCGTCGCCCAGGGCGCGACGCCGGTGGACTGGCGCCTGCCCGCCGCCGGCGAGGCCGCCGCCCCCGGGGCGGTGCGTTAGGGTGCGCCCGCAGGCGAGGAGGAGGACGCGGCGGTGACCGAGGAGGCCGAGGCCGGGCGCACGCCCCGGTTCGTGTGGGTCGATGAGGAGGTCGCGCTGCTCGGCGGGCAGTGGATGGCCGTGGCCGACGACGCCCCACCTCACCCGCTCGTGCTCGCCGATGTCGTCGTCGAGGCGGCCGCGCGCGGGTGGGCCGAGGAGCCGATCGGCGAGCACGTCCGCGCGACCCTCGCCGTCGTGCGGGCCGCCGGCGAGCTCGAGGACGAGCTCTTCCCCGACGCGGCCAGCCGTCTGCAGACCACGCTGCTGTCGGTCGACACCAACACCCCCGAGGTCGACGTCGCCACCCCGGAGGGCGAGCGCGTGCGCCGCGGCGCCGAGGCCCTCGAGAAGCTCGCCGCCGACCTCGCCGAGGTCGTCGAGGCCCAGCTCCACGACGGCTCGCTGGCCTCCCTGCCCGAGCAGTCCACGCTCGCGCTGTGCTACGCCGTCGAGACCGCCTGGCGCCTGCGGCGGCTCATCGACCCGCCCGGGCCGCTCTACCTCTGAGCGGGGCTAGGACCGCCGGTAGGAGGCGGTCAGCGCCGCGGCGGCGTCGCCGAGCTCGGTGACCTCCTCGGGCGAGAGCGTGATCTCGGCGGCTCGGCAGTTCTCCTCGAGGTGGGCGACCTTGCTCGTGCCGGGGATCGGCAGCATGACCTCGGAGCGGGCGAGCAGCCACGCGAGCGCGATCTGCGCGGGCGTCGCCTCGTGCGCGGCCGCGGTCGTGTCGAGCACGCCGCCGGGCTCGGCGAGCTCGCCGGTGGCCACGGGGAACCAGGGCAGGAAGCCGATCCCGGCGGCCTCGCACGCCTCGAGCACCTCCTCGTGGGCGCGGTCGAGCAGGTTGTAGCGGTTCTGCACGCTCGCGACGTCGACGATCCCACGGGCCTCGGCCAGCTGCTCCGCGGTGACCTCCGAGAGGCCGATGTGGGCGATCTTGCCCGCCTCCCGGAGCTCGGCGAGGGCCCCGAGCTGCTCGGCGAGGGGGACGTCGCGGTCGATGCGGTGCAGTTGGAAGAGGTCGATGCGCTCGACGCCGAGCCGCCGCAGCGACAGCTCGCACTGCTGGACGAGGTAGGCCGGGCGGCCGACCGGCACCCACGCGTTCGGCCCGGTGCGGGCCAGGCCCGCCTTCGTCGCGATGACGAGGTCGTCGGGGTAGGGCCGCAGCGCCTCGGCGATGAGCCGCTCGCTGACCTCGGGGCCGTAGCTGTCGGCGGTGTCGATGAGGGTGACCCCGAGCTCGACGGCCCGGCGCAACACCGCGAGCGCCTCGCCGCGGTCGGGCGGGTCGCCCCAGACCCCGGGACCGGTCAGGCGCATCGCGCCGAAGCCGAGGCGGCGGACCTCGAGGTCCTCGCCGAGGCGCAGCGTGCCGCTCGCGGCGACGGGGGTGGCGTCGGTCATCGGTCGGCTCCTCCTCGTCGGGTCGGGGCGCTCCTACCCTGTCGAGCCCGCGGCGTACCGTGGTGGCATGGCCAAGGACGGGGCGGCGGCACGCCGGCAGCGCTGGCGCACGATCACCGGCGTGGCCTTGGGCCTCCTCCTCGTCGCGAGCGTCGCGCTCAGCCGCCTCGGCGCTGGCGTCGGCCCCGACGACGTCGTGGCCACCTGCGAGGACCCGCTGTCCTGGACGCAGGCCGGCGACCACGTCGGCGCGCGCGGCGCGGTCGCCGGGCCGGTCGCCGCGGTCAGCACCCCCGAGGACGTCGGTGGCGAGCCGGCGTTCCTCAACCTCGGGGCGGCCCACCCCGACGAGCCGCGCTTCGACGTCGTCGTCTACGCCGACCTGCGCGAGGAGATCGCGCTCGACCTCGACGGGCTCGAGGGCGAGGTCGTCTGCGCTGCGGGGGTCATCGGCTCGCGCGACGGGGTCGCCCAGATCGTCGTCGCCCACCCCGCCGGGCTCGAGCGCCACGACGACGCGGGCCCGTGAGCCGGCGCCGCTAGCCGGGGTAGGGTCCCTGGAGGGTGAGCTCGGCCTCGACGGCCAGCCGACCGGAGTCGGCGAGCTCGGCCTCGACGTCCCAGGTCATGTCGCCGCGGCGGAAGCCGACGTCGAGGGTGCGGCCACGGTCGGCGTCGACCTCCATCGTCCACCCGGGGTTGGTGGCGACCTCGACGAGGCGCAGGGCCCTGTCCTCGACGTGGAAGCCCACGCTGCCGGCCTCGCCGACCTGCCAGGTCGCGTCTGCGAGGGTCACCATCGCGCAGCCCTCCCGGTGCTCCCCGGCGCCTGCCGTCGCCAGCGGGGTTCCCGGTACGCTACGTCACCCCACCCGGCCGTGCCGGGACCCGACTCGTCCCCAGGAGGGCAAGATGCGCGCGATTGGACGGGGATGCGTATCGTGCGGGCGAGCGCAAGGATCAATTCTTCGAGCGGATGGGTGTTGGAGCGGGGTTGGTCGATCCTCACCAGATGCCCTTCTACGTGATGTTGGTGGGGACACCGCAGCAGATACCGGCAGCACGGAGTTGCGGTCGGTCGACGTGCGAGTCGTAGCCGCCACCCGCCGCGATCTC
>JAWOAS010000064.1:0-3627 GCA_046498405.1 Egibacteraceae bacterium
GGCGCGACCGCGTCCGTCGGGATCGCGCCGTCGCTCGACGGGGAGCCCGGGCCAGGACCCGCGGTCTCCCTCGTCGCCGGCGCCGTCGAGCTGCGCGACGCCGACAGCGGCGAGCCCGTCGACGGCGACGTCGAGCTCGCGGTCGGCCTCGAGGCCGCCGTCGAGGGCGAGCTCACGACGCTCGTCGACGCGACGACCGTCGATGGGCACGCCGTTGGCCTCATCGACGCCAGCGGCCGGGGCGGCACCCCGGCCGAGGGGGCCGAGACGACCGCGGCCCGGGTGACCGCGAGCGCCGGGGGCTACGCGCCCGTCGACGACGCCATCGAGCTGCCGGCGGGTGCGGACCTGCCGGTCGCCGACGGCACCCTGCCCTCCGGCCCGGTGGCCTCAGGGGCCCTCACCGTCGACCTGGCCCCCGAGCCCGAGCCAGAGCCTGAGCCCGCGCCAGAGCCAGAGCCCGAACGCGGCGACGCCGAGGTCACCGTCACCGACGACCGGGGCGAGCCCCTCGCCGGCGCCACGGTCGTCCTCGCCGACGAGGGCGGCCCCGTGACCGAGACGACCGCCGACGCCGATGGCCGTGCGGTCTTCGCCGACCTGCCCACCGGCAGGTACACCGCGACCGCCAGCGCCGCCGCGCACGAGGCGGCCACGATCGGTGACCTGCCGGTCGCCGCCGAGGGCGAGACGAGCCGCACCCTTGCGCTGACACGGCTGCCCGGCAGCCTCGAGGTCACCGTCGTCGACGCGCGCTCCGGCGCCGCGCTCGACGGTGCCGGGCTCGTCGTCGCCCCCGATGAGGACCACGCCGACACCGCGCGGGCCGAGGCCCTCGAGCTCGACACCGACGTCGGCGAGGCGCGCGCCGAGGGTCTGCCCGCCGGGGCCTACCGCGTGCGACTCGACGCCGAGGGCTACGAGCCGACCCAGGCCGAGGCGGTCGTCGCGCCCGGGGAGACGGCCAGCGTGCGCCTCGAGGCCGTCGGTGACCCGCCGCCGCTCGTCGTCGAGGTCACCGACACCGACGGCGCGCCCGTGCCCGGGGCGGCGGTCACCGCCTCGGGCACCGCCAGCACGGTCATCACGCTAGCCGACCGCCGGTCGGTCACCGTGGAGGGCGAGACCGACGCCGACGGCCGCGCCGTGCTCAGAGACGCCCCGCCGGGCGCCTACCGCATCACCGTCACGCGGGAGGGCTTCCGCAGCTGGCAGGGCGCCCACACCCTAGAACCCGCCACCGCCTCGCCGGTGACCGCGCGACTCGAGCCCGACGCCGTCCCGCCGGCCGAGCCGGAGGCAGGGGCCGAGGAGGAGCCGGCATCCGACCCCGCGCGCGAGCCCGGGGCCGAAGACGGCGCGCCCGCCGCCGAGCCGGGCACCGATGCGGTCGAGCACGACACGTCCGCGCTCGCCACGCCCGGGCCCTCCCCACCCGCAACCGGCGGGTCCGCCGCCGAGGCGGGTGCCGACCCCGACCCCGCCGGCACCCCGGTGCCGGCCCCGGCGGCCGAGCGCCTCGCCGGCCTGCCGCCCCCGGGCCAGGCGCCGACCGAGCCGTCCGAGGCCGGAGCGGCGCCGCGCAGGGGGTCGTCCTCGGCCGCGAGCGGGTCCGCACCGGCCCCGGGGCCGGCGCCCGAGGCCACGGAGGTCCTGCTCGCCAACGCCGTCGGCGCGTTCGGCAGCTCGCTGCCCACCGTCGCGCACGGGCCCGCCAACCCGGCCCGGGTCGCGGCCAACACCGGGCTCGCGGCCCTGCTCGCCTTCCTGCTCATCCTGCCCGCGGAGCTATTCAACGCGACGCTGCGGGAGAACTACGACCGCGTCGTGGGCCGCCTCGGCCGCGTCCGCCATGCCGGCCGGGCGTTGCTCGACCGCGTCGCCGCCCTCGTGCCGCAGGCGCGACTCGTCGGCGGCGCGACCCTCACGGTCGTCGTCGCCGCCGCCGCGAGCGCGCTCGACCCGCGCTTCGGCGGCGGGATGGGGTCGTTGCGGCTCATGGCCGCGCAGACCGTCGGGCTCCTCGTCACGACCTACGCCGTCAGCGCGATCGCGCTGGTGGCGGCCCGGCGAGGTGGCACGCCGGCGAGCATGGCGTTCCGCCCCGCCGCGCTGCTCGTCGTCGTCGTCGTCGTGCTCGTCAGCCGCGCCGTCGACCTCTCCCCCGGCTTCCTCTACGGCTTCGTCGCCGCTGCGGTGTTCCACGAGCGCGTCACCATCACCCGGCTCGGGCGCATCACCCTGCTGCAGGGCGTGTTCATGGTCGGCACCGGCGTCGGGGCATGGCTGCTGCTCGCCCCCGCGCAGCTCGCCGCCGCTGCCGGGGGCTTCCTGCCCGCACTGGCCGCCGAGGCGCTGACCGCGGTAGCGGTCGGGACGCTGACGAGCCTCGTCCTCGCGTTCGTGCCGTTGACGTTCACCCACGGCGAGCGCCTCTTCGCGTGGAGCCGGCGGGCCTGGCTCGCCGTCTACGCCAGCGGGCTCTTCGCGTTCCTGTCGATCGCGGTCAACCCAGTGTTCGGGCAGCTCTCCGCGACCCGCTCGCTCGGCGTGGCCATCGGCGCCTACGCCACCTTCACGCTCGGGTCGATCGCCTTCTGGCTCGCCCTGCGACGCCGCGCGGACGCCCCGCACGAGCGACTCACCCGCCCAGTCAGCCACCCACCCCAGTGACCGCGGCGCGGCAGGTCGCCGGCTGCGTCGCCAGGTGGCCGCGCTCGGGCCGCGACGCCTGCCGTCGAGGCCTCACGCCGACGCCGCGCCAGGTCCGGGCACGGCAGCGACCGGCCTCGGGACGGAGGGGAGCCGGCCGGTAAGCCGGATTCTGTACCCGACGCGTGGCGTCGGGCGGCGGCCATCTCTCTGGGCCGGACGTCACCGTCCGGCTCACGCGGCCTACCTGGCGCTTGGCGGGCCACCTCGACGCGCCTGCTTGGCCTTGCTCCCGACGGGGCTCCCTGGCCGTCGACGTCAATGAAGACGTGACAATACAGGTTAGATTAGATCTAATTGAAGATAATAAATCTTTTTTCACTCCTTTTGCATCGGTTCGAGCTCAAATGGGGAATGGTGACAGAGGATATTGGGATTTTGAAAATGATGATGGAGAAGGATTTTTCAGAACCGATAGTAATAATGAGTATCAATCATTTGATGAAACCGTTACTACTGCCACACCTGAATATGGGAGTCAAGGAGATGAACTTGAGATAAGATTATATTTATACAGTGGATTAAAATTAGAAACCTGGTATAGATATGAATATCAACAATTAAACGAAACCTCTGAAGATTCCCAAGATAGTTCCAGCGAAGAAGATGATTTTGATCAAGACTCCTCAGATGGTAATGAACGCGGACCTGATGATTCCAATGGTGAAAATGGTAATGAGGTAGGTAATGAGGATGCTACTAATGATTCACCAGGTTTTGAAATAATTGGATTATTAGCAATAATGGCTGTGGCAGTGATCCTAATGAAACGGAAAAAATGATCAGGTCTTTTAAAAGAGCAGTCATCCTTTCTTTCTTTTCAAAAAATTTTTTTCCTTTTTTGATTATAGTTAAATAATTAGTTTATCTACAAATTTTTTAGAAGATTGGGTATGGCTAATTAGTCAGGATTTA
>JAWOAS010000070.1:0-4758 GCA_046498405.1 Egibacteraceae bacterium
GCCCGTCGGTCTCGTGGGTCTCCCCGCGCGTGAACGGCCCGAGGTCGAACAGGCCCTTGCCGCGGACCGTGCCGATGACGGGGTAGCGCAGGACGAGCCGGTGGACGAGCGCGGAGACCACGACGGCGAAGGCGATCGGGTCCCAGGGGGCGGAGACGAGGTCGGAGAGGTAGAAGATGAGCCAGCCGACGATGCCGAAGACCCCGCCGACGAGGAGGACGTCGAGCTTGCGGCCGGCGTAGGCGATGAGGATGTTCTTGGCCTTGTGGGGTCCCCAGTTGCCGCCGAAGCCGGGCTCCATGTAGCCCTTCTTCGCGGCGTAGGCCGTCGCGGCCGCGCCGGCGGCGAAGGCGATGTGGGGTCCGAAGAAGGCTCCGAAGGCGAGGTTGTCGGTGTAGCCGCCGAGCTCCATGCCGGCGATGTTCATCCCGGCGATGCGCAGCGCCTCGCCACCGACGATGACGAAGCCCATGAAGACGAAGGCGGGCAGCGCGCCGAGCGCTGCGCCGAGGACACCTCCCGCGAAGGAGGCGAGGATCATCCCGACGATCGTGATCGGTTCCATGCAGGCACCTCACCTTTCGCGTTCTTCAGCCCGCGGTCGACGGGGTGGGGCCGGGGCCGCCGGCACGCTCGTCGAGCGCAGGGCGACCCGCGCGAGGCGGGTCAACGTGCGGGACGTGCGATGGGCAGCCTCCTCTCCGCGCCGAGGGTCCGGCGCCGCGGCTCTGGCATGGTCTGAGCCTTTCCGCCCGGTTCCCGGTGCCCGCCGACGGAAGTCCCATCGCCGGGGGCCGGATGGCGGCCTGCCACCCGCCCGCCTTGCCACCCGCCTGCCCTGTCACCGCTCGGCCCGAGCCGACACCGCGTCGCGCGCGGCGCACCCTCGGCCCGCGCGCGCCGGTCGTAGGATGCGCGGCGCGGCCGCCGAGATGGCCGGCCGCGGGGCCGAACGGGAGGGCGCATGCCTGAGCGCAGCATCATCGAGCCGTTCCGCATCAAGGCCGTCGAGCCGCTGCGCTTCACGACGCGGGCCGAGCGCGAGGAGGCCCTGGCCCGCGCCGGGCACAACCTCTTCGCCCTCGACGCCGACGACGTCCTCATCGACCTCCTCACCGACTCGGGCACCGGCGCGATGTCGGCCGAGCAGTGGGCGGCGCTCATGCGCGGCGACGAGTCCTACGCCGGCGCGCGGTCCTTCGCGCGCTTCGAGCGCGTCTGCGCTGAGCTCACCGGCTTCGCCCACGTCATCCCCACCCACCAGGGGCGGGCCGCCGAGCGCATCCTCTTCGGCGAGCTCGTGGGAGCCGGGGACGTCGTGCCGAACAACACCCACTTCGACACCACCCGCGCGAACATCGAGTTCCAGGGTGCCGAGGCGCGCGACCTCGTCTGCCCCGAGGGGCGCGACCTCGCCCTCGAGGCGCCGTTCAAGGGCAACATCGACCTCGCCGCGCTCGAGCGCACCCTCGCCGAGGAGGGTGGGCGCGTGCCGCTCGTGCTCGTGACGATCACGAACAACTCCGGCGGCGGGCAGCCGGTGAGCCTCGCGAACCTCCGTGGGGTGCGGGAGTTGTGCGACCGCTACGGCGTGCCCTTCCTCCTCGACGCCTGCCGCTTCGCCGAGAACGCCTGGTTCGTCCACGAGCGCGAGCCGGGGCAGGAGGGCCGCAGCCCCCGCGAGATCGCCGAGGAGGCCTTCCGCCTCGCCGACGGCTGCACGATCAGCCTGAAGAAGGACGGCCTCGGCAACATCGGCGGGCTGCTCGCCCTCGACGACCCCGACCTCGCCGCGGCCTGCCGCGACAACCTCATCCTCACCGAGGGGTTCCCCACCTACGGTGGGCTCGCCGGCCGCGACCTCGACGCGCTGGCCGTCGGCCTCGTCGAGGTCACCGACCCTGCCTACCTGCGCTACCGGGTGCGCACCGCGGCCTACCTCGCCGAGCGCGCCTGGGACGCCGGGGTGCCGACGGTGCGCCCGCCCGGCGGCCACGCGATCTACCTCGACGCCGGCGCGCTGCTGCCGCACATCCCCGGCCACGAGCTGCCCGCCCAGGCGCTGGCCTGCGAGCTCTACCTCGAGGGCGGCGTGCGGGGCGTCGAGATCGGCACGCTGATGTTCGGCCGACCCGGGGCCGACGGGGCGCCCGACGAGCCCGGCCCCCACGAGCTCGTGCGCCTGGCCCTGCCCCGGCGCACCTACACCCAGAGCCACGTCGACTACGTCGGCGAGGTCATCGCCGCGGTCGCCGCCCGGGCCGAGGACCTGCGCGGCTACCGCATCGTCGAGCAGCCGCGCTGGCTGCGCCACTTCACCGCGAGGCTCGAGCCGCTCGACGCGTGAGCCCGGACGGGCGGACCTGGCATGCTGTCGGCAGGCACCGCCGCGCGGGGCGGCGGCACCGGGGTCCGAGAGGAGCGCACGACGATGATCGCCCGCTGGGTTGCCGGCCTCACGCTCGTGGCCATCGGGGTGGTCTTCCTCCTCGGCGAGCTCGGTGTCGTCGACGAGCCTGGCGCGCTCGTCGGCGCGTGGTGGCCGCTCGTCCTCGTCGCGGTCGGCGTCGGCCTCCTCGTCGAGCAGCGCCGCCTCGGTGCGGGGCCGGCGATCTTCCTCGGCGCCGGGCTGCTCCTGCTCACGGCGACCACCGACGTCGTCGCGCTCGACGCCGCGGTCGTCTGGCCGGTCGCGCTCATCGCCGTCGGCGCGTGGCTCCTGCTGCGCCCACGGTCGGGCCGACGCCACAGGCCGTCGTCGTCGCGCGGGGACGTCACCGCGGTCTTCGAGGACCGCACGCTGCGCCGTCCCGCCGGGCCCTTCGAGCGCGCCGCGGTCACCTCGGTCTTTGGCGACGTCGACCTCGACCTGCGCGACGCCGAGCCCGCCGAGGGCATGGTCGTCGACCTCACGGTGATCTTCGGCGACGTCGACGTCACCGTCCCCGGCGACTGGCGCGTCGTCATGGCCGCCAGCGGGGTCTTCGCCGACGTCGAGCACCGACCGCCGCCACAGCCCGCCGACGCCGGCGCGCCACTGCTCGAGGTCCGCGGCTTCAGCGTCTTCGGCGACGTCACCGTGCGGCAGTGAGTCGTGCGGGGGCTGCCAGGGCCCGCCGCCCCACGCCTGCCGTCCGCGTGACGCTCGCCCGGACCACCCGCGCGAGGGGCGCCAGGGGCGCATGAGCGTACATGCACGGTCACGTCCGAGGAAGCCCTGGATGCGATCGCAGTCAACCCCTATGGTGACGACGATGCGAGCCCTGGTGAAGCACGCGCGCGGCGCAGGCAACGTCGACCTCCGCGAGGTCGCGGCCCCCGCGCTCACGCCCGGTGGCGTGCTGCTCGACGTCGCTGCGGTCGCGATCTGCGGCACCGACCGCATGGCGATCGAGGGTGGCCACGACTACCGCATCCCCCGCATCCTCGGGCACGAGGTGTCGGGGACCGTCGCGTCCATCGCCGACGATGTCGAGCGCGCGGACCTCGCGGTGGGCACGCCCGTGACCGTCGAGACCGACGCCTACCTGTGCATGCGCTGCGAGTACTGCCGCCTGGAGCAGTACAACCGCTGCCCGGATCGGCTTGGCATCGGCACGACCACCGACGGCGGGCTCGCCGAGCAGCTGCTCATGCCCGAGCGCGCGGTCCATCCTCTGCCCGACAACGTCAGCCTCGCCGAGGGCGCGCTGACCGAGCCGCTGGCGATCGCGGTCCACGGCGTCGTCGAGCAGAGTCCCTCGCTGGCAGGGCAGGTCGTCGTCGTCGTCGGTCCGGGCGCCATTGGCTTGTTGACCGCGCAGGTCGCCCAGGCCGTTGGTGCCACCGTGGTGCTGGCGGGGCTCACGCGCCACGCCGAGAAGCTCGCGATGGCACGCGAGGGGGGCATCAACCACACGGTCGACACCGAGACGCAGGACCTCGCCGCGATCATCAAGGACATGACGGGCGGGTCCGGCGCGCACAGCGTGTACGAGTGCAGCGGCGGCGAAGGCGTGCTCGAGTCGTTGCCTGCCCTCCTGCGCAAGGGAGGGCGCATCGTGCTCCTCGCCTTCTACCGCACCCCACCCTCGGTGAGCATCGATCGGGTGATCAACCACGAGCTCGAGGTCGTGGGCTCCCGAGGCAAGCGCGCCTCGAGCTACCGGACGGCCCTGCGGCTGATGGCCGAGGGCCAGGTCAACGTCAGCGCCGTGATCGGAGCCCGTCTGCCGATCACCGACTGGCAGCGCGGCATCGATCTCGTTGGCAAGGGCACGAAGGTGGTGCTTGAGGTCCGTTGAGGGCCACGTAGCGGCGGGCCACCAGCGCCACAGCGACCGGGACCCGCCCGGGGAGGAGCCGATCATGACGGACACCAACAGGCTGTTCGCCCTGAGTGAGCATCTCCGCTCTGAGCCCTACCTGCTGGCGACGTACTACCTCGAGCTCGACGCCGAGTCGGACGTCCTCGGCAAGGCGTCGGCGTTCGCCGTGGGCCAGACCATCGGCACCTGGATCGAGGTACCCGGCGTCACCGAGACGATGCGCCGCCATCACGAGGGTCGGGTCGTCAAGATCCTCGAGGCCCCCCCGGTGGACATCCGCACCCAGGCGGAGGGGGCCGTGCACGGGTTCTTCATCCAACTGGCCCTGCCGGTGGCCAACTTCGGCCCGCACTTCCCGATGCTGCTCACCACCCTGCTGGGCAACGACGCGTCGACGTCGGTGCAGGCCAAGCTCGTCGACCTCGAGCTGCCCGACGACTACGCCGCGGCG
>JAWOAS010000087.1:0-10947 GCA_046498405.1 Egibacteraceae bacterium
TCGCGAAGGGTGCGGCCCCGTGCTTCCAGGACCGCACCTGCGCGACGGTCACCGCAGCGCGCGGTGGGGTCGTCACCTCGATCACCTCGGATGGCCTGCCGGCCCCGGCGCGCGGCGCTCGCCGCCTGGGGTCCAGCGGTGCCCGCAGCGTACCCTCGTCGCGGCCGCCGGCAGACCCGGCGCGCCACGCACCGGTGGCAAGGACAGGAGCGTCCGTGAGGGTCGTGCTGCAGCGCGTGGCCTCGGCGGCCGTCGAGGTCGACGACGAGGAGGTCGGGCGGATCGGCCGCGGGCTCGTGGCCCTCGTCGGCGTCGGCCGGGCCTCGACCGAGGAGGACGCCCGCTGGCTGGCCGCCAAGACCGTCGGCCTGCGGCTCTTCCCCGCGGGGCAGGAGCGCATGGCCGCCTCGGTGGCCGAGGTGGGCGGGTCGGTGCTCGCGGTGAGCCAGTTCACGCTGCACGCCAACGCCCGCAAGGGCCGCCGGCCCTCCTTCGCCGAGGCCGCCGAGCCCGCGCGGGGGGCGTGGCTCTACGAGCGCTACTGCGAGGCGCTGACGGTGCCGGTCGCCCGCGGGGTCTTCGGCGCCGACATGCGCCTCGACCTGCGCGCCGACGGGCCGGTCACGATCATCCTGCGCTCCGACGCCGGGGTCCGCGACGTCGGCTGAGCGCTGGGCTTAAGGGCGCTGCGGCGGGGTCGACACTCGACGCCAGGGGCCGGTCGCAGGGACCGCCGTCACCGCCGCGACGGGTCGACCGGCCCGGACCCCGCCCGCGGTGCGGGCCGAGCAGCAGCGTCGGACCCGCGGTGGCGGAGGGCCAGCAGCGGTGCAGGCCCAGCAGCAGAGGAAGGACCCTTCCCCGATGCCACGCACCGAGCGGGCGCCGATCGAGCGCCTCGTCGCCGTCGCCGAGGGCATCCTCGACGCCCGCGTCGAGGTGCTCGACGCCGCAGCGCGGCCCGCGGTGCCGCCTGGCGGTCGGCTGCTCGCGATCGGCGGTCCGGGGGCAGGTGGCTGGCTGCGGGTCAGCCCCCGCGACGACGAGCCGCTACTCGCCGAGGACGACCGGGTCCTCGGGGTCCTCTGCTCAGCGCTCGCCGAGCTCGGGGCGGTCGTCCGTCCGCTCCTCGTCTCCCCCCAGCGCCTCGGCGAGGTGCTCGAGCGCCGCGAGATCGCGATCGTCTACCAGCCGATCGTCGACCTCGACCGCGGCGCGATCCTCGGCTACGAGGCGCTGTCGCGCTTCCCCGCGCCGCCACAGGCACCCCCCGACCGCTGGTTCGCCGACGCCGCCGCGGTCGGGCGCGGCGTCGAGCTCGAGGTGCTCGCCGCCGAGCTGGCCCTCGCCCCGTTGTGGGCGCTGCCCGACGAGGTCTACGTCGCGCTCAACGTCTCCCCGGAGGTCGCGGGCTCACGCGCGCTGCACGCGGCCCTCGACGGCGCCGACCTCTCCCGCGTCGTCCTCGAGATCACCGAGCACGACGCGGTGCACGACTACGACGCGCTCAAGGCCGCGCTCGCGGGGTTGCGGCGGCGGGGGGTGCGCATCGCCATCGACGACGCCGGCGCCGGGTACGCGAGCCTGCGCCACGTCCTCGAGCTCGAGCCCGACCTCGTCAAGCTCGACCCGAGCCTCACCGTCGGCGTCGAGCGGCGGCCACCGCTATCCCAGCTCCGCAACGCGCTCGCGGGCTTTGCCACGGCGCTCGACTTCGACGTCGTCGCCGAGGGCCTCGAGAGCCAGGACGACGTCGAGGCGCTGCGCCTGCTCGGCGTGTCCCAGGGGCAGGGCTACCACCTGCGGCGCCCCGGCCCTCTCGGCGACGGGGACTTCGCGCAGCTCTCCGACACCGCCTGAGGCTCACCCCCACCAGCGCTGGGTCATCGGCAGTCGGCGGTCGCGCCCGAAGGCGCGGTGGGTGACCTTGATGCCGGGAGCGGCCTGCCGCCGCTTGTACTCCGCGCGGTCGACGAGGCGGGCGACCTGCGCGACGAGGTCGGGGTCGAAGCCTGCGGCCACGAGCTCCTCGACGGACTGACGCCGTTCGATGTAGCCGGCGAGGATCGGGTCGAGGACCTCGTAGGGGGGCAGCGAGTCGGTGTCGCGCTGGTCGGGTCGGAGCTCGGCCGAGGGGGGCTTGGTGATCGTGGCCTCGGGGATGACCGCGCCGGTCGGGCCCTGCCAGTGCGCCCGGTGGGTGGTGTTGCGGTAGCGCGCGAGCTTGTAGACGAGGGTCTTGTCGACGTCCTTGAGCACCGCGAGGCCGCCGGCCATGTCGCCGTAGAGCGTGGCGTAGCCCACCGCGTACTCGCTCTTGTTGCCGGTGGCCAGCACGAGGTCGCCCCACTTGTTCGACAGCGCCATGACGATCGCGCCGCGGATGCGCGACTGGAGGTTCTCCTCGGTGATGTCGCGCTCGGCGCCGGCGAGCAGCGGCGCGAGCGCGGTGTCGAAGGCCTCCATCATCGGGGTGATGGCCACGACCTCGTAGCGCGCGCCGAGGGTGGTGGCCAGCGCCTCGGCGTCGGTCAGCGAGCCCTCCGAGGACCACGGCGAGGGCATCGCCACGCACGTCACCGCCTCCGGGCCGAGCGCGTCGACGGCCACCGCGGCGGTCAGCGCGGAGTCGATCCCGCCACTGACCCCGAGGATCGCCCCGTCGAAGCCGTTCTTGCCGAGGTAGTCGCGCACACCGAGGACGAGCGCCTCGTAGGCCTCGCCCACCGCGCCGAGCGGGGCCTCCTCGGCCGCTCCGGCGTCGACGTCGAGATCGGCGACGACGAGGTCCTCGGCGAAGTGCGCGCCACGGGCGACGACCGTGCCGTCGGGGGCCATGAGGAAGGAGTCGCCGTCGAAGACCACCTCGTCCTGTCCGCCGACGAGGTTGCAGTACGCCAGCCACGCCCGGCCGCCGCGCGCGTGGTGACGCGCCCAGCGCTCCCGCTGCTCCCGCTTGTCGCGCTCGTAGGGGCTGGCGTTGAGCGACAGCAGGAGCTGGGCTCCCTCCGCCGCGCTGTCGGCCAGCGGGCCGCCCTCGCCCCAGAGGTCCTCGCAGACGGTGACCCCGACGCGGAGGCCGCCGGCGTCGACGAGCAGGGGGCCGGTGCCCGCCTGGAAGTACCGCGCCTCGTCGAAGACGCCGTAGTTGGGGATGCGCTGCTTGCGGTAGTGCGCCTCGACCGCGCCGTCACGCAGCACCGCGGCGCTGTTGGCCAGCGTCCTGGCGGTCTCGTCCTCGCTCATCACCGTGTCCTCGGCCACGGCGAGGTCGTCGTGGCCGGCGAGGTCCTCGACGACGCCGACGACGAGGGGCACCGGGCCGACGGCCTCGGCGAGGCGCCCGAGCTCGGTGGCGGTCGCGGCGACGAAGGCCGGCTTGAGGACGAGGTCCTCGGGCGGGTAGCCCGTGAGGCCGAGCTCCCCGGAGACGACGAGGTCGGCCCCGGCCTCGACCGCGCGCTCGTAGGCCTGGCTGAGCGCGGCGCGGTTGCCCGGCAGGTCGCCGACGGTCGGGTTGAGCTGGGCCATGGCGATGCGCATGCGGTCGCCTCCTCGTCGTCCTCGCCCCCGGCGCGGACCGCGCGAGGGATTTACCGAAACGAAACAGGTCGGCAAAGGGTGGTTGACAGCGCCTGCCTACGGTTCCACTGCGACCCGGGCCCGCGCGCTGCCCAAGGCTATCCGGCCTCGAGGGCACGGCGTGCGGGTCAGGCCAGACCCCGACGCAGAGGCCAGGGCCGCGGACGGGTTGACACGAGCCGGAGGCCGCATGCGCGGCCATGACGTGAAGGTGGAGGACTCCATGAAGCGATCGATGCGACGCATGCTGGTGTTGGCCAGCGCGACCCTGGTGGGCCTGCTGGTCCTCGCCGGACCCGCGATGGCCCAGGACGACCTCGCCACGCAGGACGCGCTGAACATGACGTTCTTCCTGCTCGCGATGGTGCTCGTCTTCATGATGCACGCGGGCTTCTCGATGCTCGAGGCGGGGCTGACCCAGTCGAGCAACGCCGGCAACATCATGATGAAGAACATGATGGTGGTCTCGGTGGCCTTCATCACCTACTTCGCCGTGGGCTGGGGCCTCATGTACGGCACCACCGCCGGCGGCATCATCGGCACCGACCAGTTCTTCCTCATCCCCGGGACCTACGGCGGCGAACTCGACGCCTACCCGTTCCTCGCCTCCGAGTTCATGTTCGACGCGGTCTTCGCCGCGACCGCCGCCACGATCGTCTCCGGTGCGGTGGCCGGGCGCATGAACCTCTGGGGCTTCGTCATCCTCGCCGCGGTGCTCACCGCCTTCGTCTACCCCGTCGTCGGCCACTGGGGCTGGGGCGGCGGCTGGCTCGCCGAGGCCGGCTTCCTCGACTTCGCCGGCTCGACGATCGTCCACCTCGTCGGCGGCGCGGCGGCGATCACCGCCGCGGCGATCCTCGGGCCGCGGCCCGGCAAGTACGACGCCCAGGGCAAGTCGCGCTTCCTGCCGGGGCACTCGATGCCCCTGGCGATCCTCGGTGTCTTCTTCCTCTGGTTCGGCTGGTTCGGGTTCAACGGCGGCTCGGTGCTCAACGCTGAGCTCTCCGTCGGCCCGGTCCTGCTGACCACCGCCCTCGCCGCCTCCGCCGGCGCCCTGGCCGCGGCCGTCGTCTCCGCGGTGCGTGCCAAGGGCAAGACCGACGTCTCCCTCGTCGGCAACGGCATCCTCGCCGGCCTCGTCGGCATCACCGCCGGCGCGGACATCGTCGAGCCCTACGCCGCGGTCCTCGTCGGCATCGTCGCCGGGGTCCTCGTCTCCTTCGCGGTCCCGTTCATCGAGCGCCTCGGCATCGACGACGCCGTCGGCGCCTTCAGCGTGCACGGCGCGGTCGGCGTGCTCGGCACCTGGTGGGTCGGGTTCTACGCCGTCGAGGGCGGCGTCTTCTACGGCGGCGGCTTCGAGCTCTTCACCTGGCAGGTCATCGGCACCGTCGCGGTCACGGCCTTCGTTGCCATCGTCACCGCCGTGGTCTGCTACGGGCTCAAGGCCGCCGGGATGCTGCGGGTGCCCGACGGGGAGGCCGAGGAGGGCCTCGACGTCCACGAGCACGGCGTGCTTGGCTACCCCGAGGGCGTCCTCACCGGCAACAAGGACTAGCCGCACCCTCCCGCCACGCGCGGGGCTGCGCGCCCCGCTGCCTCGCCTTCCCCCGCCGGCCGGCGCCTCGACGGTGCCGGCCGGCGGCGTGCCCTGGGGTTGGCCGGCCGCGGCGCCCGCGCCGGCGAGTCGACCGCTACGATCCCGACCGCGACCCGACGACGCCCGGAGGTCCCCGTGGACAAGCAGCAGGAGTACGTGCTCCGCACCGTCGAGGAACGCGACATCCGCTTCGTGCGGCTGTGGTTCACCGACGTGCTCGGGATGCTCAAGTCCGTCGCGATCACCTCCTCGGAGATCGAGGGCGCCTTCGCCGAGGGCATCGGCTTCGACGGCTCGGCGGTCGACGGCTTCGCGCGGGTGCAGGAGTCCGACATGCTCGCCGTGCCCGACGCCTCGACGTTCCAGGTGCTGCCGTGGCGCGGCGAGGAGGTCGCCGTGGCGCGGATGTTCTGCGACATCCGGACCCCGGAGGGGGAGGCCTTCACCGCCGACCCGCGCCAGGTCCTGCGCCGCAACCTGCGCAAGGCCTCCGAGCTCGGCTACAGCTTCTACGTCCACCCCGAGATGGAGTTCTTCCTCTTCAACGGCCCCGACGACCCGACCCCGCTCGACCACGGGGGCTACTTCGACCTCACCCCGCTCGACGTGCAGTCCGACTTTCGCCGCGAGGCCATCCAGACCCTCGAGGCGATGGGCATCTCCGTGGAGTACAGCCACCACGAGGTGGCGCCGAGCCAGCACGAGATCGACCTGCGCTACGCCGACGCCCTCACGATGGCCGACAACGTCATGACCTACCGCCTCGCCATCAAGGAGGTGGCGATGCACCGGGGGATCTACGCGACGTTCATGCCCAAGCCGATGGCCGCCTACTGGGGCTCGGGCATGCACACCCACCTCTCGCTCTTCGACGGCGACACCAACGCCTTCTACGACGACGCCGACCCCTACCACCTCTCCGAGGTCGGCAAGCGCTTCATCGCCGGGGTGCTGGCCCATGCCCGCGAGATCACCGCGGTGTGCTGCCAGTGGGTCAACAGCTACAAGCGCCTCGTCCCGGGCTTCGAGGCGCCGGTCTTCGTCTCCTGGGGCCGGCACAACCGCTCCTCGCTCATCCGCGTGCCGATGTACAAGCCGCAGAAGGGCGCCTCGGCACGCGTGGAGTTCCGCGCGCCCGACCCCGCGTGCAACCCCTACCTCGCCTTCAGCGTCATCCTCGCCGCCGGGCTGCGCGGCATCGAGCAGGGCTATCCCATCCCGCCCGAGGCCGAGGACAACATCTACGAGCTCACCGACACCGAGCGCCGGGCCGCGGGCATCGACTCCCTGCCGCGCAACCTCGACGAGGCGCTGCAGGTCATGGAGGACTCCGAGCTCGTCGCCGAGGCGCTCGGCGAGCACGTCTTCGAGTTCTTCCTCCGCAACAAGCGCGTCGAGTGGGACGCCTACCGCTCGCAGGTCACCCCCTTCGAGATCGAGCGCTACCTGCCGATGCTCTAGGGCTCGCGCGGCCGGCTGCGAGCAGGCCCGCACCCGGCGGTAGGGTGCGGGGCGATGGACGATCGCGCGACCCCGACCCCCACGAGTGGCCTGCTCGCCCGCCTCGGGGGCGATGCCCGCGCCGCCGAGGACGCCCTGCGCGCGCTGGGGCTGTGGGACGGCGACCGCCCCGCCGCCGAGGCCGCGCCCGTCGTCGACCTCATCGCGGCGAGCCCCAACGTCGAGCGGGCCACCCGCGCGATCGCGCGGGTCGCCGAGTGCCACGGTCGCCGGGTCCTGTCCTCCCATGAGCTCGTGCGCCGCCTCGCCGTCGTGGCGGGCACGAGCGAGGCCCTCGCCGACGTCTGCGTGGCCCACCCCGCGGCCATCGCGATCCTCGAGGGCGACCTCGCGCCCGCCGAGCCCGACGAGGTGCGCCGCGCCTGCCACACCGCCCTGCTCGACGCCGCCGAGCCGGCCCGCGCGCTCACCGTCGTCCAGCGCCTCGGACTGCTGCGGGTCGCCGCGCGTGACCTCCTCGGGCTCGCCTCGACGTCGACCGCCGCCGCCGAGCTCGCCGACCTCGCCTCGGGGGTGCTCGCCGCCGGGCTCGACGTCGTCGGCGACCCGGCGGTGCGCCTGACCGTCATCGGCATGGGCAAGCTCGGCGGTCGCGAGCTCAACTACGTCTCCGACGTCGACGTGATGTTCGTCCACGAGGGCGAGCACGCCGCGGCCACCCGGGTCGTCGAGGCCTTCCTGCGCCTGCTTGGGGAGAGCACCCCGGAGGGCCGGGCCTACGACGTCGACGCGAACCTGCGACCGGAGGGCCGCGACGGGCCGCTGTCACGGACCCTCGAGGGCTACCGGGCCTACTACGACCGTTGGGCGCTGACCTGGGAGCAGCAGGCGCTGCTCAAGGCGCGGCCGGTCGCCGGCGACGAGGAGCTCGGCGCGCGCTTCACCGCGCTGGCCGAGCCCTACGTGTGGCCGGACCGTCGGCAGGGCTCCGACGTCGACGAGATCCAGCGGATGAAGTCCACCGTCGAGAGCTCCGCGGCGGTGCGCAAGGCCGGCGCGCGGCAGGTCAAGCTCGCCCCCGGCGGCATCCGCGACATCGAGTTCGCCGTACAGCTGCTCCAGCTCGTCCACGGCCGGCACGACCCGGGGCTGCGCAGCCCGACGACCCTTGAGGCGCTCGCCGCGCTCGCCGAGGGGGGCTACGTCGACGACGGCGACGCGAACCTCTTCGCCGACGCCTACGACTTCCTGCGCACCGTCGAGCACCGCCTGCAGCTGCGCAAGCTCCGGCGCACCCACGTCGTGCCCGACGACGACACCGAGCGTGACCGCCTCGCGCGCTCCTGCGGGTTCCGCCCGATCCGCGCCGCGACCGCCCTCGAGCAGTTCGACCGGGAGTACACCCGCGTCCAGGGCTACGTGCGGCGCATCCACGAGCAGCTCTTCTACCGACCGCTCCTCGACCGCTTCGCCGAGCTGTCGAGCGCCGAGCAGCTCGCCTTCGCCCCCGACGACGCCACCGGTCTCTCACGCGAGCAGGCCGCAGCGCGGCTGGCCGCGCTCGGCTTCGCCGACGGGGACCGCGCGATGGGCGTCCTCGCCGACCTCGCCGAGGGGGTCAGCCGGCGCGCCCGCCTGTTGCGCACGCTGCTGCCGGCCCTGCTGCCCGTCCTGGCCGCGGCGCCCGACCCCGACGGTGGGCTCGAGGGTCTGCGGTCGCTCGCCGACCGCCTCGAGGGTGCCCCGGCGTTCCTGCGGACCCTGCGCGACAACCCTCCGGTCGGCGAGGTGCTCGCGACCGTGCTCGGGCGCAGTCGCCGGGTGGGGGAGTGGCTCGAGCGCGAGCCGGAGCTCATCAGCGGCCTCACCGACGAGGGGCTTGCCGAGCCCGTCGACGCCGCGACCCACGCGCGCACCGCCGAGGGGCTGCTGCGCCGGGGCGACAGCGTCGAGCGCACCGCCGACGCGCTGCGGCGGCTCAAGCGCCGCGGCATCGCCCGCATCGCCGTGCGGGACCTCACCGGCCGGGCGAGCGTCGAGGAGGTCGGTGCCGAGCTCACCGGCCTGGCCGACGCCTCGCTCGACGCCGGGCTCGCGCTCGCCGCGCGCGACCTGCCGGTGCGCTTCGCCGTCCTGGGCATGGGCAAGCTCGGCGGCGGCGAGCTGTCCTACGCCAGCGACCTCGACGTCATCCTCGTCTTCGAGCCCGGCGAGCGCCGGCGCGAGGCCCTCGACGCGGTCACCGGGCTCGTCAAGTCGCTCTCGGACATCACCGCCGAGGGCCAGGCCTTCCGCGTCGACCTCGACCTGCGCCCGGAGGGCCGCGACGGCCCGGTCGCTCGCACCCTCGAGTCCACGCGCATCTACTACGCCGAGCACGCCGAGCCCTGGGAGCTCCAGGCGATGACCCAGGCGCGCGTCGTCGCCGGCGAGCAGGCCCTCGGCGAGGAGCTCCTCGCGTCGGTCGAGCCGCTCGTCTACCCGCCCCGGCTGCCCGCCGAGCGCCTCACGGCGATGCGGCGGATGAAGGCCCGCGTCGAGGCCGAGCGCGACAAGGGGCGGCGTCGCCGCGCCTTGGGCGTGGCGCGGGGCGACCGCATCGACCTCAAGCTCGGGCTCGGCGGGCTCGCCGACGTCGAGTGGACCGTGCAGCTGCTGCAGCTGCGCCTCGGCGGTGAGCACCCCGAGGTGCGCCGCCCCGGCGCGCTCGGTGCCCTCGCCGCGCTGGCGGGCCTCGGGGCCGTCGACGGGCGCGACGCGGCGTGGCTCGCCGACGGCTACCGGCTGCTCGCGCGCGTGCGCAACACCCTCTACCTCGTCGGCGCCCGTGACCCCTCGCTGCTGCCGGCGGGGCCCGGTGAGCTCGACCGCCTCGCCCAGACCCTCGGCTACGACGCCCCTGGGGGGCAGGACTTCGTCGAGGACCTCACCCGGCACATGCGGCGGGTCCGCAAGGTCCACGAGCGGCTGTTCTACGACTGACCTCGCCGGCGACGTCCACGACGGCCCGCCTCGGCCGCAGACGCCCCGCGCGGTAGCGTACTGGGCGAGCGGGCGCGGCCCTGCGACGGCCACGCCCGGGGTCCCCCACGTCGTGAGGAGGCAGCGGTGCGAGAGTTCGTCTGGCAGGAGAGCGCTGAGTCGGCCCCGGCGCCGGCCTCGGCACAGGAGGCCCGCACGCGCCTGGAGCAGGGCAACCGCGGCTTCGCCGCCGCCGGACAGGAGGACCGGCGCCACGTCGTGGCGGTCGGGCGCGAGGCGTTCGGCTTGCCCGGCGAGCCGGGCGGGGGGCTGCCGCAGGAGCCGTTCGCCGCGTTGCTCGGCTGCGCCGACGCCCGGGTGCCCGCCGAGCTCGTCTTCGGCCAGGGCGCCGGCAGCCTCTTCGTCGCCCGCGTCGCCGGCAACATGCTCGGCGCCGAGATCGTCGGCAGCCTCCACTTCGCGGCGGGCAACCTGCCGACGGTGCGCCTCGCCGTCGTCCTCGGCCACACCGGGTGCGGGGCGGTCACCGCCGCGGTCGACGGCTTCCTCGACCCCGCCGGCTACCTCGCCGTCGTCCACGACCCCGAGCTGCGAGCGGTCGTCGACCCGCTCCTCGCCGGCGTGCGCCTCGGCGAGCTCGCCCTGGCCCGGCTCCACGGCGCCGCCGCAGCCGAGGCCGCCGGCTACCGCGAGGCGCTCATCGACGTCGGCACCGTCGCCAACGCCGCGATCTCGGCCCATGCGCTGGCCGCCGACGTCGACCTCGAGGTCGCCCTCGGGCTCTACGACCTCGACAGCCGTCTCGTCGGGCTGCCCACCGCGTCGGGCTGGCGCGCCGGGCTCGTCGACGCGCCCACCGACGGCGAGGGGATCGAGGCCCTCGTCGACGCGGCCGCGCGGGCGGTGCCGCTGGGCTAGGGGCCTGGCGCGGGCCGGCTGCCCACGGGCCCCGGCGGGGCGCCCGACGTGGGACGCCGACGCGCCGAGGGCCGCGCCCGCCTCGTGGCGAACGCGGCCCTCGGATGATCCGACCAGGTGCTGCGGTGCCCAGGGGCCGCCGGTGACGGCGACTAGATGTCGTAGTAGAGGCCGACATCCTACCGAGAGCTTCACGTTGCCTTGCGATAACGCGTCTCACCTGCGGAAACTCGCCGTCCCAGCTCCGCTTGTCACCGGTCGTCTCGCGACGTTTCTCGTGCTCGTGTGGCCCAAGTGTGGCCCAAGCATTGCCGGGGACCTCCGTGCCCGTGGCGATGTCGCAGGCACGAGCTAGACCGAGAGTGCCCCGACCGTGCGCGAACACGACCGGGGCGAGCACCACC
>JAWOAS010000100.1:0-5534 GCA_046498405.1 Egibacteraceae bacterium
TTCGTCCGCGCGGGGATGACCGCCGGCGTCGTCGACGGCACCGACGTCGCGACCTGCCGGATGTACGACTCGTGGGCGCAGCTGCGCGATGGCTACGCCAAGAGCCTGTGGGCCGCGGCCGGCTCGCCGGCGCGCTCGGCGGCGCTGCTCGCGCTGCTGCTGTGGCTCTTCGTCGCCCCGCCGGTCGCGGCGCTGGCCGGGCTCGCGCGGCGGCGCCACGGCCTGGCCGCGCTCGGCGCGCTGGGCTACGCCGCGGGCGTGGCCAGCCGCGCGGTCGCCGCGGGACGCACCGGCGGGCGCCGCCGCGACGCGCTGTGGCACCCCGTCTCGATCCTGGCCCTGGCCTGGATCGCCGTCCGGTCGCTGCGCCAACGCGCGCAGGGCACGCTGAGCTGGCGCGGGCGCCCGTTGCCCGGTCGAGGGAGAGGCTAGCGATGGGTCGCATCGTCGTCGTCGGCGCCGGCGTGGGAGGGCTGGCCACCGCCGCGCGGCTCAGCGCCCTCGGCCACGAGGTCGTCGTCTGCGAGCAGTCCGACACGATCGGCGGCAAGCTCGGCGTCCACCGCCGCGACGGCTTCGTCTTCGACACTGGACCGTCGCTGGTGACGATGCCCGAGGCGCTGGCCGACACCTTCACCGCGACCGGCACGACGCTGGCCGAGGCGCTCGACCTCGTCGAGCTCGACCCGATCGCGCGGTACCGCTTCGCCGACGGCACCCGTCTCGACGTCGCCCGCGACCCCGTCGCGCGGGCCGCGGCGATGGAGGCCTCGCTGTCGGCGGGGTCCTCGCTGGACTGGCAGCGCTTCCTCGCCCGCGCCGAGCGCATCTGGCGGGCCACCGAGCAGCCGTTCCTGCGCCAGGCCCTCGCCGTCGGCGAGCTCGCCCGGCGGCTGCCGTCGCTGCCGACGATCGCGCCGGGGCGGAGCCTGTCGAGCCTCGGGCGGCGCTACCTCGCCGACCCGCGGCTGCGGATGCTCCTCGACCGCTACGCGACCTACCAGGGCAGCGACCCGCGCCGCGCGCCCGCCGCGCTGGCCGCGGTGCCCTACGCCGAGCAGGCCTTCGGCGCGTGGTACGTCCTCGGCGGCCTCGGTCGCATCGCCGGGGCCCTCGCCGCCCGGGCGCTCCTGCTCGGCGCCGAGCTGCGCACCGGCTCGGACGTCACCCGCGTGGTCACCGCCGGCGGGCGGGCCATCGGCGTCGACCTCGCCGACGGCGAGCGGCTGCCCGCCGACGTCGTCGTCGCCAACGCCGATGCCACCCACCTCTACCGCGACCTCGTCGACAGCCCCCGCGCGGGGCGGGTGCGTCGCCGCCTCGCACGCCTCGAGCCGTCGCTGTCGGGCTTCGTGCTCCTCCTCGCCGTCGAAGGGCCCACACCGGGCATCGCCCACCACAACGTGCTCTTCCCCACCGACTACGAGGCGGAGTTCGACGCGCTGTTCGGACCCCATCCCCGCCCGGTGCCCGACCCGACGCTCTACGCCGTCGTGCCCGACGACCCGGCGGTCGCGCCCGCGGGCCACGAGGCCTGGTTCGTCCTCGCCAACGCCCCCCGCCAGGGGCAGGTCGACTGGGCCGAGCCCGGCCTCGCCGAGGGCTACGCCGAGCACCTCCTCGAGGTCCTCGCCCGCCGCGGGCTCGACCTCGCAGGCCGGCTGCGCTTCGTCGAGCACCGCTCCCCCCTCGACCTGGCCCGGCGCACCCGCGCGGTCGGCGGGGCGATCTACGGAACATCGTCGAACGGGCCCCGCGCGGCGTTCCTGCGACCGGCCAACCGCTCGCCGGTCCCCGGCCTGCACCTCGTGGGCGGGTCGGCGCACCCCGGGGGCGGCCTGCCGCTCGTGCTGCGCTCCGCCGAGATCGTCGCCGGGCAGGTCGGAGCCGCCTGACCGCCCCGGCCAGTGGCGGCTCGGCGTCGTGAGCGCGCCGCGATCCGCCACTCGCCGGGGCTGGCCTGGACGGCAGCGCGCGGCCCCACCGGCCAGTGGCGGCTGGGCGTCGTGACCGCGCCGCGATCCGCCACTCGCCGACGGGGCAGCCGGGCCGCCCGAGGCGGCGACGCCCGGTGGGCGCGCGTCAGGCGTCCTCGGGTGGTCCCCAGCCGCCGCCACCGGGGGTCTCGACGCGCACCCGGTCCCCGCGGGCCAGCCGCCACACGCCCTTGGCGCCGACCTCCTCGGCCCGCCCGTCGGCGCGCACGACGACGTTGCGCCCGGGCGCACCGTCCTCACCGCCGGCAAGCCCCCACGGCCCGCGCTCGCGCCGCTCGGTCTGCAAGGTCAGGACCGCCTCGTCGCAGGTGACCTCGACCTCGCGGACCACACCCTCACCGCCGTGCCAGCGGCCCCGCCCGCCCGAGCCGTGGCGCAGCTCGGCGCGGCGCACGCGCAGGGGGTAGGCGAGCTCGAGGGCCTCGGCGGGGGTGTTGCGGGTGTTCGTCATCCCGGTGTGCACCCCGGACATCCCGTCACGGTCGGGGGTGGCGCCCTCGCCACCGGCGATCGTCTCGTAGTAGCTGAAGGCCGGCGAGGCGGCGCCGAGCAGGAGGTTGTTCATCGTGCCCTGGCTCGCGGCGGGCACCCGGTCGGGCAGCGCTGCGGCGAACGCGGCGAGGAGGACGTCGACGATGCGCTGGCTCGTCTCGACGTTGCCCGCGGCCACCGGCGCCGGAGGGGTGGCATGGACGATCGAGCCGGGGGCGGTGCGGACGGTCAGCGGGCGGTAGCAGCCGTCGTTGGGCGGGGCGTCGGGGTCGGTGAGCATGCGGAAGCAGAAGTACGCGCTCGAGACCGTCACCGCCCGCACAGCGTTGAGCGGGGCGGCGACCTGCGGCGCCGAGGCGGTGAAGTCGGCGACGACCTCGTCACCGTCGACGGTCAGCGTCACGGCGATCTCGACGCCGTCGCCGACCTCGAGGAGGTCGGCGCTGGTGTAGACCCCGTCGGGGATCGCCGCGACCGCGGCGCGCACCCGGCGCTCGGCGTAGTCGCAAACCTCGGCCATCGCCGCGGTCAGGCGGTCGGCGCCCCACCGTCCGCGCAGGTCGCGTAGGCGGCGCGCGCCGACGTGGTTGGCGGCGAACTGCGCGCGCAGGTCCCCGCGGCGCTCGTCGGGCGTGCGGCTCGAGGCGGCGACGACGTCGAGCACGTCGGTGCGCACCCCGTCGGCGTCGGCGACGACGACGGGCGGGACGCGGATGCCCTCCATGGCGATGTCGGTGGCGTCGGCCGGCATCGAGCCCGGTGCCGCCCCGCCGACATCGGCGTGGTGGGCACGGTTGGCGACGTAGCCGAGCAGGCCCCCGTCGTCGTCGCCGACCGCGGCGACGAGCGTGAGGTCGGGCAGGTGGGTCCCACCCTGGTAGGGGTCGTTGAGCAGGACCTGCACGCCGGGGGCGAGCCGGTCGCCGAACGCCTCGATCGCCGCGGCCACCGACGCGGGCATCGACCCGAGGTGGACGGGGATGTGCTCGGCCTGGGCGACCATCGCGCCGTCGGGGTCGAAGACCGCCGCGGAGCAGTCGACGCGCTCCTTGATGTTCGGCGAGTACGCCGCGCGGCGCAGCGCCGCGCCCATCTCCTCGGCCACCCCCGCCAGGGCGTGGCGCACGACCTCGAGCGCGACGGCGTCCATGGCGCCCGACGCTACCGGCTCGGGCTCGCGGTGTCGCCTCCGCGCGCCGGCGGGGCGACGCCGTGGACTCACCCGGCGAGGTGGACGACGAGGTTGCCGGCGTCGTCGACGACGGCGCGCTCACCCGCCTCGAGCAGCGTCGTGCTGTCGGGCTGCTCGACGAGGGCCGGGCCGTCGACGGCTTGGCCTGGGCCCAGCGCGGCGCGGTCGCGCACGCGGGCCTCGACGCGACCGCCGGGCAGGCCGATCACCCGCGTCCGGTCGGGTCTGGCCTCGCCCTGGTCCCAGCTCGTCGGCAGGGCGTCGAGCACCGGGGCGGCCTCGGCGACGACGCGGGCGGTGACGACCTCGACGCGCTCGGACCGCATCGCGTAGCCGTAGGCGCGCTCGTGGGCGGCGTGGAAGGCCTCGGCGAGGTCGCCGTCGTGGGGCACACTGACGCGCAGCTCGTGGGACTGCCCGGCGTAGCGGCAGTCGGCCACCGGCCAGCGCGTCGGCGCGGCGCCGGGCCGCTGGCGGGCGAGCTCGGCGCCGGCCTCGGCCGCGAGCTCGTCGAGGACGCCGGCGAGGTCGCCGGAGGCGTCGAGCATGACCGTGCGCAGCGCCTCGTGGCGCAGTGGGGCCAGGAGGAGGCCGAGCGCGGAGAGCACGCCGGGGGCGGGCGGCACGACGACCGCGGCGCAGCCGAGCTCGCGGGCCAGCGCCGTGGCGTGCAGCGGACCGGCCCCGCCGTAGGCCACGAGCGCAAGGTCGCCCGGGTCGACGCCCCGCTCGGTCGAGACCCGGCGCAGCGCCCGGGCCATCGTCGCGCGGACGACGGCGAGGACGCCGGCGGCGCTACCGGCCTCGGCCGGCAGGGTGGCCAGGGCACGCTCGGCCGCGGTGACGTCGAGGCGCAGGCCGCCGCCGAGCGCGCGGTCGACGTCGAGGTGACCGAGGACGGCGTGGGCGTCGGTGACCGTCGGGGCGTCGCCGCCGCCGCCGTAGCAGGCCGGCCCCGGCACCGCGCCGGCCGACTGCGGCCCGACCCGCAGCGCCCCACCGACGTCGATCCAGGCGATCGAGCCCCCGCCGGCGCCGACGGTGTGGATGGCCACCGCGGGGGTGCCGAAGGGCAGCCCGCCGATGCGCGCCTCCGTGGCGATCTCCGGCCGGCCGTCGACGACGAGGCAGACGTCGGTCGAGGTGCCGCCCATGTCGAAGGCGAGGGCGTCGGCGAAGCCGGCCGAGGCGGCGACCTGCCCGGCGGCCACGACCCCGGCCGCCGGCCCCGACAGCAGCGTGTGCACCGGCGCCTCGGCGACGAAGTCGAGCCCGGCGGTGCCCCCGCCGGAGGTCATGACGGTGATCGCCGCCTGCGGCAGGCGCTCGTCGAGGCGTCCGAGGTAGCCGGCCATGCGTGGGGCCACCGCGGCGTTGAGCACGCACGTCGAGGCGCGCTCGTACTCCCGGAACTCCGGCAGCAGCGCGCTCGAGCGGGTGACCGGCACGCCGAGGCGCTCGGCCAGCGCGTCGGCGAGGCGCCGCTCGTGGGCGTCGCCGGCGTAGCCGAAGAGCAGGCTGACCGCGACCGCCTCGGGTGCGCAGGCGGCGACCGCGGCGACGACCCGGTCGACCTCGGCGTCGGTCAGCGGCTCGAGCGCCCGGCCGTCGGGCAGCGTGCGCTCGGCGACGGTGACGACCTCCGCGGCGAGGTGGCGCGGGCGCTCGACGCCGAGGTCGTAGAGCGCGGGGCGGTCCTGGCGGGCGATGGTGAGGACGTCGGCGAAGCCCTCGGTGGTCACGAGCACGGTGCGGGCGACGTCGCGCTCGAGCACGGCGTTGGTCGCCGTCGTCGTGCCGTGCGCGAGCGCGCCGACGGTGGCCTGCGGGCCCGCGCTCTCGGCCAGTCCGGC
>JAWOAS010000152.1:0-15863 GCA_046498405.1 Egibacteraceae bacterium
ATCCCCGGCCCACCTTCTTAATTTCAAACTTTGCCTTTTGAAAATTGAAAGGCAGCCTAACGCTGATTATCCAATCCCATTTTGGTTCGCCTTTTATTTTTGGTTTATAATTTTTCACAGTTGCCGTTTTTGAATTTCATTTTACCTCCTCAACTACATTAATGCTGTCGACGTGCCCACCCGGTGAGGACCCCATCCGACGACTCGCGGGGGAGGCGAGCGTCCCGACCCCACCGTAGCGAGCGCAGCCCACCCAAGGGGGGTACATCGATGCTGCGGCGTTGCCTCGCCACCGCCGCGACGACGACCCTGCCGATGCGCGCGGTCGCCCTGGCCGGCAGGATCTCGGTGCCGGCGCCGCGACTCCTGGTCGACGGCGCCGGGCTCTTCGCGTTGCTGTCGATCGCGGTCAACCCGCCGTTCGGGCAGCTCTCGGCGACCCGCTCGCTCGGCGTGGCGATCGCTGCCTACGCCACCTCCGCGCTCGGGTCGATCGCCTTGGCTCGCCCTGCGACGCCGCGCCGACGCCCCGCACGAGCGGCTCATCCGCCCGGTCAGCCACCCGGCCCAGTGGGCACATCAAGCCGGGTCGCCGGCGGCGTCGCGGGGCGCCCGCGTCCGGGCCGCGACGCCTGCCGTCCGGGCCTCACGCCGGCGCCGCGCCAGGTCCTAGCACGGCCGCGACCGGCCTCAGGACGGAGGGGAGCCAGCCGATAAGCCGGATTCTGTGCCCGACGCGTGGCGTCGGGCGGCGGCCATCTCTCTGGGCCGGACGTCGCCGTCCGGCTCGCGCGGCCTACCTGGCGCTGGGCGGGCCACCTCGACGCGCCTGCTTGGCCTTGCTCCCGACGGGGCTCCCTGGCCGTCGACGTCACCGCCGACGCCGGTGCGCTCTTACCGCACCCTTTCACCCTTGCCACGCACGCCCTCGCGGGCGCCGTTCGGCGGTCTGCTCTCTGTTGGCTTGTCCCGCGCGTCACCGCGCCTGGGGGTTACCCAGCGTCGTGCCCTGTGGAGTCCGGACTTTCCTCGACGGCGCATGCCGCCGCGGCCGCCTGGCCGACTCCCCTCCGCCCTCAGGCTACCCGCCCCGGGCCCCAGCAGACCGTGCGCTACCGGTGGACGCCCGACGCCGCTGCGGGCTCGGGCCTCAGCCCTTGATGACGAGGATGCGCTCGCACTGCTCGCAGCGCGGCAGGCCGCCCTTGGCCTCGGCCCGGACCTCCTCGAGCTCGATCGCGGTGAGCTCGAGGCGGCAGCCAGCGCACATCCGACCCTGGAGCTCGGCGACGGCCAGGCCCTGCTTGCGCTCGAGGAGTTCCCCATAGAGCGCGAGCAGTGGCGCCGGCAGCGGCTCGGCGGCCGCCGCTCGCTCGCGCCGCCGCTCGACAAGCTCGGCGTCGATGTCGGTGGCGGCCTCGTCGCGCTGCTGGGTGAGCGCCTCGACGCTCTCGGCGAGCTCAGCGCTGCGTTCGGTGAGCTCGTCGCTGAGCGACTCGAGCTCCTCACGGCGCTCCATGAGCTCGAGGAGCTCGTCCTCGAGCTCGGACTTGCGGGCCTTGAGGGAGGTCAGCTCGCCCCGGATCGCCGCGAGCTCCTTCTCGGAGGTGATCTGCCCGGAGTACATCCGACCCTCCTCGGACCTCCGCCGGCTGTCGACGGCGGCGACCTCGCCCTCGAGGCGCGTCTGGCGACGCTCGACGGCGGCGAGCTCCTCGCGTGCGTCGGCGAGCTCCCCGCGCACGCGCCCGAGGGTCTCGGTCTCGGCGTCGAGGCGCTGCTGCTCGGGCAGGTGCGCCCGGCGGTGCTCGAGCTGGCGGATCGTCGTGTCGACGGCCTGGAGGTCGAGGAGCTGGCGTTGCTGCTCTGGCGTGGCCGTCGTCATCGAGGCGTGCCTTCCTCGTCGCTGGCCGCGGCGCCCGCCGCGGTCGGTGCAGGGCGGTAGCCCTCCCAGGGGTCGGTGTCGACGGCGCTGGCGGTCACCTCCGCGGCGAGCCCGCGGCCAGCGGCGTCGCCGACGAGCGCGGCGCGCAGCAGCGGCAGCGCGGCGGCCTCGGTGGCGTGGTGCCCCGCGTCGATGAGCGCGAGCCCCTGGGTGCGGGCGTCGAGCGCGGGATGGTGGCGCAGGTCGCCGGTGACGTAGACGTCGGCGCCGGCGGCCAACGCCGCGTCGATGAGGCTGTCGCCGGCGCCGCCGCACGCGGCGACGCGGCGCACAGGCCGGTCGAGGTCACCGGCCACGCGCAGATGCGGGCTAGGCAAGCCGGCCGCGAGAGCGTCGGCGACCGCGCGCAGGCTCGTCGGCTCGGCGAGCTCGCCGATCCGCCCGAGCCCCTTACGCGCAGGGCGGCGGTCGTCGAGGAGGTAGACGTCGTAGGCCACCTCCTCGTAGGGGTGGGCCTGCTCGAGCGCGGCCAGCGCCGCGGCGAGCCGGTCGCGGCGCACCTCGACCTCGAGGCGGTCCTCGGCGACCTCGTTGCGCTGCCCGCGCGCGCCCCGCTCGGGGTTGGCCGCCGCTGACGGGCGGAACGTGCCGGTGCCGGCCACGCGGAAGGTGCACTCGTCGTACGCGCCGATGATGCCCGCGCCCGCCGCGGAGAGCGCGGCGATGACCGCGCCGGTGTGCTCGCGCGGCACGAAGGTCGTGAGCTTGCGGATCTCGCCCCCGGGGTCGGATCGCGGGTCGAGCGGCCGCACCCGATCGAGGCCGAGGAGCTCGACGATCGGCGTGGTCGTCGCCTCCTCGGCGACGTCGAGGTTGGTGTGGGCGGCGAGCACCGCGCGGCCCTCCTGCGCGGCGCGCAGCGCGAGCCGTCCCGCGGCGCTGTCGGGGGTGAGCGCGGCAAGCGGGCGGAAGAGCAGCGGGTGGTGGGTCAGGACGAGCTCGGCGCCGACGGCGCCCGCCTCGTCGAGGACGGCCTCGGTGACCTCGAGGGCGACGAGGACCCGGCTGACCCTGCCGGCGGGGTCGCCGACCTGCAGGCCGACGTGGTCCCATGGCTCGGCGTCGGCCGGTGGGTAGCGCGCGGCGAGGAGCTCGACCCAGTCGGAGACGCGATCAGCCATGGCCTCGCATCGTAGGGATCGCCGGTGCGGTGCGCACCCTGCGAGGGGGGCCGGGCCGGGGGACCCGCGGCTAGGGCGTCCCGGCGAGCTGGATCGTCGCGCGGTCCGCGGCGATCGGCGCGAGTCGCTCCTCGACGACGGCGAGGTGGGCGGGGTGGGTGCGGTAGGCGTGGTAGCCCTCGGCGTCGTCGAAGGTCGCCACCACGGCGTAGTCCCAGCTCGCGTCGCTGAGGCCCTCGAGCAGCCCGAGGTCCGGGCCGAAGACGAGGGAGCGCAGCGAGGGGACCTCCCCGGGCAGGGCCGCGAGCCCCTCGCCGAGCGCGGCGATCGCGGCGGTGGTGGCGTCGTCGGTGAAGCGGAACATCGCGACGTGGGTCACGGCCATGGGGCGGCTCCTTCGCTCGGGCCTGTCGGCGACGGCGGGCCACCGTCGCGCTCGTGCCCGCAGGCCTTCCCCGCCCACCGGGCTCTCACCCGCCACCGCGGGGGCCCCCCAACCGTGGGGGCCTCAGGCCCAGGCGACGAGCCCGCCGACCTCGGTCGTGCCGTCGGGTCCGGGCCGCGCGCGCAGCTCCGAGCCCCTCCCCTGGCGGATCGTCAGGGGCCGGTCGAGGGCGGCGGCCAGGCGCACCGCCGCCGATCCGGTGGCCTCGTCCTCGGCGATGCCGGCCTCCTCGGCGAAGGCCCGCGCGCGCACGAGCCCGCGGCCCTCGTCGAGGTAGGCCCAGCAGTAGGCGAAGCCCACCCCCGGCGGTGGACCCTCGAGGCGGTCGACCTCGGCGGGTGAGGCGTAGGCCAGCAGCTCCATCGGCGGCGCCCAGGCCGCGCGTCCGCGGATCCACCGCCGCGGGCCCTCGGCCCAGGTCGGCACCGCCCCGGCCGGCGGGCGCAGCCGCGAGGGCTCGGCGCCCTCGCGGGCCAGCAGCCAGGCGGTGCCGACGAGCGGATGGCCGGCAAAGGGCAGCGCGGTCGTCGGGGTGCGGATCTCGACGACGCCCTCCTCGCGGTCGTCGACGAAGACCGTCTCGCTGAAGCCGAGGCGGGCGGCCTCGGCCTGGCGCCGCGCGGGCGGGACCGCGGCCCCGACGAGGTGGACCCCGAGGGGGTTGCCGCCGGTGCCGTCGGCGGCGGTGAAGACCCGCAGCACCCGGAGGTCGGCCTGTCCGCTCTCCACGTCGTCGCCTCCTTGCGCGTCGCGGCCCCGCGCGGCGTGACCGCGCGCGCCCTGCCCGGGCAGGCTGCCACGGACGCGGCGACCGCGAGGCCTCGGTGGGGCCTCCGTGGAGCGCGGGGCAGGCTGCGTAGACTGCGGCCGACCTCCTCGACAGGGTGCTCGGCGCCGCCCCCGCGCCGGGGCAGGCCGCCCTCGCAGACGGTGCGATGCTCTTCCCGACGGTGCAGTACGCGATCTTCTTCGCGGTCGTGCTCGTCGCGAGCTGGCTGCTGACCCCGCAGCCGGTGCGCTGGAAGCTCTTCATGCTCGGCGCGAGCTACGTCTTCTACGCCGCCTGGGACCCGCGCTTCCTCCTCCTGCTCGCCGGGGTCACGGCCTTCAACCAGGTCATGGCCCTGCGCATCGCCGCCGCCGACGACGACCGCCGCCGCGCCCTCGTGCGCTGGGCGGTGGCCGGCGACCTCGCGGTGCTCGGCTGGTTCAAGTACTACGGCTTCTTCGTGGCCTCGATGGCCAACCTCCTGGCCAGCCTCGGGGTGTCCCAGCCGCTGCCCCTGCTCGAGATCGTCCTGCCGGTGGGCATCTCCTTCTTCACCTTCCAGGCGATCAGCTACGTCGTCGACGTCGGCCGCGGCGAGCTCGAGCCCGCCAGCCATCTCGACGTCGCGGTCTTCCTCGCCTTCTTCCCTCAGCTCGTGGCCGGGCCAATCGTCCGCGCCCGCGAGTTCCTGCCCCAGCTCGCGACCCGCGCCGGCCACGTCCTCGACACCGGCCGGGCGTTCGGGCTCATCACCGCGGGGCTGTTCAAGAAGGTCGTCGTCGCGAGCTTCCTCGCGAGCGCGATCGTCGACGAGGTCTTCGCCAACCCCTCGGCGTACTCCTCGGGGGAGATCCTCGTCGCCGTCTACGGCTACGCCGCGCAGATCTACACCGACTTCTCGGGCTACACCGACATCGCCATCGGCTGCGCGATGCTGCTGGGCTTCACCTTCCCCGACAACTTCAACCGTCCCTACGCGGCCACGACGCTGCGCGACTTCTGGCGCCGCTGGCACATGACGCTGTCGCGCTGGCTGCGCGACTACCTCTACATCCCGCTCGGCGGCTCGGCGCGCGGACGGGCGCGCACCTACCGCAACCTCATGCTCACGATGCTGCTCGGGGGGCTGTGGCACGGCGCGGCCTGGACGTTCGTGGCCTGGGGCGCGCTGCACGGCGGCTGGCTCGCGCTCGAGCGCTACCTCGAGGAGCGCCGGCGGGCCCGCCCGACCCCGCGCCGCCCCGACCTCGCCCCCCTCGAGCCGTGGTGGATCGCGACGCGCCGCTGGCTCGTGACCTTCCACGTCGTCTGCCTCGGCTGGGTCTTCTTCCGCGCCGAGTCCTTCGACGTCGCCACGACGATGCTGACCCGATTGGTCACCGCGCCAGGTCCCGCGCCCCTCGTCACCGTGCCGGTGCTCGCGATGATCGTCGCCACGATCGCCGTGCAGTTCCTGCCGGAGGGCACCGGTGCGGCGATCCAGGCGCAGTTCAGCCGCCTGCCGCTAGCCGGCCAGGCCCTCGCACTGGCCGGCGCCCTCGTCGTCATCGACGCGCTCGGCCCGCCGGGCGTGGCCCCGTTCATCTACTTCCAGTTCTGATGGGCCGGCCTCAGCGCGCCTGCGCCCTGGGCCTGCGATCCTGGCGCCTGCGATGAGCACCGACACCGAGCCGCGCAGCGCGACGCCACGCTCCGCCGCCCCGGCGGGGGCCGGGGGCGACGTGCGGCCGAGGCGGCGGTGGCGCACCCCTGGGCAGGCCGTCGCGATCCTGCTCGGCGCGCTCCTGCTCGGCGGCGTCATGAACGCCTCCTCGCTCGCCGACACCGCCGAGCGCCAGCCCTTCGGCTGGCAGCGCAGCGTCGCCGTGGCCCTCGTCTCCCCGGCCGAGGCCCTCGCCGAGGCCACCGGGCTCGGGGGGGTGCACGCCTGGCTCGTCGAGGGCCTCGGGGGGTGGTTCCGCCCGACGGCCCGTGAGCCGGCCGGACCCAGCCCCGCCGCGGCGGGTCCCCCCGGCGACCGCGCCGAGGCGTCGACCGCCGAGGGCGGGGAGGACGACACCGCGGGCGGGGACGCCTCCGGCGAAGCGACGCCTGAGGGCTCGGAGGACGACGGGGACGAGCCACGACGGACGCCCACCGAGGAGGAGCCCCTTGCCGTGTGGGTCGCCGGCGACTCCCTCGTCGAGCCGCTCGGGGCCGCGCTGTCGGCGGCACTCGAGGAGGACGTGCCCGCCGAGGTGGCCGCCGAGCCGCAGTACTCCACCGGCCTGGCGCGACCCGACTACTTCGACTGGCCCGCGCACGCCCGTGCGACGGTGGCCGAGGAGGAGCCCGACGTCGTCGTCGTCATGCTCGGGGGCAACGACGACCAGGACATGCGCGGCGAGGACGTGATCCACCGCCGCGACGACGTCTGGGTCGAGGAGTACCGCGCCCGCGTCGACGACTTCCTCGACGCGCTCACCGCCCATGGCGCCGAGGTCCTCTGGGTCGGGCTGCCGGTGATGCAGGATCCGGCGTTCGATGCCGCGATGCGCGAGCTCGACGAGGTCTACGCCGCAGCCGCCGACGCCCACCCCCGCGCGACGCACCTGCCGACGCGCGACCTGCTCGCCGAGGACGGCGGCTACACGACCTACCTCGAGGGCGCCGACGGCGGGGTCGAGCGCATGCGTCGCGACGATGGCATCCACCTCACCCCCGACGGCGGTCGCCTCGTCGCCGAGGCGCTGCTCGCCGAGGTGATCGCCGAGCGTTGGGCGCCCGAGGCCGACACCGCGGACGACGCCGCCGATGGGGACGCCTGAGACGACGCCGCCCGCGCGGGCTGGCGTCAGCCGCCCGCCCCGCTGGGGGCGCGCAGCTGCAGCTCGGCCCGGGCCCGGACGGTGATCCCGCCCTCCTGGTAGCTGTCGGCGACGACGTGCTCGAGGAGGACGTCGCCGGTGCCCGGCTGCCAGTCGGCGAAGCGCACGGTGTCGGGGCCGACGACGTCGAGGAGCTGTCGTGGCACGTCACCCCCGAGGGCGACGGCGCCGGGGTTGTCCCCGAGGACGTAGGCGGTGACGAAGGCCTCGTGCTCCGACCATCGCGCGCCGTCGGCGGTGGCGCCCTCGGGGCCGCAGTCGAGGGCAGGCCCGCCGCGCTGCTCGACGAAGCGCAGGTCGACCTCGGCGGCCGCGCCGTCGAGGTCGACGCCGGCCCGGGGCACGGCGACCTCGCTCGTCGTCGGGAGCACGCCGCTGCCCTCGGGGCAGAGGCTGTCACGGTAGGTGTAGGTCGCCCAGTCCGCCGGCGGGTCGGCGACGAGCACCCCGTCGTCGGGGTCGCGCTCGAGCGGGAAGGCACCGTCGAGCTCGACGACGATCTCGAGGCCCCCGCCGAGGTCGGCGGTGAGCACGACGTCGTCGGTGGCGACGTAGGCCTCGTCGTCGACCTGCTCGGCCTCGGCGTCGGCGAGCGTCCAGCGCTCGGGCAGGCCGATGCCGTTGACGACGAGGCTCAACTCGAAGTCGGCCTCCTGCCCGGGCAGGACCCCGTCGACGGCCACGCGCACCGGCAGGGTCGGCTCCCCGTCCTCGTTGGTGCCAAGCGGCAGGCGCGGGCGGCCCTCGAGCGGCGCGCCGGTGTCGGGGTGCTCGAGCTCGACGACCTCGCGGACGCGGACGTCGGCGCCGCCGACGTGGTGCTCGAGGACCGCGTCGATCTCCCGCGTACCCGGCTCGGGCTCGAGGCGACGCAGCTCGCCGTCCTCCCAGCGGTAGACGGTGTCGCCGGGGAGGAACTCGCCCTCGGTCTGCCAGCCGCCCTGCGAGCGGTGCAGGCCCTCGGCCTCGAGCCCGGCGTAGGCCTCGCCGCTGGTGACGCCACGCTCGACGAGCTCACCGAAGAGCCGCTCGGCCGCGGGACCGGCGTCGGAGGCCAGCGCGGTGTCGGACCATCCGAGGAAGGCCGAGTCCTCACCGAGCAGGCCGCCCGTGAGGTCCGCGGCCCGGGCGCTCGAGCAGGCCTGGACGAAGACGAGGGTGTCGTCGAGCTCGCCGGCGTAGGTGGCCGCGAGCCAGTCGCCCTCGATGGCCACGACGGCGTGCCCGCGCTCGAAGGCGATGCCGACCCCGGGGGTGTCGGCGTAGCCGGCCTCCTCGAGCATCGCGAGGGCCTCGGGGTCGTCGGCCTCGTCGACGCGCACGCCGGGGATGCCGAGCCCGAGGATCGTCTGGCAGGCCGAGCCGTCGCAGAGTTGCGAGCCGTGCGTGGCCCCGTAGACGACGTCGTAGGCGTCCCAGCCGAGGAACTGCGTGGGTCCGACGGTCTGATCGCCCCGCGCGGTGTTCGCGAGGTGGGTGACACCGCCCTCGTAGCCGCGGGTGCCCTCGAGCAGCCTGGCGACCTCCTCGGCGGCCCAGGCCAGGCCGTCCCACTCGTAGGCGGAGAGCACGAGCGCGGACTTCGCCGCGTGGTCCTGGCCGACGACCGCGCGGGGCGCGGGATCAGAGGCGAGGCTCGCAGGGCGCACGACGACGTCGCCACCACCTCCCACGCTGCCGTCGATGTCGACGGCGGGGACCGCTGAGGGCGCCGCGCGGGCCTGGCGCTGCTCCTCGGCGACGAGCGCCTCGTCGCCGAGCACCCAGACCGGCCGGGCGCCCTCGAGGCGGAACCACGCCGCGGTCGGGCCGACGCGCGCGTCGACGACGTCGTCGCGGTCGGCGAGGGCCTCGGCGATGGCCTCGGCCTCGAAGCCCTCCTGCGCGAGCGCGTCGAGCTGCCGGCCGAGGGCCAGGGCCTCACCGACGGCCTCGGCGTCGGCCTCGGCCCAGGTGCAGGCGTAGCCGTCGCGCTCGCATGCCAGGGCCGGGTCGTCACCGTCGGCGTCACCCGCGACGGTCCCGCCGTGACCGCCGGGCTCCTCACCGCCTTGGCGCCCGGTCGCCTCCTCCTGCGAGCCGCAGCCGGCGACGATGACCACGAGCCCCACGAGCCACGGCAGCAGCGCCCGCGACGCCGCCGACGCCCGGTGCGCTAGGAGCCGTCACCCTCCTGACCGGCGCGCTCCTGTCGCGCTTCGAGGAAGTAGGCCCCGATCATCCCCGCCATCGAGGCGAAGACGACGAGGGCGTAGACCGTGAGCGCGATGGCCAGCAGACGGCCCGCCAGCGTCACCGGCTCCTCGACCATGTTGGCCGCGAGGCCGAGGTTCGCCGACCACCACAGCGCATCGCCGAGGCTGGTGAGCGCGCCCTCGCGTCCGCGCTCGAGCACGAACAGCAGCTGGCCGCTGCCGAAGACGACGACCACGGTCGCCCCCAGCAGGAACTGCAGCCGGCCGGTCAGCAGCACCCGGGCGGTGCCCACCGCGCGGTAGGACGAGCCGACCACCCGGCCCAAGGGCAGGACGCGCATGAGGCGGAGCGCGCGGAACAGGCGCAGGACCCGCAGCAGGGGCAGCACGAGGAAGAGCACGGAGGGCCAGTGGCGGCGCAGGAAGCGGGCTGGCCGCCGCGACACCACGAGCTTGGCGAGCAGCTCGGCCGCGAACAGCCCCCAGATGACGTTGCCGGCCACGGCCAGCACCTCGCGCTGCTCGCTCGGCGCGATGAGCTCGTAGGCCACCAAGCCGGCCCACACCACCGCGAGCACGGCCATCGGGACGTCGAGCCGACGCTCGAGCAGCGTGGCGAGGCGTTCGCGGTCAGTCGGTTCTCGATCCGGATCGGGATCGAGGGTGGGAGAGGCCTCGTCGCTCATCGGACCGGCGCCTCGGCGAGACGACCGCGGGTCTCGACCGCGCGACGCGGCCGGGCACCGACCGACGAACGCCGTCGCTGGAGCTCTCGTAGGTGCGGGATGGGCCCTCCTCGAGGTCGGCTCCCCCGAGCCTACTGACCGCCGCCGGCCCTTGACCCCGCGCCGGGGCGCGCGTCCACGGCGCACGGGGCTGTCGCCGGCTCCGGCCCCTCGCAGGGCTCCTCGCCGTCACGGTCAGCCCGTCCGGTCCTCGAGGCGCTCGGGCGGTCGGGCGACCGCCGGCCAGGCGCCGAGCGCCGCGTGGATGTCGACGAGGAGCGGCCCTCTCCGGGTGACCCGGGCCCTCAGGACCGCGCCTTGCCGCACGTGCTCGGCCACGGCGATCTCGCGCTCGCCGTCGAGGGAGATCGTCTCGGCGCCCACAGGTAGGGCGACCTCCTCACCCAGCGCGAGCTGGCGCCACGAGCGGACCTCGACGGGCAGGACCCGGCCCGGGGCCACGGCGGCGAGCACCGGCGCCCCGTCGCCGAGCTCCACGAGCAGGCCAGCGTCGCTCGAGGCGCTGGTGGGACGCAGCCGCCCCCCGATCGAGGACAGTCCCATAGCCCACGGGTCGGCCCGTGCGAGGAGGAGGGTACGGACCTGGTCGGCCCGCCAGATCGCACGGCTGCCGACGAAGGGGTCCCGACACACCGCGGCATCGACGAGCGCGAAGTCCGCGGTGCCGTCGAGGTCGAGCTCGACGCGCTTGGCCCGGTGCGTGACCTCCTCGGCACGCACCTCGCCGGTCGCGAGCAGGCCTGCCGCCACGCCGGCCATGGTCCCGTCCACCAGGGTCGGGATGACGTTGTTCGTCCCGGTGGAGACGGCGACGAGCGGGGTCTGGCCGCAGCCGGCGGCGACCGCGCGCTGCGTGCCGTCGCCGCCGAGGCTCACGACCACGCTCACCCCGGCGTCGCACAGCGCCAATGCGCCTGCCGAGGAGTCCTGCGCGGTGCCCTCGCGCTCGATCATCGCCCAGTGGACGCTGATGCCGTCGGGTGCCTTGGCCGCAGCGGTCTCGGCGATCCCGGTGAGGTCCGGGACGAGCACCGCGGTCTCCACGCCCACCGCGGCGGCTCCGCTGAGGACGCGCCGGACGGTGTCGACCTTCTCGTGGTGGTTGTGCACCGACGCGAGACCCACGAGCCGGCGGATGTCACGACCGGCTCGCGGGTTGACGATGAGTCCGATGCTGCTCACTCGAGCCCCCAGGCACCGGCGAGGGCGTCGAGGAACGCCGCGGCGGGGGCCCCGTCCACCGCCCGATGGTCGATCGTCAGCGACAGCCACATCATCGGTCGGATCACCACCTCGCCCTCGAGGGCGGCGACCTCGTCGGTGATGCGACCGGCCCCGAGGATCGCCACCTGGGGCAGGTTGAGGATCGGCGTGAAGACGTCGGTGCCGAACCCTCCGAGATTGGTGATCGTGAACGTCGCGCCCTCCACCTCGCGCACGGATAGCGTGCCGCTGCGGGCGCGCTCGACGAGCTCGCTGCGCACCCGGACGATCTCCTCGAGGGCCATGGTCTCGGCGCCGTGGATCACCGGCACGATGAGCCCGTCGTCGAGCGCGACGGCGACGCCGACCGACACCCGGTCGTGACGGATCACGCCGTCGCCGTCGAGGGTCGCGTTGAGCCTGGGGTGGTCGCGCAGGGTGCGGGCCACCCCCTCGACGAGTAGATCCGTGTAGGTCACGCGCAACCCGGCCGCCCCGCCGCTGGGCTCCCGCAGTCTCGCGCGCTGGCCCACGAGGCCGCTGGCATCCATGTGGCGCGTGACGGTGACCTGCGCCGTCTCGCGCACGCTCTCGGCCATCCGCCGCGCGACGACGGCGCGGATGCCGGAAAACGGCACCGACGTGCCGTCGGCGTCCCAGCGGTCGGCAGCGGCCTGCGGCCCCGCCGCGGCCGCGGCCGCACGGTCGACGTCGCTGCTGGTGATGCGGCGTCCCGGCTCGGCCGGCTCGACGCTGGCGAGGTCGACGCCGAGCTCCCGGGCACGCTTGCGCGCCGCGGGACTTGGCCGGGGCCCGGCCACGCTCTGCCCAGCAACCGGCGCCGCGGCCACCTGGCCGGGCCGGCCCTCGCCCGCGTCGGCCTCCGGCCCCGGCTCACCGGCGGCGGGGGTCGCAGCCGACGACGGGCCGGGCTCGAGCGCCTCATCGGGCGCGCCGACGACGACGAGCGTCGTGCCGACGGCGACCTCCTCGCCCTCGGCGACCTGCGGTGGGCCGAGGACCCCCGACGCGGGCGCGGTCACCTCCGAGTCGATCTTGTCGCTGGAGATCTCGGCGATGACCTCGCCCTCGGCGACGTCGTCGCCGGCCTGCTTGTGCCAGGCCACGAGCACGCCGGACTCCATGCTCATGCCCATCTTCGGCATGGGGACCTCGGTCGCCATGACCGCGCTCCCTACGCGAGGGTGCGCCGCACGGCGGCGGCGATGCCCTCCGGCGAGGGCACGTAGAGGTCCTCGAGCGCTGGTGAGAAGGGCACCGGCGTGTGGGGTGCCGTGACCATCTGCGGTGGCCCCTCGAGGTGGTCGAACGCCTCGCTCGCGGCGAGCGCAAGCAGGTCGGTGGCCATGCTGCAACGGGGATGGTCCTCGTCGACGACGACGAGCCGTCCGGTCTTGCGGACCGAGGCGAGGATCGTGCCGGCATCGAGCGGCGAGAGGGTCCGCGGGTCGACGACCTCGACCTCGACCCCCTCGGCGGAGAGCGTGTCGGCGGCCTCGAGCGCGAGGTGCACCATGCGCCCGATCGCCACGATCGTCACCGCGTCGCCCTCGCGCTTGACGTCGGCGACCCCGAGCGGGACGACGTACTCGCCCTCGGGAACCTCGCCGGCGGTGTCGTAGAGGAGCTTGTGCTCACAGAACAGCACCGGGTCGTCGTCGCGGATGGAAGCGGCGAGCAGGCCCTTGGCATCGGCCGGCGTCGACGGCACGACGACCTTGAGCCCCGGGAAGTGCGTGAAGACCGAGTAGTGGCTGCCGGAGTGCTGCGCGGCCGCCCGGAACCCGGCGCCGACCATCGTGCGCACCACCAACGGGACCTTCGCGCGGCCACCGAACATGTAGCGCAGCTTGCCGCCCTGGTTGTAGATCTGGTCGAAGCAGACACCGAAGAAGTCGATGAACATCAGCTCGGCGACCGGGCGCAGCCCCGAGGCCGCGGCACCGACCGACGCACCGATGAACCCCGACTCGGAGATCGGGGTGTCGAGGACACGAGTGCGGCCGAAGCGCTCGACGAGGCCCTTGGTGACCCCGAGGACGCCGCCCCAGGCGCCGGCCTGCTCGAACCCCTCGACACCGGCGCCGCCGGCGACGTCCTCGCCGAGGAGGATGACGGTCTCGTCGCGCTCCATCTCCTGGACGAGCGCCTCGTTGACGGCCTCTCGGAAGGTGAGCGTGCGTGTGGTGACCGTGCTCATCGGAAGCCTCCCTACCCCTCGTAGCTCACGTAGACGTCCTCGAGCAGGGCCGCGGCCTCGGGATACGGGCTCTCCTTGGCGAAGGCCACGGCGTCGTCGACCGCCTGCCGGCAGCGGGCGTCGATCACCTCGAGGTCCCCACGCTCGGCGATCCCGGTCGCCTCGAGCTTCGCGGCGAACTGCGCGATCGGGTCGTGCGTGCGCACCTCGGCGTCCTGCTCCTTGGTGCGGTAGGTCAGGGGATCGCCCTCGAAGTGGCCGTAGTAGCGCCAGGTCTGGGCTTCGATGAGCGATGGGCCTTGCCCGTCACGGGCGCGGCGCACGGCCTCGTCGACCGCTTCGTACACCGCGACGACGTCGAGGCCGTCGATCGTGACCCCCGGCATCCCGTAGGCGTTGGCGCGCTCGGCGATGTCGGCGACCGAGGCGTGGTACTCCGCCGGCGTGGACTCAGCGAAGCCGTTGTTCTCGCAGACGAAGACGATCGGCAGCTCCCAGATCGCCGCGAGGTTCATGCCCTCGTGGGTGGTTCCCTGCTCGGCCGCGCCGTCGCCGAAGAAGCACACGGCCACGCCGCCGGTCCCGAGGAGCTTGGCCGCGAGGGCCGCGCCGGTGGCCAGGGGCGGGCCGCCGCCCACGATGCCGTTGGCGCCGAGCATCCCCTTGTCGACGTCGGCGATGTGCATCGACCCGCCCTTGCCGCGGCAGGCCCCGGTCGCGCGGCCGTACAACTCGGCCATCATCGACTGGACGTCGACGCCCTTCGCGATGCAGTGGCCGTGCCCCCGATGGGTCGACGTGATCGCGTCACGGTCGTCGAGGTGGGCGCACACCCCGACCGCGACGGCCTCCTCACCTGCGTAGAGATGGACGAAACCGGGCAGCTCGCCTTGGGCGAAGAGCTTCGAGGCCCGGTCCTCGAAGGTGCGAATCAGCGCCATCCTCTCGTACATGTCGAGCGCTGTGGATCGTGAGAGCTCCACGAGCGGACACCTCCCTTGAGCAGGGTGGGGTCGCTGTCGAGAGCCCTCACGGCACCGTGGGGTTCCAGGAGAGCCGCGCCATCAGCCCCACCCTCCGGTGGGACGCATTGAACGTGCGACGCTCAGCGGCGCGGTGACCAGAGGCGTTCGACCCCTCGCAGCGGTGCCTTCGGACCTACCTCGGGGCTCGTCGAATCGGCTCCGGCGCAGGCGATCGTCGGCGCTGGGGCCGCGCGGGTCCGACGCCGACGACGCGGAGCGGTGCCGCCGTGGGCGCTGCAGGGCTCGAACCTGCGACCTCGTGCTTGTAAGCCACCGGCCCCTGAGCGGTGTGCTGACCTGCGGTTTTGCAGGTCACGGCCGAGCGGGACGTACATAGTTATCCGCTCGCTCCTCGGGCACTCACACCCCCGACAGGAGGACACCATCATGCATGACCGCACCGCCTCAGTCGACACCGCCGGGCGAGGCTACGACGGGCTGCCCGTCGGCGACCTCGACCCCGACCTCGACAACGTCGACCTGATGCGCGGCATCGTCATCGCCGCCGACGGGCTCATCGCCGCGCTGCGGTACGCCGCCCGCGCCGTCGAGTCGTGGGAGGACCGCCCCGGCCACCTCGCCGAACTCGAGCGCGGCCTCGACGCCCTCGACGGGCTCGCCAACAACCTCGGCGCCCACGGCATCGACGGCGCCCGACGTTGGCTCGCCTACACGCGGCCCCGCATCGTCACCGGCGACGAGGTCGCATCATGACCGCCGCGACCGACCCCGACGCCGCGCTGCGCGACCTGCAGCGCCGACACGACGCCTGGATGGCCGACGCCGAACGGCTGCACCTCGACCTCATCGCCCTGCGCGTCGACGTCGAGACGACCCTCGCCCAGCTCACCGACGGTGCGTAGATCGGCGTCGCGGACGTCAACGCCCCCGGCCTCGATCCTCCCGGGAGCCTTGGGGCCGCGTGGGCGAGTTCGGAGACGCGCAGGGCTTGGCCGCCCGAGGGCGACGCCACCGAGACGGGTTCCGCACCACCTTCGCGTGAAGGGCGCTATGTCAGTTATCGTCCCGCCCCCCCCAGCACACGCGGCAGCGAGATAGACCCTGAGGAGGAAGCCATGCGCTCACTCACGTTCGCCCTCTCGTTGGCGCTCCTGGCGTTCGGCGCCACCGCCTGCGAACAGGACGCCGACGACGACAGGGTCGCTGAACTTCAAGAGGAACTCGAAGCAGAGCGCGAGCGCGCCGCCGCCGCAGAAGAGCGGCACTCGGAACTGGAAGAGCAGGTCGAGGCAGCGCCGGACGACTCCGCAGACGACGATCCAGCGGCTGAGGAACCGGGCGAGGAGCCGGCTGAGGAGGCCACCG
>JAWOAS010000165.1:0-7447 GCA_046498405.1 Egibacteraceae bacterium
GGTCGCCGGCGAGCAGGCGCACGGTCAGCGCCGCGCAGAAGGCATCCCCCGCGGCGGTGGCGTCGACGGCGGCGACGCGCATCGCCGGCAGGTGGGCGACCTCGGCGCCGACGGCTGCCGGACCGGGCAGCCCGCGCGCGAGCTCGGTCACCTCGCCGGTGGTGACCGGCTCGTCGTCGGCGCCGGCGAGCAGGGCGAGCTCGCTGCGGTTGGGCACGAGGACGTCGACGCGCTCGAGGACCGACGGCGGCAGCGCCGTGGCCGGTGCGGGGTTGCAGACGACGAGCCCGCGCGCCGCGCCGACGGCCGCCTCGACGGTCGCGAGCGGGATCTCGAGCTGGACGAGCAGGGCGGCGGCCTCGGCGATGCGCGCGCCGGCCGCCGCGACGTGGCCGGGTGAGAGGCGGGCGTTGGCGCCGGGGCTGACGACGATGGTGTTCTCCCCCTCCTCGCCGACGACGATGAGGGCCACCCCGCTCGGCGCCCCCGCGACGGTCTCGAGCGCCGCGATCTCGACGCCGTCGTCGGCCAGGGCGCGGCGCAGCGCCTGCCCGGGAGCGTCGTCGCCGACGCAGCCGACGAAGGAGGTCGGGGCGCCGAGCCGGGCCGCGGCCACCGCCTGGTTCGCGCCCTTGCCTCCCGCCACCTCGGCATGGTCGCCCCCGATGACCGTCTCGCCGAGCCGTGGATGGCGGGGCACGCCGACGACGATGTCGAGGTTGGCGCTGCCGACGACGGCGAGGGCCGCGCCCACCGACGGGTCCACCGCGCCGGGTGGGCTCACCGCGGCGCCACCGTCGAGGCGCGGACGATGAGCTCTGGGGCCAGCAGCTCGCAGCGCGCCGGCCCGTCGCTGCCGCCGATGCGTTGCTCGAGGAGCTCGACGGCGGTCGCAGCGAGGGCGTCGAGGGGCTGGCGGACCGTCGTCAGCGACGGTGCGGCCAGCGTCGCGAAGCCGACGTCGTCGAAGCCGGTGACGACGACGTCGGCGGGGACGCGCACGCCCTGCTCGGCGAGCCCGGCGAGCACGCCGAGCGCGATGAGGTCGTTGCCGCAGACCAGCGCCCGGGGCAGGGCGCCGTCGGCGACGAGGGCCGTGGCGGCCTCGCGGCCCCAGTCGACGGTGAACTCGCCGAGCAGCGGTGGCGCGGGGTCGTCGACGCGACCCTCGGCCACGGCGTCGGCGTAGGCCTCGCAGCGGGCGCGCGCGGCCGAGTCGACCGGCGTGGCGCTGACCAGCCGCGTGGCCGGGTGCGCCCCGACCACCTCGACGAGGTGGTCGAGCACGAGATCGACGCCGCGGCGCTGGTCGACGCTGGCGGTGTCGGCCTCGACGTCGGCGGCGGCGCGGTCGAGGAAGACCAGGGGCAGGCGCGCGGCGATCTCGGCGGCCGCCACGCCGCTGTCCGCCTCGCTGACCGGCGCGCAGAGGATGCCGTCGACGCCGTGGTCGGCGAGGCGGGTGATGACCTGCCGCTCGAGGTCGGGGTCGTCCTCGGCGTCGGCGAGCAGGACCGTGCGCGCGGACTGCTGGAGATGGCGGGAGACCGCCTGCATGAGCGCCGAGAAGAAGGGGTTGCCGACCTGGGGGACGACGAGGCCGACGATGTCGGTGCGCTGCCGCCGCAACCCACGTGCGAGGAGGTTCGCCCGGTAGCCGAGGTCGTCGGCCGCCGTGCGCACGCGCGCGGCGAGGGTCGGGTCGACCCGCTGCGAGCCGTTGAGCACGCGCGAGACCGTCGCCAGTGACACGTCGGCGCGCAGCGCGACATCGCGCAGGGTCGCCGCCAACCCCGTCTCCTCTCCCTCGGATCCACGCGGGCGGTACCCGTGGACAGCGTGAAGAAAACCTTTACATCCCTGCAGGGACGTCGCGCGACCGACGATCGGGCCATGACCGACAGGCACCGGTTTGCCCGAGCGGGCCTGTCCCCGATGCAGACTCATCGTGGGCGAGCGGCTCGGCGAGGGCAAATCCCGTGGCGGTGCGATGGCCCCTGTCTCAGGCCGCCGGACGCAGCGGGCACTGCGGGTCGCTCGGCGGTCCGTAGGACTCCCCCGGCTCGGCGGTGTCGAGCAGCGTCTGCACCGCGTCCTCGAAGGTCGTGACCGCGACCACCTCGAGGCCGGTGCCGGCCGGCAGCAGCGCCGCGGCCTCCTCGGCCTGCGACGCCGGGGCGAGGAAGACGTCGGCGCGGCGCTCGGCGGCGGCGAGCGCCTTGAGGCCGATGCCCCCGACCCGGCCGACGGCCCCCTGGCTCGTGAGCGTGCCGGTGCCCGCGACCCGTCGCCCCGCGGCGAGGTCGACGGTGGGGTCGGACTGGTCGTAGACCGCGAGCGCGATCATGAGCCCGGCGCTCGGCCCCCCGATCCGCCCGGAGGTGACGTCGACGGGCACGGGCAGGTCGACGCGGGCGTTGAGCGTCTCGAGGCGCACGCCGAGGATGACGCGCTCCTCGCCGTCGACGACGAGCTCGACCGGGGTGATCGTGACCTCCCGCGGCCTGCCGTCCCGGGTGAAGCGCACCTCGACCTCGTCGGTGTCGTCGAGCAGGGCCCGCAGCTCGGCGTCGGTCCTGATCGCCGCGCCGTCGACGCCGACGATGACGTCGCCGCGCCGCAGGACACCCTCGGCCGGGGCGCCGTCGAGCACGCCGGTCACGACCGCGCCGTCGCCGACGAGGCGCTCGGGATCGGCGCCGAAGCCCGCGGCGCGCAGCCCGAGCGCCGCGGCGCTCTGCGCCGAGCGCGCGAAGACGCGGCGCTGACCGTCGAAGTGCTCGGCGTCGGGCACGTCGCGGCGCACGACGCGGTCCTCGGCGCGCACCCGTTGGTCCTCGCGCAGCGACGCGAGCGCCGCCGTGGCCGGTGTCGCGCGCACGAGCGCGACCGAGGTCAGCAGGAAGTCCCCGCGCACGGGCACGGCGTCCTCGGCGTGGACGTCGACGCACCCGCCGAGGGTGACCACGCTGCCGGGCGACTCGACGAAGGCGGGCAGCGGCAGGAGCAGGACGACCGCGAGGAGGGCGGCGACCCCCGCGGCGGCCGCCCAAGCGCGCCAGCGACGGAGCCACGCGCTCACCGCAGCAGGCCCCCGACGAGGCTCGTGGTCAGCAGCCCCACCGGGGCCCCGCCGCGGGTGACGATGAGCATCTGCCCCGGGACATCGAGCATGCGATCGAGCGCGCGGTCGAGGGGGACCCCGACGTCGACGGCAACGTCCTCGGGTGGATGGGCGACCTGCGAGACCGGCCGCTGGCCGCCGCCGGCGGCCAGCGGCCCCTCGACGTCGAGCAGCCGGACCCCGCCGGCGAGCCCCGGACCCCCCACCGGCCACAGCAGCGACGGGCGCTCGGCGAGGCGCTCGGCCGCCAGCCGCAGGGGCAGGTCGGCGGGCAGCGTCGGCGGCGGGGTGCCCATGACCTCGGCGAGGTCGTGGGCGGCGAGGGCCGCGCGCGCGGTGGCCCGCCGGTGGGCGTCGGTCGCGCTGCGCAGGAGGAAGACGCCGATGAGCAGGCCCCACAGGCCATTGGCGGCGAGCAGGACGACGAGCCAGCGCAGGGGGCCGTCGGTGGTGGGCAGGGGGCCGCCGAGCAGGCCGTTGAGCCCGCCGAGCACGAGCACACCGGCGAAGGCCTGGCCGACGCGCGCTGCCCAGCGCGTGCTCGCGTGGGCGTTGCCGGACAGCCCCCAGAGCACCGCCCGCAGCAGACGGCCGCCGTCGAGGGGGTAGGCGGGGATGACGTTGAACACCGCGAGGAGGAGGTTGAGCCAGGCCGCGTAGCCGGTGACCGCGCCGTAGGGCGTCGCCCCCGGCGCGAGCGCGTGGGCCAGGCCGAAGACGGCGGCGAGCGCGACACTGACGAGGGGTCCGGCGGCGACGATGAGCGCCTCGTCACGGGCGCGCTCGGCCGCGCGGTCGGACTCGGTGACCCCGCCGAGCAGGAAGAGGGTGACGCTGGCCACGCCGATGCCCCGGTCGAGGCTCGCCACGGCGTGGCCGAGTTCATGGGCGATGATGCTCGCGAAGAAGACCACCGCGAGCAGGGCCGACGACAGCGCGACGATCGCCGTGCCGTAGGGCGCGAGCAGGACGGACAAGCGCACCCAGAACACCCAGAGCACGAGCGCGGCGATGAGCGCCCATGAGACGTGGAGCCGGATCGGCACGCCGCGGAAGCGCAGGACCGTCACCGCACGCGGGAAGGCGCCTCGTCGCGTGCGATCGGGAGCGTCGGTGGCGGCCATGACCTCCCTGCGATCCTCTCGGTGCCCGCTATACTGCCGTGCGCGCTCACGCGCCGCTGGAGCCGTCGCCTAGTCTGGCCTATGGCGCGGTCTTGGAATGGCCGTAGGGTCCCTGACCCTCGAGAGTTCGAATCTCTCCGGCTCCGCTCCCCGCTGCGAGGCCCTGCCGAGCCACCGTGCCGGCGCCCCCATGGGCCTCTCGGCGCCGGCCGCCGGCTACCTGCTCGGGACGAGCAGGGGGTGGGCTGCACCGCTGGCGACCATCGACCGCAGCACGGGCCCGTCGGGCAGCGGGCGGCCGAGGAGGTAGCCGGCAGCGCGCGGGCACCCGAGGTCGCGCAGGACGGCGAGCTCCTCCTCGGTCTCCACCCCCTCGGCGACGGCCTCGACGCCGAGGGCGCCGGCCAGGGCCAGCACCGAGGCCACGAGGGTGCGCAGCCTCGCGTCCTCGTCGACCCCCGCGACGAAGCTGCGGTCGATCTTGAGCAGGTCGAAGGGCAGGCGGTGCAGCGCCGCGAACGACGAGTAGCCGGTCCCGAAGTCGTCGACGGCGACGCTGACCCCCGCACCGCGCAGGGCGTCGAGGACCTCGACGGCGTCGGCGTCGGCGAGGACCTCCTCGGTGACCTCGACGCCGAGGGGCGTGCCCGCCTCGCCGGCGAGCGCGACGAGCCGCTCGGGCAGCAGCCCGTCGGCCAGCTGGTCGGCCGAGGCATTGACCCACAGCGTCGGCGTCGCCGGCGACGACGCCTCCGCCCAGGCCCGACGCACCGCCGCGACGCGGTCGAGCACGAGGCCGTCGAGCTCGCCGAGCAGGCCGAGCTCGGCGGCGGCGGGGAAGAACTCCTCGGGACCGACAGAGCGGATGTCGTCGCCCTGCAGGCGCGCCAGGGCCTCGACCCCGCGGACCCGGCCGGTGCGCAGGTCGAGGTCGGGTTGGAGGACGACGTCGACGCGGCCCGCGGCGATCGCGCGTCGCAGCCCGTCGTGGACGCCGCGACGGCGCTCCTCGGCCACGCGCAGCGCCTCGTCGAAGCGCACGACCCGCCGCCGGCCGTCGCGCTTGGCTTGGAACATCGCGCTGTCGGCGGCCATGAGCAGCGCGTCGACGTCGACGGGGTCCCGCCCGAGCGTCGCCGAGGTCGCCACGCCGAGGCTCGCGCCGATCTCGAGGGACCGCCCTGCGGTGGCGAACGGCGCGCACAGCGACGCGCGGATGCGCTCGGCGGTGCGGGAGGCCAGCGCGGGGCTCGAATCCCGGAGCATCACCGCGAACTCGTCGCCGCCGAGACGGGCGAGCACGGCCTCGGGGCCCGCGGCCTCGCGCAGCCGGCCGGCGACCTCGACGAGGAGGGCGTCGCCGACGGCGTGGCCGTGGGTGTCGTTGACATCCTTGAACCCGTCGAGGTCGCAGTAGAGCAGCGCGACGTCACCGTGGTCGGCGAGTGCGTCGGCGACCTCGCGCGCCAGCAGCACCCGGTTGGCGAGCCCGGTGAGCGCGTCGTGGGTCGCGGCGTGGGCGAGGCGCTCGCGCGCGGCGTGGGTCTCGGCCAGCGAGCTCGCGAGGTCGACGGCGGCCACGCGCAGCTCGAGCTCGGTGGCCGTCGTCGCCGCGAGGTCGGCGAGGAGGCGCTCGTCGTGGGTCGTCCAGGACCGCGGCTCGTCGCTGAAGACGCACAGGGCGCCGAGGGCGTGCCCGCTCGAGAGCACGAGGGGGATGCCGAGGTAGCCGATGACCCCGCCGCTGCGCGCCGTCTCGGTGTGGCGCACCCACGGATGGCGCTGCGCCTCGGGGATCGCCAGCGTCTCGCCGGTGACCATCGCGCGGGCGCAGAAGGACTCGTCGAGCGGCACGGTGACCTTGTCGTCGGGCAGGCGGAGCGCGTGCTCGGCGACGGTGGTCTGGACGTCCTCGACGATCGTCACCGACGCGGCGTCGGCCTCGAGGACGCCGGCGGCCAGACGGCAGAGGCGCTCGAGCGGCGCGACCGGCGGAGCCGTGCGAAGCCCGAGCCGGCGCAGGTCCTCGAGCCGGTCGGGATCGACCAACGGCGAGAGGTCGGGCACCGGGTCGTCGTCGGTGGCCTCGGGCAGCGGGACGTCGTCCCAGCCCTCGATGACGCGTAGCGCGGCGTTGGTCATACCGCTACGTTCGGCCGGTCAGCGGGGATCCTGAAGCCCTCGCCCTCCGACGCGAAGCACCGCCGACTCGAGGAGGCCACCGTGGAGTTCGCCTTCGCCACCGCCACGAGGATCATCTTCGGCCCCGGCGGCGTCGACACCCTCGCCGACGCCGCGCCCGACCTCGGCGCCCGGGCGCTGCTCGTGACGGGGGCCAGTCCCGAGCGCGCCGAGCCGGCCGCGCGGGCGCTCGAGGCCGCCGGGGTGCCCGCGGTGCGCTATGCCGTGGACGGCGAGCCGACGATCGACATCGTCGAGGGGGGCCTGGCCGCCGCCCGCGAACACGGCGCCGACCTCGTCGTGGCGATGGGCGGCGGCAGCGCGGTCGACACCGGCAAGGCGATCGCCGCGCTCACCCCGGCGCCCGGGCCGGTGCTGCGCTACCTCGAGGTCATCGGCGAGGCCCGCCCCCTCGAGGCCCCGCCGTTGCCGTTCGTCGCGCTGCCGACGACCGCGGGCACCGGTGCGGAGGTCACGAAGAACGCCGTGCTCGCCTCACCCGCGCACGGGGTGAAGGTGAGCCTGCGCGACGAGCGCATGCTGCCCGACCTCGCGCTCGTCGACCCCGAGCTCACCGCCGGCATGCCCCCCTCGGTGACGGCCTCGACCGGCCTCGACGCCCTCACCCAGGTCATCGAGCCGTTCGTGAGCCACCGGGCCAACCCCCTGACCGACGCGCTGTGCCGCGACGCGATCGCCCGAGGCGCGCGGGCGCTGCCGCGCGCGCACGCCGACGGCTCGGATGCCGAGGCGCGCCGGGACATGGCCCTCGTGAGCCTCTTCGGCGGGCTCGCCCTCGCCAACGCCGGCCTCGGCGCGGTGCACGGCTTCGCCGGTCCGCTCGGCGGGGCGATCGGCGCGCCCCACGGGGTGATCTGCGGGCGGCTCCTGCCCATCGTCGTCGAGACCAACGTCGCCGCGCTGTCCCACCGCGCCCCGGGGCACCCCGCCCTCGCGCGCTACGCCGAGGTCGCCCGGCTGCTCACCGGCGACCCCGGCGCCTCGGTCGACGACGGCG
>JAWOAS010000014.1:0-9627 GCA_046498405.1 Egibacteraceae bacterium
GCCCCTGTGCTACCCACTCTCTGATTTGGGTGGCGCTTACGTCCAGGACGGGCTTTTCCAGCAGCCGGACGCGCTCCCGTATGCCGGAGAGGCTCTGCGCGAGCGCCTCCCGAGCTGCGCCGCGCCGCGGCCGACGCGCGGGCGCCGACGGTGCCCGCGCGGGCGTGAGCCCGACCGCCGGGCGCCAGCCCTAGGCCTGGGCCTGCCCGGGCGCGTCCTCGGTGCGCACGTCGCCGCCCATCGCGTGGGTGCCGCCGTCGACGTGGACGATCTCGCCGGTGACCGCCGGCATCCAGTCCGACAGCAGGGCGCAGACGACCCGGCCGACGGGCTCGGGGTCGGTGACGTCCCAGCCCAGCGGCGCGCGGCGGTGCCACTCGGCGAACATCTCGAAGCCCTCGATCGAGCGTGCTGCGGTGGTCTTCAAGGGTCCCGCCGCGACGAGGTTGACCCGGGTGCCCTGCGGCCCGAGGTCGCGGGCGAGGTAGCGCGCGACGGACTCGAGCCCGGCCTTGGCCACCCCCATCCAGTCGTAGGCCGGCCAGGCCACCTGGGCGTCGAAGTCGAGCCCGACGATCGCCCCGCCGCCCGCCTCGGCGAGCAGCGGCGCGGTCGTGCGCCCGAGCGCGGCCAGGGAGTACGTCGAGACCTCGAGGGCCGTGGCGGCATCGGCCCACGGCGTGGAGAGGAAGCGGCCGCTGAGCGCCGAGGGCGGCGCGAAGCCGACCGCGTGGACGACCCCGTCGAGGGCGCCCCAGCGGGCGGAGAGGTCCTCGGCGACCGCGGCGTGGTGGGCCTCGTCGGTGACGTCGAGCTCGAGGACGTCGGCGGGCACGGGCAGCCGTCCGGCGATGCGCTCGGTGATGCGCAGGCCGCGGCCGAAGCCGGTGAGGACGACCTCGGCGCCCTGCTCCTGGGCGTGGCGGGCGACGTGGAAGGCGATCGAGGCGTCGGTGAGCACGCCGGTGATGAGCAAGCGCTTGCCGTCAAGCAGCACGGCTCCTCCTCAGGGGACTCGCGGTCGTCGGGCCGGCGGCAGCCTACGCCTGGGTGAGCACGAGCACGGCATTCTGCCCGCCGAAGCCGAAGGAGTTCGACATCGCGACCTCGACGGCCTGCTCCCGTGGCGCGCCCGCGACGACGTCGACGTCGATCTCGGGGTCCTGCTCGGTGAGGTTGGCGGTGGGGGGCACGACGCCGTGCTCGACGGCCAGGGCGGCAAAGCCCGCCTCGATGGCCCCGGCGGCGCCGAGGGCGTGCCCGGTCACGCCCTTCGTCGAGGTCACGCTCGCCGCGTCGCCGCAGAGCCGGCGCAGGGTGCGCGACTCCGAGGCGTCGTTGAGCGGCGTCGAGGTGCCGTGGGCGTTGACGTGGTCGACGTCGGAGGGCGCCAGCCCGGCGTCGTCGAGCGCGGCGCGCATCGCCCGCTCCGCGCCGCCGCCCTCGGGGTCGGGGGCGGTGACGTGGTAGCCGTCGGCGCTCGCGCCGTAGCCGGCCAGCCGCGCCCGCCGGTGCGCGCCCCGCGCGCGGGCGTCGTCGTCGCGCTCGAGGACGAGCACGCCCGCGGCCTCGGCGGCCACGAAGCCGTCGCGGGCGACGTCGAAGGGCCGGGAGGCCCTCGCCGGGTCGTCGGTGCGGGTCGACAGCGCCCCCATCTGCGCGAAGCCGGTGACCGACAGGGGCGTGAGGCTCGCCTCGGTGCCGCCGGCGAGCACGACGTCGCAGGCACCGGAGCGCAGGAGGTCGCGCGCGGTGCCGATCGCCGTGGCACCGGAGGCGCAGGCGGTCGCGGTGACGAGGTTCGGCCCGGTGGCGCCGAGGTCGATGGCGATCTGCCCGGCGACCATGTTCGGCACGAGCATCGGGATGAGCATCGGGCTCACGCGCTCGGCCCCGTGCTCGAGCATGCGGCGGTGCTGCTCCTCCCAGGTGTGTGCGCCGCCCATGCCGCAGCCGATGACGACGCCGACGCGCGGGCCGTCCCAGGCCTCGGGGTCGAGCCCGGCGTCGGCGACCGCCTCGCGCGCCGTCCACACGCCGAGCTGGACGAAGCGGTCGAGCCGGCGGGCGGCCTTGCGCCCAAGCAGCGCGGCGGCGTCGAAGCCGGGGATCCGGCAGGTCATGTCGACCTCGAGGCCGGCCAGCGCCGGGTCGGTCGACGCCGCCGAGGCGCCCTCGAGCACCCCTTGCCACGAGGCGTCGGTGCCCAGCCCCGCCGGTGTGGCCAGGCCGAGACCGGTCACGGCGACCTCGGGATGGCTCACGCCTGCGCGCCCTTCTCCTCGAGGAGCTTGACGGTGTCGGCGAGAGTCTCGAGCTGCTCGGCCTCCTCGTCGGAGATCCGCACGCCGAGCTCCTCCTCGGCGGCGAGGGCGAACTCGACGAGGTCGAGGGAGTCGAGGTCGAGGTCATCGAAGGAGGCCTCCATCGAGACCTCCGACTCCTCGACGCCGAACTTGTCGACGAGGACGCCCTTGACCTTCTCGTACACAGCGCTCATGCGGTCCTCCAGGTTCGTGGGTGGGTGGGGCGGGATCGTGGGGGTCGCCGGGGCAGCCTAGGCCACCGACAGGTCGGGCCAGCGCAGCAGCGTCGAGCCCCAGCTCATCCCCGCCCCGAAGGCGGTGAGCAGGACCCGCTCGCCGGCGACGAGGTCGGCGTCGGCCAGCGCGAGGGGGATCGAGGCCGCGGAGGTGTTGCCGTAGCGGGCGACGTTGAGGAAGCGCCGCTCCTCGCCGATGCCGAGGCGGCTGGCCACGGCCTCGAGGATGCGGGCGTTGGCCTGGTGGCCGACGAGACGGTCGACGTCGGTGGCGCTCAGGCCGGCCTTGGCCAGCACCGCCTCGGAGGAGGCGACCATGCGGCGCACCGCCTGGCGGTAGACCTCCCGGCCGTCCATCTTGAGGTACTGGGCGCCCTCGGCCAGCGCCGCGGCGTCGAGGGGGCGACGGGAGCCCCCGCCGGGGACCTCGAGGAGGTCGGCGCCGTCGCCGTCGCTGCCGAGGTCGAAGGGGCCGACCTCGCCGGGCGCGCCGGGCTCGCCGCGGGCCAGGACGACCGCGCCGGCGCCGTCGCCGAAGAGCACCGCCGTCGAGCGGTCGCCGAAGTCGGTGACGCGGCTCATCGTCTCAGCGCCGGTCACGAGCACGCCGTCGGCCACCCCCGAGGCGATGAGCCCGGAGGCCACCGACAGGGCGTAGACGAAGCCGGCGCAGGCGGCGTTGACGTCGAGGGCGGTGATCGGGCCGAGCCCGAGGCGCGAGGCGACCTCGGGGCCGATGCCGGGGATCGTGCGGTCGGCGGTGCACGTCGCGACGACGACGGCGTCGATGCCGACCTCGGCGTGCTTGAGCGCCTCGGCGCTGGCCTCGACGGCGAGGTCGGCGGTGGCCACGCCGGGCTCGGCGATGCGGCGCTCGGCGATCCCGGTGCGCGTGCGCACCCACTCGTCGGAGGTGTCGAGGGTCTCGGCGAGCTCGTCGTTGGTCACGATCCGGGAGGGCACGGCCGCGCCGAGGCCCTTGAGCACGCTCGTCATCAGGTCCTGTCCTCCTCTGGCCCCCGTCGCGGGCACGCGCGGCCGGCCGCAGCATGCGGGGCGGTGTCGCGCAAGCCTACGCGCGACAGTGGTCGTCGCCATCGACGCGCGCCGCGCCTGGCCCAAGCCCCCCTCGCGCGGCAGGGGCCCCGGCAGCGTCGACCGTCGCGCGACGCCACCGTAGTGACACTGACGTCGATGTCAACCCACGCGGTCGCCGGCGGGCCCGCCCGCGCCGTCCGCCCGTGCCAGAACCCGGGGCCCCCCGCGCTCGCGCGCGGGGGCGACCTCGCTACGATCGGCGCGCGCGGCCCCGAGCCGAGGCCCGAGCCGAGGAGCCCCGATGACCCCCGCCGAGCTCAGCGACGACCTCCACGACGTCGCCGAGGCGCTCACCAACCGCATGGCCACCCACCGCGTCGACCTCGAGGCCCTCATCGAGGTGCCCGGGGTGAGCGCGCCCGGCTTCGACCCCGCCGAGGTGCGCCGCAGCGCCGAGGCCGTGGCCGACCTCATGCGCGCGCGGCGCCTCGAGGGCGTGCGGCTGCTCGAGGTCGACGACGCGCACCCCGCGGTCTACGGCGAGCGCCTCGACGCCCCCGCCGGGGCCCCGACGGTGCTGCTCTACGCCCACCACGACGTCCAGCCGCCAGGACCCGCCGAGGCGTGGACGAGCCCGCCCTTCTCCCCTGCCGAGCGCGACGGCCGGCTCTACGCGCGCGGCAGCGCCGACGACAAGGGCGGCGTCCTCGCGATCCTCGCCGCCGTCGACGCCTGGCTCGCCGCCCGGGGGCACCCCCCGGTCGGCGTGAAGGTCCTCGTCGAGGGCGAGGAGGAGATCGGCAGCACCCACCTCGGGGCCTTCCTCGCCGAGCACGCCGACCTGCTCTCCGCTGACGTCGTCGTGCTCTGCGACGCCGTCAACCTCGCCGAGGGCACGCCGGCGGTGACGACCTCGCTGCGCGGGCTCGTCGACGCCGACGTCACCGTGCGGGCGACCTCCCACGCCCTGCACTCGGGGATGTACGGCGGGATCGTGCCCGACCCCGTCACCGGCCTGGCCAAGCTCCTCGCCTCGCTGACCGACGACCGCGGCGACGTCGCGATCCCCGGCTTCTGCGACGACGTGCGCCCCCTCGACGCCGAGGAGCGCGCGCGCCTGGCCGACCTCGACGTCGAGCCGACGCGGCTGCGCGCCGACGCCGGCCTCCTCGAGGGGGTCCCCTTCGCCGGGGATCCAGCCCGTCCGCTGCTCGAGAAGCTCTGGCACCGCCCCTGCCTCGCGGTCATCGGCGTCGACGCCCCCGCGCGCGCGGGCGCCTCGAACACCCTCCAGCCCGAGGCCAGCGCCCGGGTCAGCGTGCGCCTCGCACCGGGGCAGGACCCCGCCCGCGCCCTCGACCGCCTCTGCGGCCACCTCGAGGCCGCCGCGCCGTTCGGGCTCGACGTCGAGGTGACCCCGGGCGTGGCCAGCCCCGGCTTCCTCGCCGACGCCGGCCACCCGAGCCTGCACGCCGCCCGGGTCGCCCTCGAGGCCGCCTACGGCGCGCCCGCCGCGCTCGCCGGCGTCGGCGGCAGCATCCCCTTCGTCGACGCGATCACCCGCGCGCTCGGCGACGCCGACGACCCCGCTCCGGCGCTGCTCACCGCGGTGGCCGATCCCGACGCGCGCGCCCACGGCATCGACGAGTCGCTCGGGCTCGTCGACTGGCACCGGGCCTGCCTCGCGCACGCCTACCTCCTCGGCGCGCTCGCCGAGCGGGGGTGACGGGGGGTGGCCTCCGAGCGCGAACGCGACGCCCTCTACTACACCCTCCTGCGGGCCCGGGAGGAGCACGCCGACCTCCTCGCCTACCGCGAGTTCCTCGCCGAGGAGTCCCGTCGCCTCGAGGCTTTCGCCGTCGAGACCCGCACGCGGGCCGAGGCCGTGCCCCGACGGCTGCAGCGCCCCACCCAGGCCACGGTCAAGCCCCTCGTCGAGGCCCTTGGCCGCCGCCGCAGCGTCGTCGAGGAGGAGCGACGGCGCATCGACGACCGCGTCGCAGCGGCGCAGGCCTTCGTCGAGGAGTGCGAGGCCGACCTCGAGGCGTGGCGCGGCCGCTGAGCCGCGGGCCCGCCGCGCTCAGCCCACCGGCGGCCCGGCCTCGTCGGCCTCGTCGGAGCCGGCGGGCCCGAGCAGTTCGCGCGCGCCGAGCGTCATCGTCGCGACCCCACCTCCGGCGAGCAGGAGCCACAGCGGGAAGGCCCACCCTCCCGCGCCGTCGGCGCCCAGCGCGCCGAGCCCGACGACGGCGAGGGCGAGGCCGACGACGAGGACCTTGGCCGGGGCGCGGCGCGGGACCGCCGCCGAGCCGGAGGCCAGGGCGAGGACGACGCCGGCGAGCACGGCGACGGGCACGTAGAGCAGCAGCGCGCCGTGCGCGGCGTCCATCGCCCGCAGCAGGAGGACGACGACGAGCGCGGTCGCGGCGAGGATCGGCGGCAGCGCGCGCGAGCGCGATGGCGCGCCTTGCGTCCCGCTCATCGCCACGGCCTCCTCGCAGGGTCGGGGGGCCGGCGGGCACCGGCCTGGGCGCAGCGTAGCGTCCGTTGCTAGCGTGCCGGCCATGCTCGCCCTCCGCGCCCTGGCCGCCGACCCTGCCGACCCGCTGGCCGGCCTCGCCGCCGAGGAGGTCGACGAGCCGACGCCCCCGCCGGGCTGGGAGGTCGTCGAGGTCCGCGCCGCGGCGGTCAACCACCACGATCTCTTCACCCTGCGCGGGGTCGCCGTGGCGCCCGAGCGCCTGCCGGTGACCCTGGGCTCCGACGCCGCGGGGGTCACCGCCGAGGGCCGGGAGGTGCTCTGCCACGCCGTCGTGCCCAACCCCGGGGTGACCGTCGCCGACGAGGCCGACGTCTTCGGCCGCCTGTCGATCCTCTCGGAGGTCTACGACGGCACGCACGCCGAGCGCGTCGCGGTGCCCAGCGCCAACCTCCTCGACAAGCCCGCCGCGCTGTCGTTCGTCGAGGCGGCGTGCCTGCCGACGGCCTGGCTGACCGCCTACCGGATGCTCTTCACGAAGGCGGGCGTGCGCCCCGGTGACCGCGTCCTCGTCCAGGGCGCCGGCGGTGGCGTGGCGACCGCGGCGATCGCCCTGGCCGCGGCGGCCGGCTGCGTCGTCACCGCCACGAGCCGCGACGAGGGCAAGCGCGCCGCCGCGCTCGAGCTCGGCGCGACCGCGGCCCTGCCGCCCGGCGAGCGCCTGGCCGAGCCGGTCGACGCCGCGATCGACACCGTCGGCGAGGCGACGTTCACCCATTCGCTGCGGGCCCTGGCCCCTGGCGGCGCGCTCGTCGTCGCCGGGGCCACGACCGGCCCGCGCCCGCCAGCCGAGCTCCACCGCGTCTTCGCCAAGCAGCTGCGGATCCTCGGCTCCTCGATGGGCACGCGCGGCGAGCTCGCCGGGCTGCTGCGCCTGCTCGAGGCCACCGGCACCCGTCCGCGCGTCGCCGCGACCCACCCGCTGGCCGAGGGCGCCCGGGCCTACCGCGACCTCCTCGACGGCGAGGTCGTCGGCAAGCTCGTCCTCATCCCGTAGGGCCCTCGGCGTCGAGCTGGCGGTAGGCGCGCCGCAGCGCCACCTCGGCGGTGGCCCGCTCCAGCGGCAGCGCGCCGGCCGCGCGCTCGACCGGCACCCCGGCGGCGTGGGCCGCGCGCGCCGCGCGTGCGACCTCGGCGTGCAGCGCCGCCTGCTCGAGGGCGTCGTCGCGGTGCAGCAGCCCGCCGTGGCCCGGCACGATCACCGCGCCGAGGCGCGGCAGCAGGGCGGCGAGGGTCGCCGGCCAGTCGAGCGGGAAGGCGTCGGCGAAGTCCGGCGGCGCGCCCTCCTCGAGGAGGTCGCCGGCGAAGACGACCCCCTCGGCCTCGACGACGAGGTCGCCGTCGGTGTGACCGCGCCCGAGATGGGCCAGCCGCAGGCGCCGGCCACCGAGGTCGATGGCGGCCTCGTCGGCGACGAGCCGGCGGGGCGGGGTGATGACGACGTCGTCGATCTCGGCGGCAAGGCCGGCGTCGCCCTCGGCCAGGGCGTCGGACCGCGCGGCGCGGCGCTCGGCTTCGCCGTCGGTGGCGAGCCGCCGGGCGCAGGCCGGGTGGCCCCAGATCGGCGCGCCGGTGAAGACGGCGTTGCCGAAGCAGTGGTCCCAGTGGGCGTGGGTGTTGACGAGCACCCAGGGCTGCGGCGTGATCGCGCGCACCGCGCGGGCGAGGTCGCGGCCCTGGTGGTGGCTCGACCGGGTGTCGAGCACCGCGCAGCGCTCCGCGCCGACGACGAGGCCGACGTTGAGCCGCTGGGCGGCGTGGGCCCGCACGTAGACCCCGTCGGCGAGCTCGGTCCACGCCCCCACCGCCGCGTCCATGCCCTCCCCGTCCCCGACGACGCTCAGCCGACGAGCGCCCGCCGGACGGTCTCGTGCAGCCGCCCGTTCGAGGACAGCAGGCTGCCGTCGCCGCTGAGCGGGTCGCCGCCGTCGAAGGCCGAGACGGTGCCACCGGCCTCGGTGACGATCGGCAGGAGCGCGGCGAGGTCCCAGACCGAGAGGTCGCGCTCGAAGGCGGCCTCGGCCATCCCGCCGGCGACGAGGAGGTGCATCCAGAAGTCGCCGAAGCCGCGGGTGCGCCAGGCGGTGTCGACGAGACCGCCGAGGCGCGCCCAGGCGCCGGGCTCGTCGCGGAACCACGTCAGCCCCCCGTGGCAGAGGTGCGCCTCGGCGACCTCGGCGATGGCGCTGACGCCGACCCTCGTGCCGTTGCGGCGCGCGCCGAGGCCCTCGGCGGCGTCCCAGCGCTCCCCGAGCGCCGGGGCGCTCGCCACGCCGACGACCGCGCGGCCGTCGACGACGACGGCGATGAGGGTGGCGAAGACCGGCACGCCGCGCAGGTAGTTCTTCGTCGCGTCGATCGGGTCGATGACCCACGTCGGCGCCTCGGCGTCGAGGGCGCCGCCCTCCTCCTCGCCGAGGACGGCATGGTCGGGGTGGGCGCGCGCGAGCTCGGCGCGCAGCGCCGCCTCGATCTCGCGGTCGGCGGCGGTCACCGGCGAGCCGTCGGGCTTGGCCGTGGCCGCGACCGGCCCGCCGAAGCGGGCCATCGCGAGGCCGTCGGCGACCTCGGCGAGCGCGAGCGCGGTTTCGCGCAGCGCCGCGGTCTCGCGGCTCACGGGTCCTCGACGACCCCGTCGAAGCGCAGGACGAGGTCGTTGGGCTGCACGGTCAGGCTCACGCTGTCGCGCGGCGCCCACAGGGGGATGCAGGGTCCCTGCCCGGCGTGGCCGCACAGGCAGACGACGAGCCCGCCCGAGGGGGTCATGCCGATGAGCTGCCGGGCGTAGGACAGCAGCTCGGTCATCGTCGCCGTGCCGCCGGTGCGCCGCCAGTAGGCGTTGGCCCAGCGCGACTCCGGCCTGCCGTAGATCGCGAGGGCGGAGCCGGGGGCGAGCTTCGTCACCGACGACAGCGCCCGGCCGCCGGCCAGGACCTTGTCCTGCTTCGGCGACTTGCCGACCCGCGCCGCGGCCACCGGTGTGGCGAGGTCGCCGGGCAGGTCGGCGAGCTCGTAGGTGCCGGCGGCCTGCGCGGCCTTCTGCCGGTCGACCTCGACCTGGTAGGTCTGCGGGTTTTTCGTGGCCACGCGCCCTCCGATGACGACCCCGGGTGCGTCGGCGAGTGTAGCCCCGGACGGGCTCGACGGTGGTGGTGCTCCCGACGGGATTCGAACCCGCGTTGCCGGCTTGAAAGGTCGGCGCGTCGATGCTGGTCAGAGCGCGTTTTCGCAGGTCAGAGCCCATGTTGGGTGACCGCCGTTGACCGCTGTACCCCCCTTCTTGCCATCTCTTATGGCACGCAGATGGCACGCCGGGGGGCCATTCGAACACCCGAGAGAGGTGCGCGATGACCGCCACGACCGACCCCGACGCCGCGCTGCGCGCCCTGCAGCGCCGTCACGACGACTGGATGCGCAGCGCCGAGCGCCTGCACCTCGACCTCATCGCCCTGCGCGTCGACGTCGAGACGACCCTCGCCCAGCTCACCGAGGAGGCTGCACGATGACC
>JAWOAS010000055.1:0-12070 GCA_046498405.1 Egibacteraceae bacterium
TCCACGACCGGGTGAACTACGCGGTGACGCAGTCGTTCCTGCGCGTCGACGCCGAGCAGCACACGCTGACCCTCGAGCTCGAGATCGACACGGCGATCAGCCAGGTCCTCGAGTACTTCGAGATCTTCCTCGAGCGCATGATCATGTGCCGGCGCGCCGCGCAGACCCTCGGCTGCCAGTTCAAGATCACCGTCAACGGCGTGCCGGTCCTCTAGCGATGAACAAGGGCGGCCTCCTGGCGATCCTCGTCGTCTTCCTCCTCGCGGTGGCAGGGCTTTGGACGACGATCCTGGCCAACGACTGGGAGCCCCAGCTCGGGCTCGACCTCCAGGGCGGGGTGAGCCTGACCCTCGAGCCAGCCCCCGGTCAGGGCGAGATCGACCTCGAGGTCCTCGACCAGACCGTCGAGGTCATCCGTGCCCGGGTCGACGGCCTCGGCGTCGCCGAGCCCGAGATCGCGCGGCAGGGGGAGACCGTCATCGTCCAGCTGCCGGGCGTGGCCGACCAGGCCCAGGCCGAGGACATCGTCCAGGAGACCGCGATCCTGCAGTTCCGCCGGGTCCTGCGTGAGATCCCGCCCAGCGACCCCGACTACGACGAGGTCGGCCCCTCGTGCGCCGAGATCGAGGAGGAGCGGCTGGCCGGCCCGCCGCCGGCCGAGGAGGAGGTCGTGCTCTGCCAGCCGCCCGAGGCGCAGGCCGGGCTCGCGGGCGACGCCGAGGAGGAGCAGGAGGCCTCGCCGCCGGAGGAGTGGACGAAGCTTGAGCTCGGCCCCGTCGTCGTCGACGGCGGCAGCGTCGAGGACGCGAGCGCCCGCGTCGGCGAGACCGGCCTCGAGTGGGCCACGACCCTCGACTTCGACGCCGAGGGCGAGGAGACCTTCCAGGAGTTCACCGCCGAGCTCGCCTGCGAGGAGGGCGACCGCCGCCGACTCGCGATCGTCCTCGACGGGCTCGTCGAGTCCGCCCCCCCGGTCGCCCCCGAGGTCGCCTGCGGCGAGGGCATCGCCGGGGGTGGGCAGATCTCGGTGGGCAGCCAGCAGGAGGCCGAGGACCTCGCGCTCGTGCTGCGGGCGGGAGCCTTGCCGATCCAGCTCGACTTGGCGCAGTCCCTCGCGGTCTCGCCGACGCTCGGCGCCGAGTCGCTCGAGGCGGGGCTGCAGGCCGGCCTCATCGGGCTCGTGCTCGTCGGGGGCTACCTCGTCGTCCTCTACCGCGGCATCGGGGCGGCCGCGGTCACCGAGCTCGTGATGTTCGGGGTCATCGTCGCCGGGGCGCTCATCGTCCTCGGGGAGACGATCGGCTTCACCCTCACCCTGGCGGGCATCGCCGGGATCATCGTCTCGATCGGCATCGCCGCGGACTCCTCGATCATCTACCGCGAGCGCTACCGCGACGAGATCCGCAAGGGCCGGACGATCCGCACCGCCGCCGAGCACGCCTTCAGCTCGGCGTTCGCCACGAACCTCACCGGCAACACCGTGTCGTTCCTCGCCGCGGCGGTGCTCTACGTCCTCGCCGTGGGGCCGGTGCGAGGCTTCGCGTTCACCCTCGGCCTGGCCACGCTCGTCGACACGCTGCTCTTCGCGACGTTCACGCGGTCGCTGTTCGGGTGGATCGCCAACACCCCCAAGCTGGCCCGGGCGAGGTGGATGGGGCTTGCCGCACAGACGTTCGTGGCCACCCCGGTGGCGAAGGTGAAGCGATGAGCGCCCAAGGCAAGGACACCGCGCTGCGGCGCTTCCTCAACGGCGAGGGCGACTACGCCTTCATCGCCCGCGGCCGCACCTGGCTCGTCGTCTCGCTCGCGCTCGTCGCCCTGGCCGGCGCGGCCCTGCTCGTGCGCGGCCTCGACTTCGCGATCGACTTCACCGGCGGGACCTCGTTCCTCGTCTCGGGCGCCACCGAGGAGTTCACCTCCGCGGACCTGCGCGAGGCGATGGGCGACCTCGGCATCAGCGACGTCACCGCCCAGGTCGTCGAGGAGGGCGAGGGCGCCCTCGTCTCGACGCCCGAGCTCGGCGAGGTCGGCGGCGAGGCCGACCGGGCCGCGACCGCCGCGCTCGCCGAGGTCACCGGCGCCGACCCCGTCGACATCGACCGCCAGGCGGTCGGCCCGCGCTGGGGGCAGCAGATCACCGACCAGGCGCTGCTCGCGCTCGTGGTCTTCCTCGGCCTCGTCGTCGTCTACATCACGCTGCGCTTCGAGTGGCGCATGGCCGCAGCCGCGCTCGTCACGCTGCTCCACGACGTCGTCGTGACGATCGGCGTCTACGCCCTCGTCGGCTTCGAGGTGTCCCCGGCCTCGGTCATCGCGCTGCTGACGATCCTCGGCTACTCGCTGTACGACACCGTCGTGGTCTTCGACCGCGTGACCGAGGAGACTGGGGCCCTGGGGGCCTCGGAGAACCGCACGTACGCCGAGCTGGCCAACGGCGCGCTCAACGCCGTGCTCGTGCGCTCGCTGTCGACCTCGGTGACCTCGCTGCTGCCGGTCGGCGCGCTGCTCGTCATCGGCGCGCAACTGCTCGGCGCCGACACCCTCGCCGACCTCGCGCTCGCGCTCTTCATCGGCATGGGGGTGGGGACGTACTCCTCGATCTTCGTGGCCACGCCCCTGCTCGTCTGGCTCAAGGGCCGCGATCCCGTGGTCGCCGAGCACACCGAGCGCCTGCTCGCGCGGCGGGGCGGCTCCTAGCCTCCGGTGCCCTGCCGCGGGCCCCGGCCGTCGGCCGGGTGGCAGCGGGCCTCCGACGATCGGTATCGTGGGGTCTGAGGCAGCAGCGCGAAGGAGGCCGACACGAGCGCCGAGGAGCGTCGCGAGGAGCGCCCCGCCCCGCAGGTCCTCGAGCGGGGCGAGGACGACGCGCCCGAGCGCGACGCCGGGGACGCGGCCGCACGGCCCGCCGAGCGCCCGAGCGCGGCGCTCGAGACCACGACCGAGCCCGCCGTCGAACCCTCGCCGGCGCCCGAGCGCCAGGCCAGCACCGAGCTCGAGCCCGCCCCCGCCGGACCCCCGCGCCCCAGGCAGTCGGGGGTCCGCGCCGTTCTGGCCCGCTTGCCGATGTTCGACCGCGGGCTGGCGGTCCCCGACCGTCTCGAGCCGCTCTGCAAGTCGCTCAAGGCCCACTCCCCGAAGGTCGACGTCCGCGAGGTCGTCGCGGCCTACGAGGTCGCCGAGCAGGCCCATGGCGGGCAGACCCGCCGCTCGGGCGAGCCCTACATCGTCCATCCTGTCGGCGTGGCCGAGGTCCTCGCCGACCTCGGCATGGACACCCCGACGATCGTCGCCGCGCTGCTCCATGACGTCGTCGAGGACACCGAGCTCACCCACGATGACGTCGAGGAGCGCTTCGGCGCCGAGGCGGCGATGCTCGTCGACGGGGTGACCAAGCTCGACCGCGTGGCGGTGACCACGCGCGAGGAGCAGCAGGCCGAGTCGCTGCGCAAGATGCTCATCGCGATGGCCAACGACTATCGCGTCCTCGTCATCAAGCTCGCCGACCGGCTCCACAACATGAAGACGATCCACCACCTGCCCCGGGAGAAGCAGACGCGCATCTCCGAGGAGACGCTGCAGATCTACGCGCCGCTGGCCCACCGGCTCGGCATGCAGAACTTCAAGTGGCAGCTCGAGGACCTCGCCTTCGCCACGCTGCACCCGCGGCGCTACGACGAGATCAAGGCGATGGTCGCCGAGCGCCAGCCCGAGCGCGACCGGTTCCTCGAGGACGTCGTCGAGCAGCTCACCGAGCGGCTCAAGGAGGTGAAGATCCGCGCGGAGATCACCGGGCGGCCCAAGCACCTCTACTCCATCTACGAGAAGATGGTCGTGCGCGGTCGGGACTTCAGCGACATCTACGACCTCATCGGCGTGCGGATCATCGTCGACAGCGTCAAGGACTGCTACGGCGCCCTCGGCAGCGTCCACGCGATGTGGCGACCCATCCCGGGTCGCTTCAAGGACTACATCGCGATGCCGAAGTTCAACCTCTACCAGTCGCTGCACACCACCGTCGTCGGCCCCGAGGGCAAGCCCATCGAGCTGCAGATCCGCACCCGCGCGATGCACCGCACCGCGGAGTTCGGCGTCGCCGCGCACTGGAAGTACAAGCAGGCGCTGCGCACCGAGGAGTCGGAGTCGCAGTGGCTCTCGCAGATGCTCGACATGCAGTCCGACACCGCCGACTCCGGCGAGTTCATGCGCAACGTGCGCCTCGACCTCTACGCCGACGAGGTCTTCGTCTTCAGCCCCAAGGGCGACGTCGTCGCCCTGCCGAAGGGCTCGACGCCGGTCGACTTCGCCTATTCGATCCACACCGAGGTGGGCCACAAGACCGTCGGGGCGCGCGTGGGCGGGCGGCTGGTCTCCCTCGAGTACGAGCTGCGCAACGGCGAGACCGTCGAGATCCTCACCTCCGGCGCGCCCGACGCCGGGCCGAGCCGCGACTGGCTCGAGTTCGTCGGCTCCTCACGGGCGCGCTCGAAGATCCGGCAGTACTTCAGCCGGGAGCGCCGCGAGGACGCGATCGAGAAGGGCCGTGAGGCCCTGCGCAAGGAGCTGGCCAAGCAGGGGGTGGGCTGGAAGCGCCTCCTCGGCGGGCCCGAGCTCAAGGCCGTCGCCGAGCAGATGAACCACCATGACCTCGACGCGCTCTACCGCGCGATCGGCGATGGCCACATCAACGCCACCGCGGTGGCCAACCAGCTCACCGCGCTCGTCAGCGACGAGGAGGAGGTCGAGGAGGCCCTGCCGCCGGTCGCCAGCGAGGCGCCCGCCCGCGTCTCCGACGCGATCGTCGTCGACGAGACCGACGACGTCCTCGTCACCCTCGCGCGCTGCTGCACGCCGGTGCCCGGCGACGAGATCATGGGCTTCGTGACCCGCGGACGGGGGGTGACCGTCCACCGCCAGGACTGCCCCAACGCCGAGGCGCTCAAGCGCAGCGAGCCCGACCGGGTCCAGGAGGTCCGCTGGGACGCCACGACCCCGGCGATCTTCACCGTGACCGTCCAGGTCGAGGCCCTCGACCGCAAGCATCTCCTACGCGACGTCACGACGCTGCTCGGCGACCTCCACGTCAACATCCTCTCCGCGCAGGTCAACACCCAGAAGGACCGCATCGCCTACCTGCGGTTCGCCTTCGAGCTCGCCGACATCAACCACCTCGACCACATCCTCACGCAGATCCGGCGCATCGAGTCGGTCTACGACGCCTACCGCGTGACGCCACACGGCGGGGAGGACGGCGAGACCGGCGCGGGTCAGTCCGCCGACCGGCGGGCCCGGCGCTAGCCCTCGAACCAGAGCTCCTCGCCGACGAGCTGGGCGGCGCCGAGGTCGGTGCGCTCCTCCCCACGCGGGGTGACCTGCGGGCGGTACTCGTGGGTCAGTGGGAGGCGACGGTCGCGCCCGAAGCCCCGCGAGGTGACCTTGACCCCCGGCGGCAGCTGCGCGCGGGTGCGCTCGTTGCGGTCGACGAGCTCGACGACGCGCTCGACGACGAGGGCGTCGAAGCCCTCCTCGACGAGGACGTCGGGGCTCGCGGCACGCTCGACGAAGCCCTCGAGGATCGCGTCGACGTCCTCGTAGCCGGCGGGGATCTCCCGGTCGGGCCGGGTCGGGGTGCGCTGGGCGGAGGGCTGGCGGTCGATGAGGCGCTGGGGGATCGCCCCGGCGCCGACGCGCCAGCCGAACGCCTCGCCGTCGACGGCGTTGCGCCAGCGGCAGAGCTCGTAGACGAGGGTCTTGGGCACGTCCTTGAGCGGTGCGAAGCCGCCCGGCAGGACGAGGCCGTTGCCGGCGTAGCCCAGCGCGGTCTCGGTCTTGTTCGACGTCACGAGGACGATGCCGTCGGTGCGCTCGGCCAGCGCCGAGAGGTGGACCGCGCGCAGGCTCGGCAGCAGGACCTCGCCGGCCATGGGGCCGGCGTCGGTGGCGGTCTCGAGCGCCGAGGCGACCCGCCCGAGGTCGTCGGTGACGCCGACGACGTCGCAGCGCAGGCCGACGCGGGCGGCGAGGTCGAGGGCGTCGGCGGTGGCCTCGGCCGGGGTCTGGGGACCGGGCATCGTGAGGGCGTGGACCCGGTGGACGTCGAGGGCGTCGGCGGCGAGCAGCGCGACGAGCGCGGAGTCGACCCCGCCGGAGAGCCCGAGCAGGGCCAGGCGGTGCTCGTTGCGGTCGACGTAGGCGGCCACCCCCTCGACGAGGGCGCGGTAGACCTCCTCAGGGCCCTCCGGGACCCGGGCGACCGGCGGGGCGCCGAGGCGCGGACGCTCCGCGGCGCGCACCGGGCGGCAGGCGAACGTCGAGCGGATCGGCGCGGGCGACGCCGGCAGCGCGACGTCGGTGACGAGACGGGCCTGGGTGAACGCCGGGGTGCGCGCGACGATCCGCCCGGAGGCGTCGGCGATCATCGAGCCGCCGTCGAAGACGACCTCGTCCTGGCCGCCGACGCCGGCGGCGTAGACGACCGGCAGGCCGCAGCGACGGGCGGTGTCGGTCACGGTCTGCTCGCGCTCGGCCTGCTTGCCGCGGTGGTAGGGGCTGGCGTTGGCCGAGACGATGATCTGCGCGCCGTCGCCGGCCTGGGCGTCGGGGACGTCGGCGCGCCAGAGGTCCTCGCAGACGAGCACGCCGACCTCGGCGCCGTGCAGCGACCACGTGCCGCCGAAGCGCTCCCCGGCGGCGAAGTAGCGCCGCTCGTCGAAGACGCCGTAGTTGGGCAGCAGCACCTTGTGGTAGCGCCCGCGGACCTCGCCGCGGTAGAGCAGGGCGACGGCGTTGGCGAGGTGGCGCGGCGTCGAGTCGGGGCCGGGCCTGCCCTCGACGGGGTCGACGAAGCCGACGACGGTGACGCAGTCGCCAGCGAGCTCGGCCAGCGCGGTGAGCACCTCGAGGTTGTCGCCGACGAAGTCGGGGTGGTGGACGAGGTCCTCGGGCGGGTAGCCGGTGATCGCGAGCTCGGGCAGGACGAGGAGGTCGCTGCCCTGCTCCTCGGCCCAGGCCATCGTCTCGGCGATGCGGCGGTGGTTGCCGTCGAGGTCGCCGACGGGCAGCCACAGCTGGCCGACCGCCACCCGCAGGCTGCGCGCGGTCGGGGCGGCGGCGGGGCGCATCGGCGCGGGCCAGATCGTCGGCACGAGGGCTCCTTGCGGCAGGCGGGCGCGCGTCGGGCGCATCCTCGCGTCCCACGCTGCCACCGGCAACGTCGTGGGGCCCGGTGATTGAGATCACGCGCGGGGGGTACGGGCTATGGCGGTCTGCCCGCGAAGGCTCACGACAGGTGGTGTCCCCCTCACGATGTGCGGAATCGTGGCCGTTCACGGCCGTTGCCCCGCAACCGACCCCGATCTCGAGACGATGCTCGACGCGCTGGCCCACCGCGGCCCCGACGGCGCCGGCGCCATCGACGTGGGCGCGAGTTGGCTCGGCCACCGTCGTCTCGCCATCGTCGACGTCGACGGCGGCGACCAGCCGCTGTCCGCGACCGACGGCAGGCTCCACCTCGTCGGCAACGGTGAGGTCTACAACCACACCGAGCTGCGCCGGCGCCTGCCCGCCGGGGCGCTGTCGACCCGCTCGGACAACGAGGTCGCGCTGGCCCTCTACCGCGCCGAGGGGCTTGCCGGCCTCGCCCGCCTCGAGGGGATGTTCGCGATGGCGATCGCCTCGGCCGACGGCGACTTCGTCGCGCTGCGCGATCCCGTGGGGATCAAGCCGCTGTACTGGGCCCAGCGCCAGGGCACGACGCTCTTCGCCTCCGAGCTCAAGGCCTTCGACGCCGACTGGCGTCCCCACGTCGAGGAGTTCCCCGCCGGGCACGCCTGGACCCCCGAGGGCGGGCTCACCCGTCTGCTGCCCGAGCCCGTCCCCGCTGCGGCCGAGCTGCGTCCCCTCGGGCAGGACACCCCGCCGGATGAGGTCCTCGGCGCGATCCGCGACACGCTCGTCGACGCCGTCGAGCGGCGGATGATGGCCGACGTGCCCGTGGGGGTCTTCCTCTCCGGCGGGCTCGACTCGAGCCTCGTCGCGGCGATCGCCGCGCGCGCCCTCGAGCCGGGTCAGACGCTGCACACCTTCGCCGTGGGCATGGCCGGCTCGGCCGACCTCGCCGCGGCCCGCCAGGTCGCCGACCTGCTCGGCACGACCCACCACGAGGACGTCTACAGCGCCGCCGAGCTCACCGAGGCCCTGCCCGACGTCGTGCGCTGCATCGAGTCCTTCGACCCGATGCTCGTGCACTCCGCGGTGCCGAACTACCTCCTCGCGCGCGTCGCCGCGCGCCACGTCAAGGTCGTGCTCACCGGCGAGGGCGCCGACGAGCTCTTCGCCGGCTACGACCACCACCGCGAGCTCGAGGCGCCCGCGGCCCTGCACGCCGAGCTCGTCGCCGGCGTCGAGGGCCTGCACAACCTCAACCTCCAGCGCGCCGACCGCACCGCCATGGCCCACGGCCTCGAGGCGCGCGTGCCGTTCCTCGACCTGCGGATGGTCCACCTCGCCCTCTCGCTGCCCGCGCGCTGGAAGCAGGTCACCGCCGAGCGGCGCGAGAAGTGGATGCTGCGGCGGGCCTTCGACGGCTGGCTGCCCGAGCAGCTGCTGTGGCGGGGCAAGGAGCAGTTCGGCGACGGCACCGGCGCGAGCGCGGTGCTGCGCGAGGTCGCCGAGGCCACCGTCGACGAGGACCGCTTCCGCGCCCGGCGCGGCGAGGCCCACCCGCCGCTGCGCAGCCGTGAGGAGGTCGCCTACTGGCAGCTCTTCCGCGAGCACCTCGACGGCGTCGACGTCGACGACACGATCGGCCGCTTCGCCGTGGCCTGAGCCCGGCGCGGCCCCGCCGGCGCCCCGCCGGGCTTGCAACCGGGGGCCGGTCGTGGTGAGGTACGAAGGCACCGTCCGCACTCCGTCCGGGAGGTCGTGCGTCCGTGGGATGGCTCGAGTACATGATCGACAACCCTGGCCGGCTCCTCGGCCTGGGGCTCGAGCATGCGACGCTCGCGCTCATCGCCGTGGCCGCCTCCGGCGTCATCGGGGCAACCGTCGGCGTGCTGACCTACCGCCGGCCGGTGGCCGCGTCGATCGCCACCGCCGTCGCCGCGACGATGCTCACGATCCCCTCGTTCGCGCTCTTCGGGCTCGTGCTCGTCTGGTTCGGCCTCGGCAACACCGGCGTCGTCGTCACCCTCATCGTCTACGCGCTCCTGCCGATCGTCCGCAACACCATCACGGGGCTGCAGGAGGTCGACCCGGCGATCACGGAGTCGGCGCTGGGGATGGGCCTCTCGCCCCGGCAGGTCCTCCTGCGCATCGAGCTGCCGTTGGCGTGGCCGGTCATCATCGCCGGCCTGCGCGTGGCGACGATGCTCGTCGTGTCGATCCTCGCGATCGGCGCCTACATCGGCGCCGACGGCCTCGGCAACGAGATCTTCCGGGCCTTGAGCAACATCGGCTCGGTCTGGGCCTTCGACGTCGCGATCGCCGCGACGGTCTCGATCGTCATCGTCGCGATGCTCCTCGAGGGCTTCTGGGTGCTCGTCGACCGCCTCACGACCCCCCGCGGCCTGCGGTGACCGACCTGGAGGGCCCCATGGACTCGATGATCCGGCTCGAGGCGCTGACGAAGCGCTATCCGGGCCAGGAGGAGCTCGCCGTCGACAGCGTCGACCTCGAGATCATGCCCGGGGAGATCGTCGTGCTCGTCGGCCCGTCGGGCTGCGGCAAGACGACGACGCTGAAGATGATCAACCGCATCATCGAGCCGTCCTCGGGGCGGATCATCCTCGAGGGCGACGACGTCACCGACGTCAACCCCGACCATCTGCGCCGGCGCATCGGCTACGTCATCCAGCAGGTCGGGCTCTTCCCCCACCAGACGATCGCGAGCAACGTCGCGACGGTGCCCAAGCTCCTCGGCTGGGACAAGGCGCGGATCACCGAGCGCGTCGACGAGCTCCTCGACATGGTGGGCCTCGACCCGCGGATCCACCGCGACCGCTACCCCAAGGAGCTCAGCGGCGGGCAGCGCCAGCGCGTCGGGGTGGCCCGCGCGATGGCCGCCGACCCGCCGGTCATGCTCATGGACGAGCCGTTCGGCGCGATCGACCCCATCACCCGTGACCGGCTGCAGAACGAGTTCCTCCGCCTGCAGGAGGAGATCCAGAAGACCATCGTCTTCGTCACCCACGACATCGACGAGGCGATCAAGATGGGCGATCGCATCGCGATCTTCGGCAATGAGCACCGCATCGAGCAGTTCGCCACCCCCGAGACGATCCTCTCCCAGCCCGCCAACGAGTTCGTCGACGACTTCACCGGCTCGGGCGCCTCGCTCAAGCGCCTCAACCTCGTGCGGGTCCGCGACGTCGACCTGGGGGCATGGCCGACGGCGATCTCGAGCGTGCGCCGCGAGGACGCCCTGGCCCAACTCGACGAGGTCGACCAGGCCTTCCTCCTCCTCGTCGACAGCAACGGCCGCCCGGTGCGCTGGGTCAGCCGCCGCGACCTCTCGCGCGCCGACTGGAACCAGCACGTCGGCCTGCCGGTGCGCGCGCAGGTGCCGCTCAACGCCACGCTCTCCGACGCCCTCGACGAGATGCTCACCTCGAGCGTCGGCGTCGCGATCGTCGTCGACGACCGCGGCGCCTACGCGGGCATCGTCGACATCGACACCGTGATGACCGCGGTCAACACCCTGCGCGTCGAGACGCGCGAGCGTGTCGCCGTCGCCGCCTGGCACGCCCCGGTGGGCGCACGCGACGAGGGTGGGGCCTGATGGCCGTCACCGGCACCGACCCGCGACTGGCCGCCACGCAGGCGACCAGCCCCTCGCGGCTGCGCGCGCTCGTCAGCGATCCCGCCAAGGCGTGGAACACCTTCGCGATCCCGCTCATCGTCCTCATCGCCCTGGCCGCGCTCTTCCAGTACCTCGGCGGGATCGAGCTCACCTCGCGCGAGGCGGCGCGGCTCAACCAGCCCGAGCTCGTCCTGCGTGCCCGCCAGCACGTCGTGCTCAGCGTCCAGATCGCCGCGTGGGTCATCGCCGTCGCGGTGCCGCTCGGGATCATGCTCACCCGGCCGTGGGCCAAGCGGCTCACGCCGATCTTCGTCGCCATCGCCAACGCCGGCCAGGCGATCCCCTCGATCGGCCTGCTCACCATCCTCGCCATCGCGATCGGCGTCGGCCAGCGTGGCGCGGTCATCGGCGTGACCGCGTACTGCATCCTGCCGGTGCTGCGCAACACCCTCGTGGGCATCGAGCAGGTCGACGACGCGATCATCGAGGCCGGGCGGGGCATGGGGATGACCCGGCAGGCGGTGCTGTGGCGCATCGAGATGCCGCTGGCGGTGCCGATCGTGCTCGCCGGGGTGCGCACCGCGCTCATCCTCGCGGTCGGCACGATCACCCTCGGCGCCCTCGTCGGCGCCGGCACGCTCGGGGTCATCATCAACAGCGGCGTCGTCGGCTTCTCCAACGCCGTCCTCATCACCGGCGCGGTGCTGACCGCCTCGGTGGCCCTGCTCATCGACTGGGTCGCCGGCCTCGCCGAGACCCTCCTACGCCCGAAAGGCCTCTAGACCGGGGATCCTCGGGCGCCGCCCTGGGAAGGCTGATCCCTCCGACGCCTCCACCGACTGCGACGATCCTCGCGCGCGACGCGTCCGACACCGACGACAGGAAGGGCATCATGACCTCGCTGAGAACACTGCTTCTGCTCCTCGCCGTCGCGGCGCTGCTGCTCGCGGGATGCGGGGACGACGGTGACGGCGTCGCCGCCGAGCTCGAGGGGCTCGACGGCGCCGAGGTCACCGTGGCCTCCAAGGAGTTCACCGAGCAGGTGATCCTCGGGCAGATGCTCGTCATCGCTCTCGAGGACGCCGGCGCCGACGTCACCGACGAGACGAGCCTCGCCGGCACCGCGGTGGTGCGCGAGGCGCTCGAGACCGGCGAGATCGATGCCTACTGGGAGTACACCGGTACGGCGTGGGCCGACATCTACGGCGAGACCGAGATCGTCGCCGATCCCGACGAGCTCCTCGAGCGGGTCGCCGAGCTCGACGCCGAGGCCGG
>JAWOAS010000056.1:0-9606 GCA_046498405.1 Egibacteraceae bacterium
CGAGGCGCTGGCGGCAGGGGCCCGCCGCGCGGTCGTCGCTGCCGCCGTCGCGGGGCTGCTCGCGCTGCCGGTGGCCGCGCGCGCGGCCACCGTCGTCCCCGGGCTCGTCGTCGTGCTCGCCGCCGCGGTCGGCGCGGTCGCCCTCGCCGCGGCCGCCGGCGGGCTGCGTGAGCACCCGGTGCTGGCGGCCAGCGCCGTGCCGGTGGCCGTGGCCGGGGCGGTCACGCTCGCGAGCGCGGCGGTGGCCAGCCCGAGCCCGCTGAGCTTCGTCATCGTCGGCTTCCTCGCCTCCGCCGGGGCGCTTGCCGCAGGCCTGCTGTCGACGCTGGCCTGGCCCCTGCAGGCCGCGGTCTGGCTGGCCGCGGTCGCGACCGGCGTGCTGCTCGCCGACGCCGGCGTCGACGTCGTCGAGGCCTACGTCGTGGTGCCGGTCGCTGGCCTCGGCGCCTACGGTGTGTGGCGGCTGCGCGTCGACCGCGCGCTCGGCAGCGCGCGGGCGCTGTGGGTGCCGCTGGCCTTGGGCCTGGCGCCGACAGCCGCCGAGCTCCTCGCCGATCCAGCGGACCTGCCGCGGCTGCTCGGCCTCGTCGCCGTCGCCGTCGCGCTCGGCATCGCCGGCTGGCTGACGCGCTGGGCTGCCCTCGTCGTGGCCGCCGGTGTGGCCACCGCCGTCGTTGTGGCCACCCAGCTCTGGGTCGCCGCCGAGGCCGCGCCTGGCTGGCTCGTCCTCGCCTTGGCCGGGCTCGTCCTCGTCCTCGTCTCGGCGACCTGGGAGCGCCAGCTCGCGCGGCTGTCGCGGCTTCGTGAGGCGGTCAGCGCGCTGCGGTGAGCGCCGTTCGGCGGCCGCGGCGGCCGCCGGGGCGCGGTCGCCGGCTGGATGGAGCGTGTGGCCGCCCTGGCGGCCGAAGGCTCCATCGGGTGCCCGGGCAGCGCCCGGCCGGCGCGCCTCAGCTGCCCGCGGCCTCCTCGAGCGCGGCGCGGACGACCTCGTAGTCGCGCTCGGGCCACTCGCGGATGTTGCCCTGGAAGGCGAGCTTCCAGTTCTCCGGCGGCCACTTCTTCACGAACTCGAGGTCGTCGTAGAGCTCCTCGGCAGGCACCCACGCCTCGGGATCGGTGACGGTGACCTCCGGGGCGATCTCGACCCGCCACGGGTAGTCCTCGCCGGGCTTGGAGGTCCAGATGAGCTCGTGGTCCTCGAAGTGCTCGCTCGTGACCTCGACGGTCGCGCCGAAGGCGGCGTGCTGGGTGATGTAGTAGACGAGCTTGTCGCCGGGGGCGAGCTGCTCGGCGGTCTTGCGTCGGCGGGCCTTGATGCCCTGGACGCTCCAGCCGCGCTCGGCGGTCCGCTCGAAGTTGTCCGGCGAGGTCGTCACGCACCAGACCCGCATGCCCTAGTGCTCCTTGGGGTGGTAGACGGCCACGAGCAGGCCGTCGCCGACGAGGAGCACCTGCGCCTCGAAGTCGGGGTCCTCGGCGACCTCCTCGACGAAGGCGCGCAGCCCCGCGGCGTCCTCGTCGTCGGCCGGGGCGTCGGCGATCTCGCCGCCCCACCAGACGTTGTCGGCGACGAGCAGCCCGCCGGGGCGCAGCAGCCGCCGCGCGTGGGCGAGGTAGGCGGGGTACTCGGTCTTGGCCGCGTCGCAGAAGACGAGGTCGTAGGAGGTGTCGGCGAGGCGCTCGAGCACGGTCAGCGCCTGGCCGAGGATCGAGCGCACCCGGGCGCCCTGGCCGGCCTCGGCGTAGGCCTTCTGCGACAGCGCCTGGTGGTCGGGGTCGGCCTCGATCGTCGTCAGCGCCCCGCGCGGGTGCATGCCCGCGAGCAGCCACAGCCCGCTGTAGCCGCCACCCGAGCCGATCTCGACGATGGTCTTCGCGGGCTCGAGCCGGGCGAGCCAGCGCAGCATGGCCCCGGTCTCGTAGGCGACCGAGGGGATGTCGGCCTCCTCGCTGCGCGCACGCGCCGCGCGGAGGGGCTCGTCCTCGGGAGGGTTGACCCGCTGGAGGTACGCGCGGGCGTTGGCGTCGCTGTCCACCGGCCTGTCCCCTTGTCGTCGACGGCGCCTGCACCTTACCCGCCACGGCCGCCCGAGGAGCCGCGACGTACACTTCGTCACGCGAGGAAAGGACTGCCGTGGCCACCGCTGCGCGCCCGGGGGAGGAGCGCGACGACCGTCGCGCCGACCCGCGGCGTCTCGGCGGGCGGCTGCCGCAGGACCCGGAGGCTGCGGGCGCGTCCCCGACGGGGTCGGCGGATGCCGCCGGCGCACGCGTCGACGAGCCCGGGGCCGTGCGCCCGCGACCCGCGGCCGGCGAGGCCGCCGACCCGCGACCGGGGTGGGACGAGGTCGCCGAGCGCTACGGCCCGCGCATCCGCCGGATGGCCTTCAAGCTCACCGGCGACCCCCACGATGCCGAGGACCTCACCCAGGACGTCTTCGTGCGCGTCTACCGCAACCTCGAGAGCTACCGTCCCGGCACCTTCGACGGCTGGCTCTACCGCATCACGAAGAACCTCTTCCTCGACCGTGTGCGTCGGCGCGCCCGGCTGCGGATGCAACCGCTGGGGGAGGAGGAGTGGGAGGCACCGGTCTCCTCCGAGCCCGGCCCCGCCGACGTCGTCGACAACCGCACCCTCGGCAGCCGCCTCGAGCGCGCGCTGGCCGAGCTCGGGGAGGACTTCCGCCTCGCGGTCGTGCTCTGCGACGTCGAGCAGCTGTCGTACGAGGAGATCGCCGAGCTCACCGGCTGGCCGATGGGCACGGTGCGCTCACGCATCCACCGGGGCCGACGCCAGCTGCGCGAGGCCCTCGACGGCGTGGCCGTGGCCGAGCGGGGCGACGATGGCTGAGGGCTGCCCCTTCGAGCCGCTGCTGTCGGCCTGGCTCGACGGCGAGCTCGGCGAGGCCGAGGCCGCCCGGGTCGGTGCGCACCTCGAGGGCTGCGCCGACTGCGCCTGCGAGGTCGCCGGCTTGCGGGAGGTCCGCGCGCACTTGCGCAACCTGTCGCGCTACGACGAGGAGGAGCAGGCCACCCCCGACGTGCTCGCGCGGACCCGCGCCGACGTCGAGCGGCTGCGCCGCGCCGCGCTCGACCCGCTGCTCGGCCCGCCGCCCTCCCGCCCGCGGGTGGCCGTGGCCGCGGGGCTCGTCGTCGTCGTCATGCTCGCGAGCGCCCTGCTCGGCGCCACCGCCGACCGCGAGCCGCTGCGCGCCGAGGCCCCGCCTGACGAGGCCTTCTACGTCGAGCAGTTCGACGGCGCGACCGACGGCCTCATCATCGTGCCCGCCGTCGACCGGTGAGCGGCGAGCCGCGCGCGCCCCGCTACCCGCCGGTGCCGCGCCGCCGGCCCTCCCGCGGCGCCGCCCCGACGGTGCTCGCCGGGCTCGCCGCCGGCATCGCCGGGGCGGTCATCGCCGCGGTGATCCTCGGTGACCCCTCCGGGACCGGCGGCGACCCCGAGCCCGACCCGCAGCCGGCCGTCGCGCCGGTCGAGCTCGGCGCCGTCGACGACCGGGTCGCCGCGGTCGCCGAGGCGGTCCTGCCCGCGGTCGTGCGCGTCGACATCGACGGGCGCACCGCCAGCGGCAACGGCAGCGGCGTCGTCTACCGCAGCGACGGCCTCATCGTCACCAACCACCACGTCGTGGCCAGTGGGGACGACCTCACCGTCGTCTTCGCCGACGGCGTGACCGAGCCCGCCGAGGTCGTCGGCAGCGACGAGCTCAACGACCTCGCGGTCCTCTCCGTCGACGGCGAGGACCTGCCGACCGTCGCCGTCGGCGCTGCGGAGGGCCTGCGGGTCGGCGAGCTCGCCGTGGCCGTCGGCAGCCCCTTCGGCCTCGAGGGCACGGTGACCGCCGGGGTCATCAGCGCCCTCGACCGCGGCATCGACGTCGACGGCCCGTCCGGCGCGAGCCTCACGCTGCCGCGGGTCATCCAGACCGACGCGCCGATCAACCCCGGCAACTCCGGCGGCCCGCTCGTCGACGGCCGCGGGCGGCTCATCGGCATCAACTCCGCGATCCTGACCGCCGGGCGGCCCGCCAACGCCGGGGTCGGCTTCGCGATCCCCGTCGACATCGTCGCCGACGTCGCCGACGAGCTCATCGACCACGGCGTCGTCGTCCACCCGTTCCTCGGCGTCGAGGGTGAGACCGTCGAGGGCGCCGAGGCCGCCGAGCTCGGCGTCGACGGCGGCGCGGAGGTCCTCGCGGTGCGCCCAGGCAGCCCCGCCGAGGAGGGCGGGCTCGAGGCCGGCGACGTCATCACCGCCGTCGGCGAGCAGGAGGTCACCTCGATGGTCGAGCTCGTCGTGGCCGTGCTGACCTTCGAGGTGGGCGAGGCCGTCGAGGTGGCGTATCGTCGTGGGCAGACGACAGCGAGCACGACGGTCGAGCTCGCCGAGCGGCCGTCGTCCTAGGCCCGCGGAGGTGACCCGGTGCTGAGCTCGTGGGAGATCCTCACGCTCGCGATCCTCGCGTTGCTCGTCTTCGGGCCCGAGCGCCTGCCGGGCATGGCCCGCACGGCCGGCAAGACCGTCTCGAAGCTGCGCACCGAGGCGAACTCCACCCTCGACGAGCTCAAGCGCGCGAGCCAGATCGAGGAGCTCAAGGCCGCCGTCGACCCCTCGGAGCTGCGCGAGGCCGCCGCGACCCTCGAGGCCGAGGCCCGCCAGCTCGGCGAGGCCGCCGACGAGGCGCTCGCCGCCACCCACGACGAGCGTGCGCCCGCGCCCTTCGACCCCGATGCGACCTAGCGCCGTCGCCTGGCGGCTCGCCGCCGGCGCCGGATTGCTCGCCGCGGGCTGGTCGGCGCTGGCCAGCCCCCGCGTCGCCCGCGCCGACCTCGCCGCCGGGCAGACGCTGCGCGACGCCGGTGGGCCCGCCGTCGACCGTGCGGTCGTGGCCACGACCGACTTCGGCTCGGTCTACGCGGTGCTGTCGGCCTCGGCGGTCCTCGCCGCGCTCGGCCGCCGCGGCGACGCCGCCGACGTCGCCGGGGTGGGGCTGTCGGCGTGGGCCTGCTCGGAGGCCGCCAAGCGGGTCTTCGACCGCCGCCGTCCCTACGAGGCCGACGGCACCCGCCGGCTGCTGCGCCCTCCGGCGGGCTCGTCGTTCCCCTCGGGTCACGCCACGGTGGCCACCGCGGTCGGGCTCACCCTCGCTGAGGGCGCGACCCACTCCGCCGGCCGCGCGCTGCTGACCGCCCTCGGCCCGCAGGTCGCCGCGAGCCGGGTCTACGCCGGGGTCCACTACCCCTCCGACGTCATCGGCGGTACCGGGCTCGGCACGCTGCTGGCCACCGCCTGGCGCGGGCCTCTCGGGGGTCTCGGCCGCTGGCTCGTCGCGCGTACCGCGACCGTCTCTGCCGCGCTGGCCCGCGGCCTCGGCGCGGCGCTGGCGGCAGGTGCGCGGCGTTGGCGCGCGCGCCGGCGGGCGTAGCCGCCCTGCAGCGACGGCGCCGGCGGGGGTAGCCGCCCTGCAGCGACGGCGCCGGTGGGCGTAGCCGCCCTGCAGCGACGGCGCCGGCGGGGGTAGCCGCCCTACAGCGACGGCGCCGGCGGGGGCACCCGGCCTACAGCGACAGCGGCAGGTTCTTGCCGGCCAGGGAGCTGCGCAGCCCCTCGAGGCGCTCGGCAATCTCGACGAGGCGCTGGCTGGCCGGGGCGTCGGGCTCGCCGATGACGAGCGGCACGCCGTCGTCGGCGCCTGCGCGCAGGCGTGGGTCGATCGGCACCGAGCCGAAGAGCTCGGTGGACAGCTCCTCGGCGAGCTGCTGGCCGCCGCCCTCCCCGAAGATCGCGTACTCGGTGCCGGTGTCCGGCGCGATGAACGTCGCCATGTTCTCGATGACCCCGGCCACCCGCATCCCGGTCTGGTCGGTGGTCTGCCCGGCGCGCAGCGCGACCTTCTGGGCGGCCTGCTGGGGGGTGGTGACGACGACCATGTCGGCGTTGGGCAGCATCTGCGCCAGCGAGATCGAGATGTCGCCGGTGCCCGGCGGCAGGTCGCAGAGCAGGAAGTCGAGGTTGCCCCAGTAGACGTCGGCGAGGAACTGCTGCAGCGCACGGTGCAGCATCGGCCCGCGCCAGATCACCGGCTTGTCGCTGTCGAGGAAGAAGCCGATGGAGATGACCTTCACGCCGTGGCCGAGCAGTGGCAGGACCATGTCCTCGAGTGCGATGGGACGGCCCTTGACCCCCATCATCCGCGGGATCGAGTAGCCCCAGATGTCGGCGTCGAGCACGCCGACGCGGTGGCCCTTGGCCGCGAGGGCCGCGGCGAGGTTCGTCGTGATCGAGGACTTGCCGACCCCGCCCTTGCCCGAGGCGATCGCGAGGACCTTCGTGTCGTTGTCGAGCTCGTTGAAGGGGATGTGGGGGTCCCCGCCCTCCTCCTCGCCGTGCTTGGCCGGCCGCACGCGGGCGACGAGGGCGTCGCGGTCCTCGTCGTCCATGACCGTCCAGTCGAGGTCGACGCCGGTCAGCGAGCCGACCTCGCTGAGGGCGGCCACGGCGCGCTCCTTGATCGCCTCGGCGGCGGGATAGCCGGCCACGGGCAGGCGCACGCTCAGTTCGACGCGACCGCCTGTGACGGCGACCTCGCCGAGCTCACCGGCCTCGGCGAGGGTGAGGTCGACGAGCGGGTCGCGCACGTTGGCGAGCGCGTCGCGGACGGCGTCGAGGGTGTGGGGGTCGTCGGTGGCCACGGTGCTCTCGGTTCCTCTCCGGGGCGGGGTGCAGGGCGGCTGGCGCGGAGGCGTGACCCGCCGCGGCGGGGGCTATCGGCGAGCGCATCGTAACGAGCGGCCGTCGGGGCCGCAGGCCGGGCCGAGCGGAGCCGCAGGCCGGGCCGAGCAGGGGCCAGAGGGGCTCCCGGCCCCGAGCGCGGGCAGGGTGCCGACGCCGCCGGGCGGGGACGCCCGCGCCGCTCAGCCCTCCTCGCGGGGGGCGCCGCAGGTCGGGCAGGCCCGCCAGCCGAAGCGCAGCTCCTGCCCGCAGGTGCCGCAGGCCGGGGGCCGCAGGTCGGTCGTGCACCAGGGGCAGAAGGCGAAGTCCTCCTCGACGGTCTGCGCGCAGGTCGGGCAGGCGCCCTCCGCGCTGCCGTCGACGGGGGTGACCCGCAGCACCTCGGCCAGGGAGGTCTGCCCCGCGCGGGCCTTGGCCAGCCCGTGCTCGCGGAGGCTGCGCAGGCCGGTGTTGCCGCCGGCACGGCGGATCGCCGCCTCCGAGCCGCCGCTGCCGATGAGCTCGCGCACCGCGTCGTCGATCTCGAGGACCTCGAAGAGGCCGGTGCGCCCGCGGTAGCCGGTGCGCCCGCACGCCGCGCAGCCGACCGGCACGAGGTAGGTCGCACCGTCCTGGTGGGCGACGCCGAGCTCGGCGAGCTCCTGCTCGGTGGGCTCGGCGGGCCTGGCGCAGTGGCTGCAGAGGCGGCGCACGAGGCGCTGGGCGATGACGAGGGACAGCGAGCTCGACACGAGGTAGGAGGGCACGCCGAGGTCGCGCAGCCGCACGACGGTGCTCGGCGCGTCGTTGGTGTGCAGCGTCGAGAAGACGAGGTGGCCGGTCAGCGAGGCCTGCAGCGCGAGCTCGGCGGTCTCGGGGTCGCGGATCTCTCCGACCATGACGACGTCGGGGTCCTGGCGCAGCACCGTGCGCAGGCTGCGGGGGAACGTCAGGCCGATGCGCTCGTTGATCGAGGTCTGGTTGACCCCGTCGAGCTGGTACTCCACCGGGTCCTCGAGGGTGATGATGTTGCGGGTTTCCTCGGCGATCTCGCGCAGGAAGGCGTAGAGCGTCGAGGTCTTGCCCGAGCCGGTCGGCCCGCTGATGAGCACGAGGCCCTGCGGGCGGGCGATCGCCTCGAGCGCGCGGCGCCGTTGGGTCTCGTCGAAGCCGACGTCGCCGATGAGCAGCTGCTCGTCGCCCTTGCGCAACAGCCGCAGGACCATCGTCTCGCCGAAGACCGATGGCAGGGTCGAGGCGCGGACGTCGACGTCGCCGGAGGGGCGCTTCATGCGCATGCGCCCGTCCTGGGGCAGCCGCCGCTCGGCGATGTCCATGTTCGCGAGGATCTTCAGCCGCGAGACCAGCGCGTTGCTCATCGCCTTGGGCACCGTCGTGATGTGCTGCAGCACCCCGTCGACGCGGAAGCGCACGTCGGTGCCCTCGCCGCCCGGCTCGACGTGGACGTCGGAGGCGCCGCCGTCGATCGCGTCGGTGAGCAGCCGCTGGGCGAGGCGGACGATCGGGGCGTTGTCGGTGATCGCCGCGGTGGCCAGCGGCTCCTCCTCATCGGCCTCCTCCTCGCCGGTCTCGAGGAGCTCGCCGGCGCGGTGCTCGAAGTCGTAGGCCCTCTGGCGCAGCTCGGTGAGCTCGTGGGGGGTGACGACGACGAGGCGGACGGTGCGCGCGCCCGCGGCGATCTTGACGTCGTCGACGGCGACGACGTCGGTGGGGTCGTCGCAGGCCACGACGAGCTCGTCGCCCTCCCAGCGCACCGGGACGACGCCGTGGCGCTCGGCGATCTGGGCGGGCACCGCCGAGGTCGCCGAGGGGTCGAGCTCGAGGTCGGTGCCGGCGGCGTGCTCGACGCGCAGCTGGGTCGCCAGCGCGCGGGCGACGTCCTCGTCGGTGGCGTAGCCGAGCCGCTTGATGACTGCGCCGAGGCGCTCGCGGCGGCCGTCCTGCATGAGGCGCTCGCCGAGGGCGTGGTCGAGCTGGGACTGGGTGATGACCCCGGCGTCGAGGAGCACCTCGCCGAGGCGGCGGCGACGTGGCCGCGGGCGTGACTCCTCGGAGGTCTGGGGCTGAGGGCTCATGGGTCCATCATCGGTAGGCTGCGCGAGAACTTGACCACTCCGGGGCATGGGAGCGTGGGCGATGGCCAAGCGGACCGGGCTGTCTCGACGCTTGGTCATGCTACTTCAACGGAGCGTAAGACGCTCTCAAGTTTTGCTCGTGCTGCTGCTCGCGCTGCTCGCGCTGTCGGGCTGCCGGCTCGGCGCCGAGGTCGCCCTCGACGTCACCGCCGAGGGCGGCGGGACGCTGGCCCTCACGCTCGTCACCGACGAGGAGGCCGCCGCGCAGGCCGCGCAGGCCGACCTCGCGGTCTTCGATGAGGCCGCCGCGGCCGCCGAGGAGGCCGAGGGCTGGTCGGCCGAGCTCGCCGACACCGAGTCGGGCGGGCGCTGGGTCGAGCTCACCGCGCGCGCGGCGGGACCTGAGGACCTCGAGGCGCTGCTCGCCGACCTCGGCGACGGGCTCGCCGGGCCGGAGCTCCGCCCGCTCGACGATCTCACCGTCGAGGTCGACGACGAGGCGGGGCAGCTCACCGTCGCCGGGGTCGCCTCGACGGCACTGGGGGAGGCCGTCGCCGACCTCGGCGTCGACCGTGACGAGGCCGTCGCCGAGCTCGAGGATGCGCTGCGCTACACCATCGCGGTGCGCATGCCCGGCGAGGTGCTCGACCATGACGGCGGCACCCTCGAGGACGACGAGCGCACCGTGCGCTGGGAGGTGCCTGCCGGCGAGGAGGTCGCCTTCGCCGTCACCGGCGAGCAGCCCGCCGAGCTGCCGCTCGCGCTGCTTGCCGCCCTCGC
>JAWOAS010000004.1:0-8650 GCA_046498405.1 Egibacteraceae bacterium
AATTGCTGGTCACGGTGCGCCAGGCGCAGAGCAAGTCCGTCTGCGTTGGATCAGCTGTTGGATTCCCGCTGCTGCAAGTTACTCAAACCCATGTCAGACAGTTTAACCTTCACCCGGCCAGCCATACGGCCGGGAACGGATCCGAGTTGCGTGACACCGTCCCACAACTGGATGGGGAAAAGATTGAGTACCGATCCGAAAACTGCGAACCCAACGATGGCGAAATGCGCCAAAAACTGAGCTTCATTGATATTTGTTTCCCAGGTACGCTTCAATGACCGTCGGATTGGACTGCACTTCTTCCGGCGTGCCTTGAGCGATCGTGTGACCGAAGTCGATCCGTCGACGCGCTGCGGATCTTCGACCAGGCCTACGTGATGACGCGAGGACGGCTCGAGACGTTATCGGTGCTCGTCCAACGCTTCATCGTGCAGGACCCCAACCCTGGCACCGCCAACACCCTGTCGACGCTGACGTTCATCCTGCTCATGATCGTCGGGGTCGTGTTCATCAGGCTCATGGGCCGTGACGTCGTGGAGAGTGGTCGCTGATGACTGCAACAGACACCGCGGCGCCGACCGTCGGCGCCGACACCGGCCCCGAGAAGATGAAAGACCACACGAAGTCGATCAACACCGGCAAGGCCCTCGGGCTGATCATCATCTTCGTGTGGTGTCTCTTCCCGTTCATCTGGATGGCGGTCACGAGCTTCAAGACCGAGTCCGCGCTCGTCTCCTCAGCGCTCTTCCAGGGCCCGTGGACCGACGCGAACTACCAGCAGGTCTTCGCCGAGGGCTTCGCGATCAACCTCCGCAACTCCCTCATCGTCGCCGGGGTGACGACGCTCATCGCCATCCCCGTCGCCTCGTTCGCGGCGTACGCCATCGTGCGCCTGCCGATCAAGCACAAGTTCCTCCTGCTGGCCGCTACCCTCGTGGCGACGCTGTTCCCGCCGGTCTCGCTCGTCCCGCCGCTGTTCACGCTCTTCCGCAACCTCGGGCTGCTCGAGACCTTCCCGTCGATGATCGTGCCCTACATCTCGCTGACGCTGCCGCTGTCGATCTTCATCCTCACGACGTTCTTCGGGACGATCCCCAAGGACATGGAGGAGGCGGCCCGCGTCGACGGGGCCACACCGTGGCAGGCGTTCTACCGGGTCGTCGTGCCGCTGGCCGCACCCGGCGTCTTCGCCGCGGCGATCCTCGTCTTCGTCTACGCGATCAACGAGTTCCTCATCGCCTTCTCGCTGGCGCCACGCAACATCAACGTCCAAACCGTGCCGGTGGCCATCGCCGGCTTCCAGGGCTCGGAGTCCTACGTCAACCCGATCGGGCCGATCACCGCGGCGTCGACCCTCGTGTCGATCCCGCTCATCATCGTCGCGCTGCTCTTCCAGCGGCGGATCGTCTCGGGGCTGACCGCCGGAGGCGTGAAGGGCTGACCCAGCCCGACCATCCCCGCCGAGGGGCCGACGCCGACCGGCGTCGGCCCCTCGCGTGTCTGGGGGTCCGCCCGCACGCGTGGCCGCCCCACGAGCGCTGCCCTCGGCGACGCTACGCTGCCTCGGCAGCGCCCGATCCGACACCCCCGCCGGGGAGGACCACCATGCGCACCCGCGCCATCGTCGTCGGCTCCCTCGTGATGGACCTCGCCTTCTCCGTGCCGCGGCTGCCCGCCGAGGGCGACCACGTCGTGGCGAGCGCCCACGCCTCCTACCGCGGCGGCAAGGGCTACAACCAGGCCGTGGCCCTGGCCCGGCTCGGCGCGGGGGTCACGATGGTCGGCGCCGTCGGCGTCGACCCCTACGGCGAGGGCTTCCGCCACGCCCTCGACACCGAGGGCGTCGACAGCGGCCGCGTCGTCAGCAAGCGCGGCACGCCCACCGGCGTGGCGGTGCCGCTCGTGACCCCCGACGGCGCGGTGAGCTACGTCCAGTACCCGGGCGCCAACCGCTACCTCGCCCCCGCCCACGCCGCCGACCTCCCCGACTGCGACGTCCTCATGCTCCAGGGGGAGATCAACGCCGCGACGTCACGCTACGCCGCGGAGGTCATCCACGGCCGCGGCGGCCTCGTCGTCCTGCGACCCGCCCCCGCCGAGGCCGCCGGCGGGCTCGGCGAGGTCGCCGACGTCGTCGTCGGCAACGAGGCGGAGCTGTCGACGCTGCTCGGCGAGCGCGCGTCCGGCGAGGCGCTGGCCTGCGCGCTGGCCGGGACGGACCGCGGGGTCGTCGTCACCCTCGGGCCGCGGGGCGCGGCCTGGTGCAGCCCGCACGCCGGCCGAGGCACGACGCCGGCCCCCCCGGTCACCGCCGTCGACACGACCGGCTCGGGCGCGAGCTTCGACGCCGCCCTCGCGATCGCGCTCGCCGGCGGCGCCTCCTACGAGGCCGCCACCCAGCGCGCGGCGGCAGCCGGCGCGCTCGCGGCGACGATCCGCGGCGCCGAGCCGAGCCTGCCGACCGCCGCGGCGGTCGATGCGCTCCTCGCCGCCGACACCGCCACCGACGCCGGGCTCGCCCCAGCCGGAGACGGCGGCGACGAGGACGGCGTGGCCCCATGAGCGCCGCGCCGCCGACCCCGCACGTCCTCCTCGAGCTCTTCCGCGTCCCGCCGCGGCGGGTGCCCTCGGCGCTGCGGCGCATGGGCACCGACCGCCTCCACCTCGCCCGCGCACCGGGGCTGCGCTTCGCAAAGCTCCTCGGCACCGGCGACGGGCGCACCTTCGACGTCCGCGACGCCGATCCGCGCACCTGGGGGGTGCTCACGGTGTGGCAGGGGCGCGACGACGCCGAGGGCTACCGGCACCGCTGCCCGGTGGCGCGGGGATGGCGGGCCATCGCCGAGGAGGCCTGGCAGGCCGAGCTGCGACCGCTCGTCGCCAAGGGGCAGTGGTCGGGCGTCGCTCCGTTCGGCGAGCCCGAGGCCACCCGCCATGACGGCCCGGTCGCAGCGATCACGCGGGCGCGCCTGGCGTGGGGCACGATGCGCACGTTCTGGCGCGCGGTCCCGCCGGTGACCGCCGAGCTCGCGGCGATGCCCGGGCTGCGACTGGCGGTGGGCATCGGTGAGGCCCCGGTGGGGCTGCAGGGCACCTTCAGCGTCTGGGCCTCGACGCGGGCGCTCACCGACTTCGCCTACCGCCAGCCCGCCCACCGCGAGGCGATCGCGGCCACCCCACGCATCGGCTGGTACGCCGAGGAGCTCTTCGCGCGCTTCGCCGTCGAGGCCACCCGCGGGCAGATCTTCGGCGGCGACCCCCTCGAGGGCACGCCGGTCGGGCGCTGAGCCGACGCGCGCCCCGGCGAGGCCTGCGCCACCATCGGGCCCGCGCGAGGTGGCACGCCGCCGGCGCCGCGCGTCAGGAGCCGTCGGCCGGCCAGGTGCCCCGCAGCTCCTCGTAGCGTGGCCGCTCGAGGTAGTCCTCGGGGTCGTAGCGCCAGAACTGACTGACGTCCTCGAAGGTCTCGACGACCTCGTTGCGCCACGCGTCGGGGCCCTCGACGACCTCGCGGACGTGGACGTCGTGGACGGCCTGGCCGTACTCGTCGAAGCGCAAGGGCCCCCGCGGTGCGTCGACCTCGACCTCGCCGAGAGCGTCGATGATCCGCGCGCGGGTGGCCTGGTCCTGTCCGGTGAGCGCGGCGTCGATGACCATCGCCGCGGCGTAGCCCGCCTCGGCCGCCCAACTGGCGGGGCGCCCGTAGGCCTCCTCGAAGGCCGCGACGAAGGCGCGCGCCTCGGGGGTGTCGAGCGCGGCGGAGTAGTGCAGGCTCGTGATGGCCCCGTCGGCGAGCGCCTGCTGCTGGGCGAGCACCTCCTCGTCGGTCAGCGCGCCATGGCCGAGCAACGGCAGGCCGATGCCGACGTCCGCGTAGGCCTGCAGGAGCCGGATCGCGTCGGGCCCGGCCGCGGCGGCCCAGACCGCGTCGGCGTCGGTGTCGAGCTCCTGGAGGAAGGGCTCCCAGTCCTCCTCGTCGACGGGGACGTAGCGCTCGTCGACGACCTCGCAGCCGGCGTCGGTGTAGGCCCGCGCGAAGCCACCGGCGGCCTGCCAGCCGAAGGCGTAGTCGAGCGCGACGAGGCTGACGGTCTCGTAGCCGAGCTCCTCGCAGGCGTAGGCCCCCAACGGCATCGCGTCCTGCGAGGACGTAGCGGACACGCGGAAGACCGAGGGGGCGGCGTCGCCCTGGGTGAGGTCGTCGGCGCCGGCGACGGTGATGACCAGCGGCACGCCCGCGCGGGTGAGGACCGGCGTCGCCTCGACGGCCACCTCGGAGTTGACGAGCCCGACGGCCACGTCGATGCCGTCGTCCTCGGCGAGCTCGGCGGCGCGCTCACTGGCCAGCTCGGGGTCGTTGGCCTCGTCGGCGAGTCGCACGTCGGCCGCGAAGCCCCCGAGCTCGCCGCCGGCCTCCTCGAGGTAGAGGCGGAAGCCGTCATCGACGTCCTCGCCGAGGGAGGCGAAGGGTCCCGTCGAGGGGTTGAGCAGCCCGACGCGCACGAGGTCGTCCTCGTCGACGTCCTCCGGCACGGCGATGCCCTCCTCACCGGCCTCCTCCTCCTCCTCGGCCTCCTCCTCGGCCTCCTCGCCCAGGCCGGCCTCGCACGCAGCGGCCAGCGCAGCGAGCAGCACGAGCAGCGCGAGCAGGAGCGGGCCGCGGGGCATCGTCGAGCGCTTCCGTTCATGACGTGGCGTGGGCTCTCGTCAGGATGCCGCATCCGGCCAGCCGGCGCCCACCGGAGGCCACAGGCCGGACCCCGCGGGGGACTCACGCGGCCAGCGCGCTCATCGCGCGCAGGAGCCCGGCCTCGCCTGTCGCCGGGCCGACGACCTGCACGCCGATCGGCGCGCCGTCGCGGTCACGGCCGGCAGGCACCGATCCCGCGGGCAGACCGCTGAGGTTCCAGGGGTTGGTGAGCCGGGTCAGGGCGGTGACGACCGGTTCGGCCACGCCGTCGACGTCGACCTCCTCGGCCCCGAGGCGGGGGACGCGACAGGGCAGGGTCGGCGTGCAGAGGACGTCGAGGCCGGCCAGCGCCTCGAGGGCCTCGGCCCGCACCGCCTCGCCGACGCGGCGGGCGGCGGCCACCTCACCGGCGGTGCGCGCGCGGCCCCACTCGAGCCGCGCGGCGACCTCGGCGGGCAGCGCGCGGCGCCAGCGCGCCCGGCTCGCCGCGTGGGTGCGCGCCGCCTCCGCGCCGAGGACGACGCCGTTGGCCGCCGGTGCTCGGGGCAGCGACGGCACGGAGACCTCGACGATGCTCGCGCCCGCGGCCCGGGCGCGGTCGAGGCTGCGCTGCCATGCCGCGCGCACCTCGGGGTCGAGCCGCGCCCGGCGGGTCTCGGCGGGCACGCCGATGCGCAGGCCGGCGGGGCCGGCCGCGGCGACCGTCGCGGCGAAGTCGACGACGTCGGCGGCGCCGGCGCTGGGGCCCAGGCCGGCAGCGGCGGGGTCGAGGGCGGCGAGCAGCAGCGCGCAGCCGGCGGCGTCGGCCGCGAGCGGGCCGACGGTGTCGAGGCTCGGCGCGAGCGGCGCGACCCCGTCGACCGGCACCCGCCCCCACGTCGTCTTGAGCCCCGCGAGGCCGCAGCAGGCCGCGGGGATGCGGACGCTGCCGCCGGTGTCGGTGCCGAGCGCGGCGTGGACGAGGCCCGCGGCGACCGCCGCGGCGCTGCCGCTCGAGGACCCGCCGGCCACCCGCCCCGGCGCGACGGGGTTGGTCGTGCCCAGACCGGTGACGCCGAAGGCCAGCGGATGCAGCGCGAGACGCGCCAGCAGCGAGGCGCCGGCGTCGACGAGCCGGGAGACCGCCACGGCGTGGGCAGGCTGCGGGTCGAGGCCGACCAGGGCGGGCGCGCCACAGGTCCGGGGCTGGCCTGCGACGGCGAGGAGGTCCTTGACCCCGACGACGAGCCCGGCCAGCGGGCCCCGCGCAGGCGCCCCGCGCTCGTCGAGCAGGGCGAGGACCGCTCCGAGGTCGGGCTCGACCGCGGCGGTGCGCGCGCGGGCCTCGGCCAGGGCGGCCCCCAGCGCGGCCGACCCCGCGGCCACGGCCGCCAGCGCGTGGCGACCGCCAGGCCCCACGGCCACCCCAGGTGCGCTCGACGGCTCCGGTCCCGCTCCCATCGGCGCAGCATAGGCCGCGGCCGCGAGCGGCCCGCGGCGCCCTACACTCGAGGGTGGGTGAAGGGGCGAGTGGAAGGGCCGGGCATGCGGGACGTCGTCGTCGTCGGCGCGGGGCACAACGCCCTCGTCGCCGCCTGCTACCTCGCCAAGGCGGGCCTCGACGTCGAGGTCGTCGAGCGCCGCGACGTCGTCGGCGGGGCGGTCTCGACCCTCGAGCGCTTCCCCGGCTACCACATGGACGTCGGCTCCTCGGCGCACATCATGGTGCGCCACACCGGCATCGTCGAGGAGCTCGACCTCGCCGACGTCGGCCTCGAGTACTTCGACCTCGACCCGTGGGGCTTCGCGCCCTTCGACGAGGGCAACCTCACCTTCCACGTCGATCTCGAGGCGACCTGCGACTCGATCTCCGACCTCTGCGGCGACCGGGAGGCCGAGGCCTACCACGCCTTCGCCACCGACTGGGCGGCGCGCAACGACCGGATCTTCGAGGCCTTCCAGGCCCCACCGACCGGCGCGAGCCTCGGGCGCTCGCTGTGGGGGGTCGGCAAGGCCACCGGCCTGCACGGCCTCGAGCTCGCGCGGCAGTTCCTCACCACCGGCGACCAGATCCTCGACGAGCACTTCGAGGACGAGCGGCTCAAGACCGCCCTGGCCTGGATGGGCGCGCAGTCGGGCCCCCCGAGCCACGAGGTGGCCACCGCCGACCTCGTCGGCTGGAACGCGATGATGCACCGTCGGCCCCCCGGGCATCCGCGCGGCGGCTCGGGGATGCTCTCGGTGGCCCTGGCCCGGCGCTTCGAGGCCCTCGGCGGCACGCTGTCCCTCGGCGCCCCCGTCGAGCGCATCCTCACCCGCGACGGGCGCCCCTCGGGGGTGGAGGTCGCCTCCGGCGAGCGCATCGGCGCGCGGGCGGTCCTGGCCGGCTGCCACATCCACACCACCCTCGACCTGCTCGGTGACGCCGTGCCCGACGGCGCCGCGCTGCGGCGGCGCATCCGCGTCGGCGACGGCATCGGCATGGTCGTGCGGCTGGCCACCAGCGACCTGCCGCGCTACCCCGGCGGCGACGGCACCGAGCATCGCGCCCTGCAGCTCCTCGCGCCCTCGCGGCGGTTCCTGCGCGCCGCGCACGGTGAGTTCGTCGCCGGCCTGCCGCCGAGCAAGCCCGCGGCCCTGGCGATGACGTTCTCCGCCTTCGACCCCGACATCGCCCCCGAGGGCAAGCACAACGTGACCGTCTGGGGCCAGTGGCACCCCTACGAGCTCAGCAACGGCGAGCACTGGGACGCGATCGCCGAGCGCGAGGGCACGAAGCTCGTCGAGGCCGTCGACGCCGTCGCCCCGGGCTTCGCCGCCTCGGTCGAGCGGATGCACGTCCAGACCCCGCTGGAGCTCGAGCGCGAGCTCGGCCTGCGACGCGGCAACGTCATGCACGTCGAGATGGGGCTCGACGAGATGTTCAGCTGGCGGCCCTCGCCGTCGATCTCGACGTACCGCGGGCCCCTGCCCGGGCTCTACCTCACCGGCGCCTCCACCCACCCCGGGGGCGGCGTCTTCGGCGCGAGCGGGCGCTCGGCGGCCCGCACCCTGCTCGCCGACCTCGCCGAGCCGAGCCTTCCGCGGCGCGTCGTCGACGTGGCCACGAGCCCGTTGCGCCTGGCCGCCAAGCGCCTGCGATGACGACGCCGCTCGTGAGCTCCCAGGCACCCGAGCGCGCCCGCGGGACCGCGCCGGGACCGGCGGTGCGCCGGGTCATCGCCGGGCTGGCCGCTCTCGTCGTGCTCCTGCAGGTCGCCTACCCCCTCGTGGGGTCGGGCAGCGCCCGCGACGACCTCACCGTGGCCACCGTCGTCGTGTTCTTCGCCGCGTCGGCGACCCATGCCGCCGCCTGGCGCGGCGCGCGCTTCACCGCGGTGCTGCTCGCGGTGACCGCTGGCGGTGGCCTCGCCGTCGAGGCACTCGGGGTGGCCACCGGGCTGCCCTTCGGCGCCTACGCCTACGCCGAGTCCCTCGGGCCGCAGCTCGCGGGGGTGCCCCTCGTCATCCCCCTGGCGTGGACGATGATGGCCTACCCCGCCTACGTCGTGACCCGCCGGCTCACCGCGAGCCGCTGGGCCGGGATCCCCCTGGCCGGCTGGGCGCTGACCTCCTGGGACCTCTACCTCGACCCGCAGATGGTCGACGCCGGCCACTGGGCGTGGGCGTCCTCGGGTCCGGCGATCCTCGGCATCCCGCTGTCGAACTTCGCCGGCTGGTTCCTCGTCGCCACGGTGATGATGGCCGTGCTCTACGCCGCCGGTGGGCCGTCGGCCGGTGCGCAGCCCGCCCGGCCCGACGACACCGTGCCGGTCGCGCTCTACCTCTGGGTCTACGGCTCCTCACTGCTCGCGCACGCGGCGTTCCTCGGCCTGCCCGGCTCGGCGGTCCTCGGCGGGGTGGGGATGGGGGTCGTGGCCGTGCCCCTCGCCGTGGCCGTCGCCGGCGACCTGCGCTCCCGGGCGCGCCGGTGAGCACCCC
>JAWOAS010000020.1:0-11446 GCA_046498405.1 Egibacteraceae bacterium
CGTCGAGCCCACCCTCGCCGAGCGCTACCGCGAGGTCGTCGGCGACCCCCGCGCGTCGGTCGGGCTGGGCGACTGATGGGCGCCGTCGGCCTCGTCGCGCTGCGCGAGCTCATCGAGCGGGGACGCTCGAAGGCCTTCCTCGTCGCCAACGTCATCATCGTCCTCGCCATCGCCCTCGGCGTGCTCGCCAGCCAGCTCTTCGGCGACCCCGGGGCGACCCGGCTCGCCGTCGCCGACGAGGAGGCCGAGGAGCTCGCGCGGATCGTCGAGCAGCAACGGGCCGTCGTCGGCGCCGGCACCGTCGAGGTCGTCGAGACCGCCGACGCCGGGAGCGCCGAGGAGCTCGTGCGCGAGGGCGAGGCCGACCTCGCCCTCGTCGGGCAGGGCGAGGTGCTCGTCGACGGGGCGGTGCCCCGCTCGATCGAGCCGCTGCTCGGGCTCGCCTCGCAGTCCCTGGCCCTGCAGCGCGCCGTGGCCGACCTCGGGGTGCCCTCCTACCTCCAGGCCCGCGTGCTCGAGGGCTCGCTTGCCGTCACCAACGTCGGCGAGGACGAGGAGGGCCCCGACGAGGCCTCGGCGCTCGTGGCCTTCGGGGCCGTCGTCGCGCTCTACGCCCTGCTCATCATCTACGGCCAGTGGGTCGCCCAGGGCATCGTCGAGGAGAAGCAGAGCCGGGTCGTCGAGGTCGTCGTCTCGACGGTCACCCCGACGCAGCTGCTCGCCGGCAAGGTCCTCGGCATCGGCCTGCTCGGCCTGCTGCAGGTGCTCCTCATCGCCGGGGCGAGCGTGACCGGCCTGCTCGTGGGCACCGACCTCGCGCTGCCGACGGGGCTCGGCGGCGTTATCGGGCTCGTCCTGGGCTGGTACATCCTCGGCTATGCGCTCTACGCGACGCTCTTCGCCGTCAGCGGCGCGGTCGTCTCCCGCGTCGAGGACCTCCAGAGCGCCGCCACCCCGGTCATCATCGTCATCCTCGCGGCGTTCTTCGCCTCGCAGTTCGCCCTCCAGGACCCCTCCTCGACGGCGGCGCAGGTCATGGCCCTCGTGCCGCTGACCGCCCCGCTCGTCCAGCCGATCCGTGGGGCGGCGGGCCTCGGCTCGGCGCTCGAGGTCCTCGCCGGCGCGGCCCTCACGCTCGCCGCCCTCGGCGTGCTCCTGCCGGTCGTCGCGCGCGTCTACGCCGGCGCGGTGCTGCGCACCCGGGGGCGGCTGTCGCTGCGTGAGGCCTACCGCTCCGGCAGCGGCGCGCCCGCCGGGTAGGGGGCCGCCGCCGTCGACGGCACGCCGACCCCGCTCAGCGGGCGAGGCGGGCCATGAGCGCCTCGAGGTCGGCCGACAGCGTCGCTGGTGCCGTCCACGCCCGCGACAGCGGGACCCGCACGACCCGCCCGGCCCGCTCGCCGAGGAGCACGCGGTCGGCGCCGTCGACGAGGGCGGCCACCGCGGCGTCGCCGAGGACCGAGCCGAGGAGGCGGTCGCGCATCGTCGGCGTGGCCCCCCGCTGGAGCTGGCCGAGGACGCTGACCCTCGTCTCGACGTCGTCGAGCTCGGTGCCGAGCCGCTCGGCGAGCTCGTAGACCCCGCCCGGGCGGGTGCCCTCGGCGACGACGACGAGGCAGAAGCCCTTGCCGCGGGCGAAGGCGCCGCGCACGTCGGCGCGCAGCGCGGCGAGGTCGACGGCGCGCTCGGGGACGACGACGTGGCTGGCCCCCGCGGTCAGGCCGGCCAGCAGGCTGCCCCAGCCGGCGTGACGGCTCGCGACCTCGACGAGGAAGAGCCGTCCGTTGCTCGAGGCGCTGTCGCGGATCTGGTCGATGGCGGCCAGTGCGCTGTTGACCGCCGAGTCGAGCCCGAGGCTCCAGTCGGTCCCGCCGACGTCGTTGTCGATCGTGCCGGGCACGCCGGCCACGTGCACCGGCGTCTCACGGGACAGCGAGTCGGCGCCGCGCAGCGAGCCGACGCCCCCGACGACGACGAGCCCGTCGACCTCGGCGAGGGCGAGGTGCTTGCCGGCCTCCCGGCGGGCCTCGGAGCTGCGGAACGCCGGGCAGCGTCCGGTGCCGAGCACCGTGCCGGGGCGTTGGAGGATCCCCGAGACCGACCGGGCGTCGAGGTCGCGCAGCCGGCCGTCGACGAGGCCGCCGAAGCCCCCCTCGACGCCGACGGCGGGGATCCCGGCGGCGTCGCAGGCGCGCGCGACCGCGCGGACCGCGGCGTTCATCCCGGGGCTGTCGCCCCCGCTGGTGACCACGGCGATCCGTCGCATGCCCGCGCCTCCTGCTCGGGGTGCCGAGGCTAGCGGACCCGCCGTGCGGCCCGCTCGGCGAGCGCCTCGAGGCGCTCGGCGGCGCGGCGGCGCAGCGGTGGGCCGTGGCCCGGGCCGACGACGCCGGGGCCGAGCGCGGCGAGCCGGGCGAGCGTGGCGGGGACCGCGTCGAGGTCGGCGGTCAGCGCGCGCGGCCCCGTCCACAGCCGGGGCGCGGTGAGCACCGCGTCGCCGGCGAGCAGGGCGCCGCGCTCGGGCAGCCAGATCGCCGCGTGCCCGACGGTGTGCCCCGGGGCGGCGACGACGACGAGGCCGCCGTCGAGGCGCTCGCCGTCGGAGAGCGCGGTCGTCGGTGCCGGGGTGGGTCGCCGGCTCACCCGCGCGAGCGCGCGTGCCAGCCGGGTGCGGCGGCCGGCGGCGGGCTCGGCGGTGCCGGCGATGACCTCGGCGTCGGGGGACAGGGCGGCCAGCGGGGGCGCGCTCGGGCCGAGGGCGAGTCGGGTCGCCCCGCCGGCGTGGTCGGCGTGCCAGTGGGTGCAGACGACCTCGTCGACCGCCCGGGGATCGAGGCCGAGCAGACGGAGGCTGCGCACGAGCCGCGGGGGTGCCGCGCGTGTGCCGGCGTCGACGAGGATGAGCCCGTCGCCGTCGCCGAGGGCGTCGCGGGCCACGACGTAGGCGTTGGTGAGGGTGGCGACCTCGAGGCGCCAGACGCCTGCAGCGATCGGCTCGGTGCGGTTGTCCACGCCTCCGCTACGAGCCCACGAGGTCGTCGAGCCGGTCGGTGAGCTCGCCGAGGTCGGCCACGGAGACCCCGCCGGCGGCCTCAGCGCGCTCGGGGTCGTGGCCCTGGCCGCCGAAGACGACGAGCGTGCGGCCGTTCGCGCGCCGGGAGGCCTCGACGAGGGCCTCGTAGACGCCGGCGTCGACCGCCGGGTTGGTGATCGACACGCAGAGGACGTCGGTGGGCACGACCTCGAGGAACAGGCGCAGGTCCTCGACGGGCACGTTCGGGCCGAGGTGGTGGACGTCGAAGCCGCCGGCCCGCAGGAAGTCGGCGACCATCGTCGAGGCGAGCGCGTGCTGGTCGCCCGGTGGGGTCAGCGTCACCGCCGTGCCGCGGCTCGGGCCCCGGCGCCGGAAGAACTCCCCGAGCCGGGCCATGATCGCCGTGGCGATCTCCGTCGCGCGGTGCTCGACGGGCACCGAGAGCTCGCCGGCGGCCCACTCGTCGCCGATGCGGTGCAGCACCGGGGCCAGCAGGTTGAGGTAGACGTCGCCGGCCGGCGCGCCATCGGCGACGACCTTGCGGACGAGGCTGCCGGCCTCGACGCCCTCGCCCTCGGTGAGGTGGTGGTAGAGCCGGTCGACGTGGACGTCCCAGTCGGTGTGCTGCTCGCCCTTCGACGGTGAGACGACGTCGACCTGGCGCCCGTGGAGGAACGCGTCGAGGTCGGACTGGCGCACGCGGAGCCGGCCCCCGGCCTTGAACGCCGGCAGGTCGCCCTTGCGCACCCAGCGGTACGCGGTCATGTAGTGGACCTTGAGCCGGTCGGCGGCCTCCTGCAGCGTCAGGAGCTCGCGGTCGGCCTCGCTGCGGTCCGTGGTGTCGGTCAACGGTGCCCCTCTCGACGACGTCATGCTAGCAAGGCGTCGGCTCGAAGCCGCGGGGATGCGTGAGCCATGCGAACGGAAAAGTATGGAGACTAAGGTTTGATAAAGCACGGGGCGGGTGATGCTCAGGATGTGCAAGGTGAGCGCCATCGCCGAGAGGCGACGGCCTCGACAGCCGCAGGCAGCACTCACGAACGACCCCTCCGCCGTGCTGCCTGCGGCTCTTGCGCGTCCCGGGCCCGCGCTCGTCGTCCAACCCCTCCACGGCGAGCGCGTGCTCGCGTGCGCGGCTACCCCGCGGCCGACGCCGCGACGGGCAGGCCGGTGGGCTCACCGGCCGCGGCCGGCCCTCCCACGGCCTGCGGCCCGCTCACGGCCGGCTCGACGGCTCGAAGGTCGCGACGACCTCGACATGGGCGGTGTGGGTGAACTCGTCGACGGGGACGGCGCGGACGAGCCGCCAGCCGGCCTCGGCGAGGGCGCGGGCGTCGCGGGCCAGGGCGGCGGGGTCGCAGGCGACGTAGACGACGCGCCAGCGCGCGACCGTCGCGATCGCCGTGGCGAGCTCGGCGCCGGCGCCACGGCGCGGGGGGTCGAGCACGACGACGTCGGCGCGGGCCCCGGCCTCGACGAGGTCGGCGACGACGTCGTCGGCGTCGCCGAGCAGCACCTCGGCGTCGAGGTCGGCGAGGTTGGCCGCGGCGTCCTCGGCCGCGGCGGGGTCGGCCTCGACGGCGGTCACCGCCGCGCCGGAGGCGCCGAGCACGCCGGCGAGCAGCCCGACGCCGCAGAAGAGGTCGAGGGCCGTCTCGCCCTCGCGCAGGTCGGCGGCCTCGGCGACGAGGCCGGCGAGGGCCTCGGCGCCAGCCCGGCTCGACTGGAAGAAGCTCGTCGCCGAGACCCGCCAGGAGCGCCCCGCGGCCTCCTCGCGCAGGGTCGGCTCACCGCGCAGCGCGACGGCCCCGTCGGTGCCGACGACGGCCACGGGGGTCTCGCCCGGTGGCAGCGGCGGCAACGGCCCGGGCCCCGGGTGGACCTCGAGGCTCGCCCGGCCGTCGGCGTCGCCGCGGACGATGACCTCGGCCACGCCCGGCCAGGCGTCGCCGGCGGCGGCGCGGGCCGCGGCCGCCCCGGCGTCGAGCAGGGGGCAGTGCCCGATCGGCTCGATGGCGTGGCTGCCGCGGCGGCGCAGGCCGAGCCGCCCGTCCTCGTCGGGGGCGAAGCGCGCCTGGTTGCGGTAGCCGAGCCCGTCGCCGCCGTGGGGACGGCGCGTCTCGGCGACCGGCGGGTCGACGAGGCCGCCGATGCGCTCGAGGGCGTCGACGACGACCTGGCGCAGCAGCGCGGCCTGCCGCGCCGGGGCGATGTGCTGCAGGCGGCAGCCGCCGCAGCGCTCAGGCCCGAAGTGGGGGCAGGGCGGCGCGACGCGGTCGGGGGAGGCCTCGAGGACCTCGACGGTCACCGCGCGGGCGAAGCGCTTGCGCTCCTCGAGGATCCTCGCCCGGACGGTCTCGCCGGGGATGGCGTAGGCCACGAAGCAGGCCTTGCCGTCGTCGAGGCGGCCGACGGCGTCGCCGCCGTGGGCGAGCCCGTCGAGGGTGATCGTGACCTCGCGGGAGGATGGCATGACGCCGGATGCTACTGCCCCGGGCTCAGCGCGCCCGGTGGCCACCGCCCGCCCCACGCGACCGGTGCCGCGCGGTGAGGGCGACCCAGGCCTGGCCGGGGGCCGTCGCGACGTCGAGCCCCGCGGCCTCGAGCGCGGCGACGGCCTCCCCCGTGCGCTCGACGCTGACGCCGCTGGCCACGAGCACCCCGCCCGGGGCGAGCCGGCCGGCGAGGTCGGCGGCCAGCGCCGCCAGCGTCGCGGTGTCGAGGTTGGCGAGCACGACGTCGGCGGGGCCCTGCCCGAGGGCCTCGACCGAGCCCTCGGCCACGGCGACCGCCACGCCGTTGGCGGCGGCGTTGGCCCGGGCGGTGGCCACCGCGACGGGGTCGACGTCGACGGCGCGCACCTCGGCGGCGCCGCGCCGGGCCGCGGCGATCGCGAGGATCCCGGTGCCGGTGCCGACGTCGTCGACCCGCGCCCCGGCGAGGTCGAGGCCGGCGAGGGCGGCGAGGCAGCCCACCGTCGTCTCGTGGTGCCCGGTGCCGAAGGCCTGCGCGGGCTCGATGACGAGGACCTCCTCGGCCTCCGGCGCCTCGCGCCACGGCGGGGTGATCGCGAAGGGCCCGACGACGACGGGCTCGATCGACGCGCGCCAGGTCGCGAGGTGGTCGACGTCGGGCACGGCCTCCCAGCGCCCCGCCAGCGGGAGGCCGTCGACGCGCGCGGGGAAGTAGGCCGTGGCCCGGCCGTCCTCTTCGACGATGCCGAGCAGACCCGCGGCCTCGAGCGCGGCGAGGTGGAGGTTGCAGCCCTCGAGGTCGGCCTCGGTGCGGTAGGCCCAGGCGGCGGGCTGGCTGGCGGGGTCCTGGCCCGCAGCGGGCATCGTCGGCTCCTCGGCTGCTCGGCAGGGTCGCGGGGTGGCGGCCCGCCGGCGATCCTGCCACGCTCGCGGCGCGGCCGGCCGCGGCAGGCTGGCGGGCCGGGGCCCATCGGTGCCCGGTGTCGCGGAGGAGGAGCAGGTGACGACGATCGAGGAGGTCCTCGAGGGCGCGCGCCGCTGCGTGCTCGCGCTGCCGAGCCGGTCCGGCCCGCTGCTCTCGCCGATGGCGTTCTGGTTCGACGGCGCGGCGCTGTGGCTGTCGACCTCCGAGGAGGCGGTCAAGGCCCGGCGGCTCGCGCGCGAGCCGGCCTGCGCGGTCTACGTGCCCGCGCGCGACGGCGGCGGCGTCGCCGCGCGCGGCCTCGCCCGGGTGCACTCCCTCGACGACCCCGTCGGCCTCGCCCTGCACGCCCCGACGGTCTCGGCGGCGATGACCGCGCTGGCGGTCAAGGAGCTCGGGGCCATCGGCCACTACCTCCGCGACCTCCCGGCGGTCCCACGCACCTGGCGGCCGCGGCGGCGCGTCGCGCTGCGCGTCGCGCTCAGCGATCCCGTGCGGCTGGCCGCGCCCACGCCGGGGCCGGGGGTGGCCCCAGGGCTGCCCGCCGTCGTGCCCGCCGACGTCCGCCGGGCGGTGGCCGGCCGGCGGAGGGTCGTGGCCGCAGCGGGACAGGCCGACGTCGCCCTCGCCCCCGCGGTGTGGTCGGCCGGCTTCGCCCTCGACGTCGCCACGCCCGAGGGCGGCGGCGAGGGCACCTCGCCCTTCGCCGTCGAGGGCACCCCGCTGGCCGTCGTCGTCGACGACGACGGCGGTCGCCCCTCGCAGGTGCGTGGGCTCGCGCTGCGCGGCACGCTGCGCGGCGGCGCGCTCGCGCCCGAGCGGGTGACGTGGTGGCGGGGCTTCGAGGCCGAGACCGCCGAGGTGCCCTCGCCCGACGACGACGTCCTGACCCTGCCGGACTGATGGCGGTCCCCACCTGCGTCTACCGTGTCGACGCCGCGCTCGTCGAGGCGCTCGACGCCCGGCTCGGCCCGCCCCTCGACTCCTACGTGCGCGGCTGGCAGGTCTGGCTCGAGGCCCACGGCCCGCGCGACGCGACGCTCGAATGGCGCCTGCATCCCCCGGCGGGCTTTGCGATGCCCCGCGGCGTCGACCCCCACGACCTCTTCGGCGAGGTCCTCGCCGGCCTCGCCGACGCCGACGACCCCGATGCCGAGGCCCTCGCCCTCGGCGAGGAGCGCCGCCCGCTGGCCGGGGTCTGGGAGGTCCTCGAGGTCTTCCCGACCTTCGGCGATCCCGCCGAGCCCGCGGAGATCGTCGCCGCGGCCGCGGCGGCCCTCGGGCGCCGCGCCGACGCCGCGGGGCAGGCCGACCACGCCCGCCTCGGGGACCTCTTCAAGGGCCGGGCCGGGGACTTCTCGGTGGGGCAGGCCCTGCTCGCCGCCCTCGACCCCGTCGCCGCGGACCCCTAGGGTTGCGGGCATGACCGCCGAGGCCGTCACCGCCGTCGTCGATGGGGTTCCCACGACCCTGGCCGAGGCCGCCCTCGCGGTCACCGACGCCGGCGTCACGCGCGGCGACGGCGCCTTCGAGACGATCGGCGTGTGGGACGGCGCCCCCTTCCGCCTCGACGACCACCTCGCGCGCCTCGACGGCTCGCTGGCCAAGCTCCTGCTGCCACCGGCCGACGCCGACCTGCTGCGCGCGGACCTCGCACGCCTGCTCGCGCCGGTCACCGGCGACGCCGCGCTGCGCTGCTACGTCACCGCCTCGGGGACGCGGGTCGCGACGCTGTCGCCGCAGCCCTCGCGCACGGCGCTGCGCCACCTCGTCCCGCAGTACGCCCCGTGGGTCGTGCCGCCCTCCGAGCACGCCCCGGCGGGGGCCAAGACGATGTCCTACGCCCCGAACATGACCGCGACGCGCGCGGCGCAACGTGCCGGCGGCGATGACGCGCTCCTCGTGACCGCCGATGGGACGGTCCTCGAGGGGCCGACGTTCTGCGTGCTGTGGGTCGTCGACGGCGTGCTCTGCGCGGTGGCTCCCGAGCGCGGCATCGTCGACTCGATCAGCCGACGGTCCCTGCTCGCGCTCGCCCGGGAGGACGGCGTGCCCACCCGCGACGCCGAGATCGACGTCGCCGGCCTCGGCGGGGTCGACGAGGTGCTCGTGTGCTCCTCGGTGCGCCCGGTCACCGCGTTGGCCCAGGTCGGGGCACACCGCTTCGAGGGGCCCACGCCGACCGCGGACGCGCTCGCCGACGCGCTCGCCGACGCGCGGCACGGACGCCGCTGAGGGCCCGGGTCGGCCGGGCGACCGGCGGTCGGCCGCCGGTTGAGTGGCGCCGCGGCGCCGGGTGCGCGAGGATGAGGCCGACCCGACGCGGCACGACCCGCGATCCGCCGCGCGCCGGGTCCGCCAAGACGCCTCGAGGAGGAAGCCATGTCGTCCGTTCCCGCTGCTGTCGCCCGCCCGGTGCTCGCCGACCGCCTCGCCGGGACGTGGTTGCGCGACGCCGCTGCCGTCGGCGCCGGCGTGCTCGTCACCGCCGCCGCCGCGCAGGTCGTCGTGCCGTTGCCGTTCTCGCCGGTGCCGCTGTCGGGGCAGACCTTCGCGGTCCTGCTCGTCGCCGCGGCGCTCGGGCCGGCCCGGGCGGTGGCCGCGATGGGCCTCTACCTCCTCCTCGGCGGCCTCGGGCTGCCGTTCTACGCCGACGCCGCCTCGGGCTGGCAGCACCTCGCCGGGGCCTCCGGTGGCTACCTGCTCGGCTTCGTCGTCGCGGCGGTCGTCGTCGGCGCCCTCGCCCGGCGCGGCGCCGACCGTCGGCCGGCGACGATGGCCGCGGCCTTCCTCCTCGGCAGCGCGGTCATCTACCTCTTCGGCGCGACCGTCCTGGCCCTCGTGACCGGAATGGGCGCCGGCGAGGCGGTGCTGCGCGGCGTCGCCCCCTACCTCGTCGGCGACGTGCTCAAGGCCGCGCTGGCCGCCGCGCTGCTGCCGGGCGCCTGGTACCTCCTCGGCCGCGACGAGCGGCGGTCCTGAGCGCCCCGGCCTCAGCCGTCGTCGTCGGCCTGCGTACGAGCCTCGTGGGCGCGGAAGCGCCGAATGCTCTCGAGGTCGGGGTCGGCGCGGTCGCGCTTGAGCTCGGAGAAGTTCTCGTAGCGCGTGAGCCACACGACGTGGCGCAGCAGCTCGACGGCGTCGGCGTCGCTCGGCAGCTCGGAGATCACCGGGCCGAAGATCGCCGGGCCCTGCCCGCCGTCGAGGACGATCGTCGGCACGCCGAAGCTGCCGGTGCCCTCGACGAGGGCCTTGTGCTGGGCGACGACGCGGTCCCAGGTGTCGGGGTCGGCGACGGCCTCGTCGAGGAGGCCGGGGTCGAGGTCGGCCTCGGCCAGCGCGCTCGTGATGACGTCGGGGCGGTGGACGCGCGCTCCGCGCTCGTGCACGGCCTCGCCGAGGGTGGCGTAGAAGCGGCCGGTCGCCGCCGCGCCGTGGCGCTCGTCGACGAGGAGCGCGGTGCGCAGCGACGCCGCGCTGCGCGGCAGGCGGTCGCTCTGCCCGTCGTTGGCGAGCTCGAGGCTGAACAGCCCCCACGAGGCGGTGACCTCGCCGAGCGCCTCGAGCTGGCGGATCCAGCGCGAGGTCTGGTAGCACCACGGGCAGATGGGGTCGAAGAAGAAACGGATGTGCTCTGCGCTCACAGGTGAGATCCTCCATGGTGGCGTTGGGCCACGGCAGCCTGCCCGCGGCCGCCGAGCCCCACGCACGACGCCGCAGTGAAAGGAACCCAGGGTGACCGACCACGAGCACGAGGTACCGGCCATGCCCGTCAGCGACCAGGAGGTGCCGGCCCCTCCGAGCACCGACCCCAACCACGACGCGATCGACGCCGCCGGGCTCGACCAGGCCAACGCCACGTGGCTGCGCGGTCTCGTCGACATCGTCGAGCCCCGCCTCGACGCGGTGCGCGGTGACTGGCGCGAGGCCGCCGACCCCGTCGTGGCCCGGGCCTGTGCCTTCGGGCTGCTGCTGGCCACGGTCGCGCAGCGCTACCCCGCCTCCCGCGAGGTGCTCGCCCGCGTCGCCGAGGTCCACCCCTCCTACGGGCCGCTGCCGCCCGGCCAGCGCCTCGAGACCCTCGAGCGCATCGCCGGCGACGGCGAGCTCACCGCCGCGTGGGTCGGCCCGGTGCTCGACGTCGCCGAGGTCGACGCGCTGGCCCCGCTGCGCCAGTAGCGCTCCGCGCGCTCAGCCCGCGGGCGCCGAGGGCCCGACCGTCGGCTGCGGCGGGGCGAGGCCGTCGGCGGCGTCGAAGCGCTGACGCAGGATGCGGGCGCCCCGGGCCAGGCTCGCGGCGACGGGCACGGCGAGGAACGCGCCGAGGATGCCGAGCAGGACCCCGCCGGCGGTCAGCGAGACGATCACCGCCAGCGGGTGGAGCTCGGTGGCCTTGCCGAGGACGATCGGCGCGAGCACGTTGGACTCGACCTGCTGCACGGCCAGGACGACGGCCAGCGCGCCGAGGGCGACGACGAGCCCCTGCGAGGCGAGCGCGACGAGGACGGCCACCGCTCCGGACAGCACCGCCCCGATGATGGGGAAGAGCCCGCCGAAGAAGACGAGGACCGCCAGCGGCACGACGAGCGGGACGCCGAGCAGGGCGAGGCCGATGCCGATGAAGATCGCGTCGGCGAGGGCGATGAGCAGCTGTCCGCGGAAGTAGCCGCCGAGGGTCGTCCACGTCGCGACGCCGATCTCGCCGACGGTGTCGCGCGCCGCGCGGGGGAAGAGCCGCTGGGACCAGGCGGCGATCCGCCGACCGTCCTTGAGGTAGAAGAAGAGGCCGACCAGGCCGAAGAGCAGGCCCGTCACGCCCTCGGCCAGGGTCGAGGCGATCGCCACGCCCTCGCGCTGGAGGAACTCCACCGCCTGCTCTTGCGCGAGGGCGAGGAGCTCGGCGACGTCGGTGCCCTCCTCGATGAACGGCAGGCCCTCGTCGAGGAGCTCCTCGAGCTGGTCGATGCCCGACTCGACCTCCTCGACGATGCCGGGCGCCTCGGCGGCGATCTGCGG